>SHOL01000288.1 GCA_004294945.1 Treponema sp.
GGTAACAACACCGGCGCCGACTGTGCGTCCGCCTTCACGGATGGCAAAACGCAGGCCTTCTTCCATGGCGATCGGGGTGATGAGTTCGATTGACATCCGAACGTTGTCGCCAGGCATGACCATTTCTACGCCTTCCGGAAGCTTCGCTACACCGGTAACGTCGGTGGTACGGAAATAGAACTGCGGACGATAGCCATTGAAGAACGGGGTATGACGGCCGCCCTCTTCTTTGGACAACACGTAAACTTCGCCTTCAAACTTGGTATGCGGGGTGATTGAACCCGGCTTCGCCAAAACCTGACCGCGTTCGACCTCTTTGCGGTCGATGCCGCGCAGCAGGAGGCCGACGTTGTCGCCTGCTTCAGCCTGATCAAGCAGTTTACGGAACATTTCTACGCCGGTGACGACGGTCTTGCGGATTTCATCCTTCAGACCGATAATATGGACCTCGTCGCCAACTTTGACAGTACCGCGCTCGACACGACCGGTGGCCACTGTACCGCGTCCGGTAATGGTGAACACGTCTTCAACGGGCATCAGGAACGGCTTATCTACGGCACGCTGCGGAGTCGGGATGTACTTATCCACGGCATCCATCAGTTCCCAAATCTTGCCGCACCACTGGCAATCGCGAGAACCACAGCCGCATTCCAGAGCCTTCAGACCAGAACCGCGGATGATTGGAATCTCATCGCCAGGGAACTCGTACTGGTTCAAAAGGTCACGGATTTCAACTTCGACGACTTCGATCAGCACTTCGTCATCCACCATATCGACTTTGTTCAGCCAGACAACGATGTACGGCACGCCAACCTGACGGGCAAGCAGAATGTGCTCGCGGGTCTGCGGCATCGGGCCGTCCGCCGCTGATACAACCAGGATTGCGCCGTCCATCTGGGCAGCACCGGTGATCATGTTCTTGACGTAGTCAGCGTGACCCGGGCAGTCCACATGGGCGTAATGCCGCGCTTCAGTCTGATACTCAACGTGTGCAGTGTTAATCGTGATACCGCGCTCCTTCTCTTCCGGAGCCTTGTCGATTTCATCGAATTTCACGACATCTGCTTGACCGCTTTTCGACAAACACAAGGTAATCGCCGCGGTGGTGGTGGTCTTACCATGGTCAACGTGACCAATAGTACCAATGTTCACGTGCGGTTTGGTACGCTCGAATTTTTGCTTAGCCATTAACTTATTTCCTCCTTCAACCGGAATGTCGGGAGCCTGCGGCTCCCACTTAATTTAATTCGGGTTTTATATCAACACGGCCTGATATGATTTAAGGACCGCGCTTTCCCAATTAACTTACCGGTCTGTTTGCCGGTTGCCGGTTAACTAACCTACCGGCCTACCGGCGACCAATGACTTCTTCTGCGATGGCTTTTGGAACTTCGTCATAAAAAGCCGTATGCATCGTGTAGGTAGCGCGTCCTTGTGATCTGGACCTCAGTTCCGTGGCATAACCGAACATTTCGGATAGTGGAACATGAGCTTTAATCACCTGGGCACCTGGCCGCGTGTCAATTCCCTGAACATGTCCGCGTCTGGAGTTTAAATCTCCCAGGACATCGCCCATATATTCTTCCGCTACAGTAACGTCTACTTTCATAATTGGCTCT
>SHOL01000289.1 GCA_004294945.1 Treponema sp.
GTCATTGGTATGTTGTAGCGGCTGAGCGCGCGGCAGATGTCTTTTGACGGATACACGGTTTCGATGACGCCGCGCGCGATCCCCCCGGTATTCAATTCCACGATCTTTCCCGAAGCGGCGATCGATGCAGCTGTCTTCGCAATTTCCTCGCGATACCAGTCTGCTGTTTCGTCGAAGAAGCGCAGTTCCCCATTTCTTTTCTTTGGCAGATCAAGATGTCCGATTATGTCGAAATCGCAAGTCTCAGCCATTTTGCGCACCTGGGCGAAGTACGCCTGTATCGCCCGTTTTCCGTCTCCGCCAAAACAGGCTTCGAGGCCCCGACGCACCTCGGCTGTCGGCGCATCCACGCACCAGGGGACAAAGCTGCCGCTTTCTGCCGGAGCTGGAACATAGTGTACCGAGCCGATAATAAAATCCGGGTTCCATCGTTCGTACAGAGAACGGTCGGGAGCAGTTATTCCCGGTATGTAGTCTGATTCGAAGCCGAGCCGCACGGTGATCCGGGTGCGGTATTGTTCTGCAAGTCTCCGGATTTCGCCTGCGTAGCCTTCGTAGGCAGTGATATCCAGGTGCCACTCGCTCGAAAAGCTCCATGCTGCGTGAGCGGAAAATCCGATATCCGTAAAGCCGGCTTCCAGAGCCGACAGAATCATGTCTTCGGCCGAGGAGCGTCCGTCGCACCAGGTTGTATGCGTATGGTAAGTAGCACGTCTTTTCATCTGTATCCCTCTGCTGCAAGCGCTTTGCCCAGACGCCCGAATTCTGTGTGTACTTCGGCAAGAAGCCGGTGCTTCTGTTCGTTCGTCAGGACGCTGCCTGCATGCTCTATTTTTTCTGCGGCGTCGGCAAGCCGTTTTGCCGTAATATTGAGCGAACTGCCCTTGATCAGATGTGCTGTCTGAGATGCGGCATTCGAATTTCCGCTTGCAAGGTCTTCGGCGAGTATAGCCAGATGCGATTCGGTCTGTTCCAGGTATTCCCCTATCAGCGCTTTTGCGCTTTCAAGATCGCCCATCATAATGTCGGAAAAGAAGAACGGGTCGAATACCTCCGGATCGGGTGCCATTCGTTCCGGGGCAGCTGCATTGGGTCGGTGATCGTCTGCGACCCCTGTTAAAGCGTTGTGTTGTTGTGTTTCTTTGTACTGGCGGCCGTACGTGATCATCATGTCTATTACATCCTGGCGTTTGTAGGGTTTCGGCAGCACGTCGTTCATCCCGCAGTCAAGGCACTTTTCTTTTTCGTCCTGCTGGGCGCTTGCGGTACAGGCGATGATCGGGACGGTATGTCCCTTGTTTCGCATCCACACGGCGGCTTCGTAGCCGTTCATCCGCGGCATTTGTATGTCCATGAATATGACATCCACAGGATGCGCCTGTATTGCTTCCACCGCTTCCTGTCCGTCTTCTGCCTGGATAACGGCGGCACCGGCTTTTTCCAGGAAAACCGTAAGGAGTTTGCGGTTGACGGGATGGTCTTCTGCCACGAGTACGGTGATGCCGGCTCCGGGTTTTTCGGTCTCTGCAGCCGCTGTATTTTCCGCTGGCTTGTCGTACGCGAGTATTTCGTCGTGCGGGGGAGGTGCCTGGGGCAGGGTAATTT
>SHOL01000290.1 GCA_004294945.1 Treponema sp.
GCTCCGGGTTGTGGGAGGACTGGGCGCCGGATCAGATAGACGGCTTTTATTCTGATTTGCCTGTCGGAGAAAGGGGCGCAGAGGCTGTCCGGCTGGGGCTTTCCCGCCTTGGCGACCCCTATTCCCAGGAGCTGCGCGGACAGGGCAGCTACACCGACTGCAGCTATCTTGTGCAGTGGGTGTACAAAAAGCTGGGCGTAAATCTGCCCGGCACGGCTGCGGCGCAGGGAAAATATTGCGTAGACAACGGGCTGACGATTCCCAAATCTGGTCTTGCTCCCGGCGATTTGGTGTTCTGGAGCCACAAGCCCAACGGCCGCTTCATGAACATTACCCACGTTGGAATCTATGCCGGGGACGGCAAGGTGGTGGACGCGTCCTCCTCCAGAGGGGAGGTTGTCTACCGGGATTTATTCGATTCCGGCAAGCAGGTGCTGTACACAAGACCCTATGCCGACGCACCGGAAACCTCCAGCTCCGGTCTTATTTCCCCTCTTGGAAAGAGCTGGCGTTCCATGGTGACCTCCGAATTCGGCGGCAGGACGGACCCGCTCACCGGGGAATGGGCGGGACATTCCGGCATTGACCTCGGCGCATCGAAAGGAACCTCCATCCGTGCGGCCAAGGCGGGAACGGTGAAAACCGTTGTCTATGGCAGCACCGGCTACGGCTACTATCTAACCATTGACCACGGCGGCGGGCTGGTGACTTTATATGGTCACTGCTCGGGGATTCTTGTCCGTGAGGGGCAGACGGTGAAAGCCGGGGAAACCGTTGCCAAGGTGGGCTCCACCGGGCGCAGCACCGGAAACCATCTGCACTTCGAGGTGCGGGTGAATGGCGTGAAGCAGAATCCGAGAAATTATCTGCCGTAAAAAGAGAAAGAAGGAATGATTTTATGCGTGAAAACAGGATTAAGGTACTCAAAATTGAGCCGGGGCAGGCGCCCCAAGTCAAGGAAATCCAAAATGACCTTGCCAGCCTGCAGGCGGAGGTTGGAGGGCTGATTGAATGCATCGGCTTTCCAAACGGCTGCGTTGCCGTCTGCAATGAGGAAGGCAAGATAAACGGAATGCTACCCAACAGAAGGCTGGGTGCGGACATTATCTGCGGCCCGTTTTTTGTCTGCGACACCGCCCATGACGGCAACTTTACCTCGCTCGGCAAGAGCAAGATCGCGGAATACAGCCAGCTCTTTGCTGACATTCCAGAATTCACCGGGCAGGAGCCGGAGCTTGAACCCGGCTTCACCTTTATCGGATTTGAGTATTAGGAGGGCTCCCATTATGAAAAAAGAAAGCATTACCATACAAATGGACGGCGAAAAGCTCCGTGCGGTAAAACGCTACATGGAAAAGAAGGACGCGGATCTCACGAAAGAGCTTTGTGATTCCCTGCAGAAGCTCTATGAAAAATATGTTCCGTCTTCCGTCCGGGAATACATTGACGAGGGCATAGAGGGTGAAGCTCCGGCGGAGGCTTCACCCAAAAAGCAGAAAGAAAAAATCAGGCAAACAGCAGAGCCGAGGCAGGAGGAGCAATGATGCAGTATTTTGATAAGCACAGCAATGAGATTAAGGCCGGAATGTTTCT
>SHOL01000112.1:0-984 GCA_004294945.1 Treponema sp.
GACCTGCAGTTCGACATGGCGCGGGTCCTGCAGGTATTTTTCGATAAACACCGTACCGTCGGCGAAATTGGCTTCCGCCTCGCGGGACGCAATTTTCAGGTTTTCTTCAAGATCCTCGTCTTTCCAGACGATACGCATTCCCTTACCGCCGCCGCCTGAGGCCGCCTTGATGATAACCGGATATCCGCACGCGCGGACAACAGCCATGGCTTCTTCTCTGGAAGAAACCGGGCCGGGAGAACCGGGGGTCACGGGCAACCCGTATTTCAGGGCTGTATCACGGGCAACAACCTTGTCGCCGAGCATATCGATAACGTCCGGATCGGGGCCGATCCAGACCAGACCAGCCTTGCGAACTTCGCGAGCAAAGGCTGAGTTTTCGGACAAGAAGCCTACACCGGGATGCACCGCTTCGCAGCCGGTCCGTACCGCGGTCGTAATCAGCGCAGGGATTGAAAGATAACTTTGTGCCGACTTGGGAGGCCCTATGCAGACCGCCTGATCGGCAAGCCTGACATGCAGCGAATCTTTGTCGGCGGTGGAATACACCGCCACAGTGTCGATGCCAAGCTCGCGGCAGGTCCGGATTATGCGAACAGCAATTTCACCGCGGTTCGCGACCAACAGCCGGTTAATCATATTCTACGCACCTCGAACAGGGCCTGATCGAATTCGACAAGATCACCGTTGTTTACGAGTATCTTTTCGACGACGCAGTCGAATTCGGATTCTAGCGCGTTCATCATTTTCATGGCTTCAATAATGCAAAGCTTCTGGTTTTTGCCTACTTTTTTTCCGACTTCGGCAAAGGGTGGAGCATCGGGAGACGCGGATCGATAGAACGTTCCGACAATGGGACTCTTGATTATTTCGCAGCCGGCTCCGTCCTTTCCACTTCCCGCCTTGCCGGCGCAGGGTGTGTGCGCAGCAGGAACCACTGTTTCGGGGATGCTCTGAGACACCAGATGAATCCCGGCACCAGCA
>SHOL01000112.1:1084-8447 GCA_004294945.1 Treponema sp.
GACACACCGGCACCAGCAGACACACCGGCACCAGCAGACACACCGGCACCAGCAGACACACCGGCACCAGCAGGGCCGCCCGGGTTCTGAACCGCCGCCGCACTCACTGCAGCGAAGGCTTCCTTGCGTCGCACTTCAAACACAGTTCCATTCGCCGCATATTTCATCTCGGCAGCATCGGATTTTTGAAAAAGCTCGAAGAGGGAAATAAGTGCTTTGTCGTCCATAGTTTTCATCCTTTACTAAATCAGATCGTGTCCATCCGGAGGACATCAGCATCGTAATCGACACCTTCGACGTCGAAACCGTTCGCGGCCAAAAAATCATGACGGTATCCCGCAAGATCCGCATATTCGGACAGGTTCTCTTCAGTTATTTTTTCCATTCGCGCGTCGACTTCTTTCTGTACAACCGGATCAAGTTCCCAATCGTCTATGCGGATAAGGCCGTCGGCGTCAACCGGAACCGATCCGCCCGCATACAGACGCTCTGCGTACAGGCGTTCAATCTGCTCGATGCAGCCTTCGTGCGTGCCTTTTTCTTTCATCACCTTAAAAAGAACGGAAAGATACAAAGGAATAATCGGAATTACCGCGCTTGATCGCGTGACCAGCCCCTTGTTGACCGAAACCCATGCGCTTCCGCCATACTCCGCTGCCAGGCGTTCGTTTATACTCTTTGCGGTTTTTTCCAGATGCTTCTTTGCCCCCCCGATGGTACCGTCGCGGTAGATCGCATGAGATAGCGCAGGGCCGATATATGAATACGCAACCGTCTTGCAGCCGGAAGCAAGAACTCCCGCCTGACCCAGCCGGTCAATCCAGCGTTCCCAGTCCTCTCCGCCCATTACCTTGACCGTATTCGCCGCTTCCTCTTCGGTCGCAGGCTCCGCACTCATCGTACTCATTTTGCCGGTCATCGGATCGACCGTAAGACCGGTATACGGCTTGCCGAAAGGCTTCAGCACCGATTTATACAAAATACCTGTATCCGGATCGGTGCGCACCGGGCTCGCCAGACTGTACACCACCAGATCGAATTGCAGAGCCATTTTTTGTGCCGCCTCGATCACCTGCGCTCGAACCTCGTCGGAGAATGCGTCGCCGTTGAGGGTGAACGAAGGTATCCCGGCTTTCGCCGCAGCCCGTTCAAATGCACGGTTGTTATACCAGCCGGGCGTGCCGCTCTTTGTTTCGCTCCCTTCCTTTTCAAAGGATACGCCGATTGTCGGCGCACCATACGCGAATGACGCGGTAATTCTGCTTGCCAGACCGTAACCGGTAGAGCATCCGAGCACGAGAACGGCTGAAGGCCGCGGGCGGCCTTCAGCAGGAGTTTCCGACAAGTCGGAAACTCCAGACTGCGGGGTGCCCTTTCCCGAAGCAGCGCGAGAGGACGTCTTGGCACGCACCCATTCAATTTGCCGTTCCACTTCCCGTGCGCAGCCTGCCGGATGCGCATTTATGCAGATATTGCTGCGGATCATCGGTTTTACAATCATTGAGCTGCTCCTTTGTCTCCAACGAGACACATCCATTCCGCTTCTGCAGCGACCTTTTCGCCGACATACACAATGCCCGACTGCTTGATCATGCGGGCCGAGACGCGGAGATTCTTTACAATAATTTTTACCTCGTCGCCCGGCTTTACCTGATTCCGAAACTTCACCTTGTCCAATGATGCAAAGAAAAAGAGAGAATCCTTGCCAAGCGCACCGCGCTTGACCAGCCCTGCCCCGCCTGCCTGAGCCATGGTTTCGCACAGAATGACGCCGGGAACAACCGGATATTCCGGAAAATGACCGCGGAAGAAAAATTCCTCCTTCGTGAACACATGACGGGCAACGATCTCCTCCTCGTTTGTAACATCAATAGTATCAACAAAAAGAAACGGGTCCCGATGCGGCAAAAGGGCTTCGACCTCGGCCCGCTCCATTGCCCGCACGGCCGGCAGCGAAAGATCAGCAGCAGCCGAAGGGCCTGCCGGTATCGAATTGTCTATTGTACTCATTTGTACTTCCTCATCACAACGACGCCGTTATGGCCGCCGAATCCGAGCGAACCCGAACAGGCAACGTCGATATTTCCTTCAACGCCTGTGTTCGGCACGTAATCCAGATCGCAGCCGTGCTCGAGGTCCGGATTCTCAAGGTTAATCGTCGGCGGGTAGAAGCCGTCGCAGATCGCCTTGACGCAGATGAGCGCTTCGATCGCACCGGCCGCGCCGACACAGTGACCGGTCATGCTTTTGGTACTCGACACTTTCATGGTATATGCGTGATCTCCGAACGCTTTTTTGATCATCAGCGTTTCCGACGGATCGTTGATCGGCGTGGAGGTCCCGTGCGCATTGTAATACTGCACGTCCTCCGGCTTTACCCCGGCGTCCTCGAGCGCACGGGTTATTGCGAGCGCGCCTCCGGAGCCGTCCGGATTCGGGCTGGTTATATGGTACGCATCGCTCGAACCGCCGTAGCCTGCGAACTCGGCGTAAATCTGTGCTCCGCGCGCCTTTGCATGCTCGAGCTCTTCAAGAATAAGAATTCCGGCGCCCTCGCCCATGATAAACCCTTCGCGATCCCGGTCGAACGGACGGCTCGCCTGTTGCGGATTATCGTTAAAGCTCGTTGCAAGCGTCTGAAGCACACTAAAGGAGCCGATCCCGAAACCGGTAATCGAAGCTTCCGCACCGCCGGCAACGCATACATCCATGCGGCCGGAGCGCACCAGGTCCAGCGCCATGCCAAGCGAATCCGTGCTCGAAGCGCAGGCTGTCGCAAGCGTCCAGGAAACGCCCTGAATACCGTACAGCATACTGATATTTCCCGCGCCCTCGTTCGAAATGAACATCGGAACGGAAAGGGGCGGCACCCGGCCCGGCCCGGCCTCGAAGTATTTTTTCATTGAAGCTTCGATCACCTCGAAGCCGCCGATACCGTTGCCGATCATGATGCCGGATTTTGCCGCAGAAATAGTTTCTTTCGTAAAGCCCGCATCCGCGATCGCCTGAGCTGCGGCGACGGTAACGAACTGGCAAAAACGTGCCATCTTGCGCGCTTCCTTGCGGTCAAGCCAGGGAGCTGTTTCGAAGTTTTTCACTTCGGCCGCAATCCGGACGGCATATTCGCTCGCGTCGAACAGCGTGATCGGACCAAGTCCGCTTTTTCCGGCGCGAATGCCCGCCCAGGTTTCGTCGACCGTATTTCCGAGCGGGGTGACCGCTCCGAGTCCGGTTACAACAACGCGTCTTTTCATGCTCCCATCCCTCCGTCCACGCCGATAACCTGCGCGGTAATATATGCAGACATATCCGACGCCAAAAACACTACCGCGTCAGCGACGTCCCTGACTGAACCAGCCCGCTTCATCGGGATGCTTTCGATCCAGGTTTTCTTCGCTTCCTCGGGCACAGCGTCGGTCATTTCGGTACTGATAAAGCCCGGCGCAATCGCGTTCACGCGCACACCCCGTCCTGCGGTTTCCTTCGCAAGCGCCTTCGTATAACCGATAATTCCGGCCTTGCTCGCCGCGTAGTTCACCTGTCCGCCCTGCCCGTGAAGGCCGACAATACTCGACAGGTTCACAATAGAACCGGCGCGTTTTCGAATCATGTCTGATGATACTATTTGTGTTACAATGAATGTACCGGTCAGGTTTACACGAAGCACCGACTCCCAGTCTTCAAGCTTCATGCGGAACGAAAGCCCGTCCCGGGTAATTCCCGCGTTGTTTACCAGCGCAGAAAAACCGCCCGATTCCTTTAGTGCAGCCTCGACGGCTGGACGCACCGAGTCCGGGTCTCCAACATCCGCAATCACCTCGTGATACGCACTCCCCTTTTCTGCAGCGAATGCGGCGAGCTCCTTTGCACCTTCGGACGGCCTGGTCGCGAGGCCCCACACCTCCGCGCCTTCTTCAATAAAGCGGCGGGCGATTTCCTTGCCGATGCCGCGGCTTGCGCCCGTGATCAGGGCCTTGGTTCCTTTCAACAACATGTTTTTGTCCTTTATGCACCAGGTATCGGAGCGCCCAAAAGCTCGCCCCAGGGAACGCAGGTTCCCGCCAGTTTTGAATCTGCCCATAGACCGGTAAGAACCCTGCCGGGCCCACATTCAACCAAGTCGGACGAACCATTGGACGACCCACCACTTTGATTCTCGATCAGGGAAGCAAGTGCAGCTTCTTCGGCAGTCCAGCGCACCGGCGACGAAATATGCTGCACAGCGTTCTTTTTAGCTTCAGCTCCGCAATACACGCGGGAGCCGGTTACGTTCGAAAACAGGGGAAGAACAGGATCGCGGAAGGTGACCGGTTCGAGCGCGGCGGCGAACTGTGCGCCTGCCTCGGCCATAAGCGGCGAATGAAAGGGACCAGCCACCTTCAACGCAATGCAGCGCCGCGCACCGGCAGCCTTGAGCGCTTCTTCGGCTTGTGCAAGGCCCTCGCCGGTTCCGGAAATGACTGTCTGAACGGGACTGTTATAGTTGGCGCCCCACACGGCGCGTGCGGGTATGGTTTCGGCATCAGATGCGAGAGATTCGAGCACTTCGTCGACGCGTTCGGGAGAAAGCCCCAAAACAGCCGTCATCCCCGGCCCTCTGCCACTATTGGCGGCCGTCGATGCCATGGCATCGACGGCTTCCTGCATAATACGGCCGCGTTCTGCTACAAGACGGAGGGTTTCTTCTTCGTCAAGGACGCCGGCCAGACACAAAGCCGGATATTCTCCAAGACTGAAACCTGCGCAAGCTGTTGGAGTGACGCCTCGCCAGGCAAGGACTTTCACTGCAGCGAGAGACACGACAGTAATAGCCAGCTGGCTTGCATCGGTACGTTTTAAAATCTCGGCATCGGAGCACAGCAGGGATGTAATGTCTGAGCCCCATACGTCGCTTGCGCGGTCGAACAGCGTCCGGACTCCCGCCTGGTTATGCGGATCTGCGTCATACAGGTCGATTCCCATACCGGGAAACTGGGCGCCCTGCCCCGGAAACAAGAAAACTGGCACCGAATTACCTCCACTTCGACATTTTTCGTCATAACGTCATATCGAATATATGGAGGCATTGTACGCTTTTTATGACAAAAGTCAAGACTATGTCGAAACAGTGAAGCCTTTTACGGCAAGAGAGATGGCGGCCTTGATGTCGTCAGCCTGAGTGCGGTCCAGAATGGCAATATGGAAGATGGCAGCCTCGATCATGCCGTACAGGAGGTCGTTTGCTTCCTTGAGGTTGGCTACGCGGAACTGTCCGGCGTTTCGGCCGGCGATCAGGAGGCGGGAAAGGAGGTGGCGAAGGCGGATGGTGCGGCGTTTAACGCGGGTGTCTGGATCCTTGCCGGTTTTCTGGGCTTGCAGGAGGTAGGACAGCACCACGTTGAACAGTCGGCGGTTTTCGGTACAGCGGTCGATAATCGTGTGGAGGACGGTTTCGAGTTTTTGGGGCCAGTTGAAGACGTCGGAATCGATCATTTCTCGCAAGTCTTCTTCCACGGCGTCGGTGAGCTGCTTGATGCTCCACACGAATATTTCTCGTTTATTGCGGAAGTAGAGGTACAGCGTGGTGCGGGTTATGCCGCAACGGTCGGCGATCTTCTGGAAGGTTGCGTCTTCGTAGCCTTCCTCGACAAAAATGTCGAGTGCCTTTTCCAGAATTTCGTATCTCCGCTTTCCGTGTTCAACGACTATTGCCATGGGGTGTTACTCCTTCTCGTACAAATAGAAAACGGTGTCAAGATTGCCGCTTTTCAGTTTTCGCGCTTTAGCCGCCTTGCGGCCGATTGCATCCTCGAAGCTGTCGTGACTGGTAATAAAGCCGAAATTCCAGCCGGGAAAATCGTTAAAAAGCGAATGCATCGACGAATAGAGCTTGCGCGCTTCTTCGCTGTCTGCAAGGCGTTCGCCCCAGGGCGGATTCGACAGGATCAAGCCCGTGTCGTACGGAGCTGCAAGCTCGTCGAAGCTTGCCTGTGCAAAGTCCGGCCGGGGTATTTTCGCATCCGAGCCTGCGGCTTGCATTGCGCGGCCGGCGATTACGCAGGCACGCTCGGCATTTGCCCGGGCGTTTACCAGCACCGCCGGGTTGATGTCGCTGCCGGTAACCCGCACCAGACAGTCGGTTCGAATGCGGAGCGCCGCCAGGTTCCGCTCGTTCGCGATCATGTCGCGGGCTGCGGCTGTTGTAAAGGGAACGAGTTTTTCAAGCGCAAAAGATCGGCCGAGCCCCGGTGCAATATCGTGGGCATACAGAAGCGCCTCGATCGGAATCGTGCCCGAGCCGCAGAAGGCGTCGTGCAGCGGATTCTTGCGCCGCCAGCCGGCAAGCTGCAAAAGGATAGCCGCCAGCGTCTCGCGGATCGGGGCCTCGCCGCCCGCCGTGCGGTAGCCGCGCCGGTGGAGCGGCATGCCGGAAAGGTCCAGCAGGATGCTCGCACGGTTTCGCTCGATATACACGCGGACGGTCGCCTCGTCTCCGGTTTCCGGGAGCATTTTCATGCGCCAGAGCGAACCCAGTTTTTCGTATATCGCCTTGTGCACTACGCCCTGAATGGAATGCTCGCTCGAAAGCGCGCTCTGGTGCGTGCGCACCTTGTCTACAATAACTTTGACGTCCTTGCGGAACCAGTCTTGCCAGGAAACAGCCCGCACGCCTTCGAACAGCATGTCGAAATCGGTTGCCTGAAAGTTGGCAAGCTCCGCGTACACCCGGTCGGCTGTCCTGAGGCACAGATTGGCCCGGTAGGCCGCCCGAAAAAGGGCCGAAGTATCGGCGGCAGAATGGACGGCGCCGGAGCCGGCGGCTGCGGCATCCTCACCCGGGCTATCTGCGCCCGCGCCGGTTACGTCAGGATCTCCGGGAAGAAATGCGACTCGCCCGACTGTGGGCCGCTCGGCAGGAACCGTCCTGAAGCCGAGCTGCTTCAGTTCGTTGGCAAGGACCTTTTCGGCCCCAATGGCGCACGGCGCCACAAGTGTGATCATACTGTCCACGATTATAACAGTAATACGAAAAATGTAAAGTTGAGGAGCTTCCGGCATCAGAACCGGTTTTGCCAATCACAACTATTCAGGATAGTAATCCTGAATAGTTGTAAAATTGCCCCGGGATCCTCTTCGTTCGACCTGAACAACAGCGTAAACGAACCGCTTACCGGGCGCAAACGGGAAATACGCCTCTATCCATTGTCGTTCGGCGAAATGGTAGAAGAACACGGACAGCTTACTGAAAAAAGAATGATACCGACCCGTCTAGTGTACGGCTTGTATCCGGAAGTCGTTACGAATCCGGGAGACAAGAAAACAGTGCTCCGCGAAATCGCGGAGAGTTATCTGAGCCGATTTCAAAAGTCGGTTACTTTTGAAA
>SHOL01000113.1 GCA_004294945.1 Treponema sp.
CCTCCATGTTGATGACAGCGGCTTCCAGCAAACCGCCACCGGGTATTCGGGCCGCGTGTGCTCTGTCCGCCTTGTAGACCTTTCGGACAAACTGAAGAAGACGGACAGGTACAAAGACTGGAATAACCCTGAAGTGCTGGTGCACTGCACGGTGTGCACCAAAGAGTTTCCCGAATCGTCGCTCGTCCATCGTATAGCTGGAAGGAGCGGTTTGAGCGTGCAGGATATCGATTGCTCGACCATCTCTGATTACCTTCCGTTTGTAAAACTGACGCGCTCGGTGTGGGATGAACTTTCGGACATTGCGTTCGTCTACAACGCGCATCTTGAAACGGCGATCGAGAAACCGCTCGTGTTTGTAGATTCGGTCGATCCGGTGCAGTACACCTTCGACAGTTCGAACGTGACGCATATCAGAAGCTACGATCTGGTATCCCGATACCGCAATACCGTGCGCCTCAAGTGGACCCGGTACCGCGAGTTTGCCGACCGGGAGCTGTGGCGGTATGGCGATCCTCCGGTGCTCTATGATGCAGCGCTCACGCCCTCTTACCCGTTTTCGGCGAACGGCTGCAAACGGGCGATCGAAGAGCCGGGATACATTGCGCCGTTCCGCATCGATGAAGGAAACGGGAAGACCGTGCCGGTGGTCTACGCCGAAGACGTGGATACCGAAGCGATGTTTGCAACACGCATTAGTACAACAGGAAGCGCGCTCAGAATAGTCCATTACGACGGGTCGAGTTCGCGCGACCACGCAAAGATTCAGCTTGCCGCCGATAGCGATACCCTGCTGACCGCCGCTTCGATCCGCGGAAACGCGATAGCGGGCGAACAGAATTTTTGCTGTTATCTTTGTGATGATTTTGAAGTAGCTCAAAGAGGAACCGCCGCCGAGCATGTGACGACCCCCTACCTGTCGGACAGCATGCACGGCGGGAAACCCTATTACCTCCTCTTTGCCGAGAAGCTCCTTGCGAAACTGAAACGCTTCCGCAAGGGATATTTTGTGACCACGAACCGGCCGGTCTTTCATGCACGAGTCGGCGCGGCGGTGCGCATTCAGCTGGGGGACGGACTTGAAACCGGCCGGGCACGGATTGTCCGGATGGAACTCCGTTACCACGAACGGAAGGCTTTTACAGCCTCGTTCACTCTGGAGGAGGATGAAACGTGACAGACGGAGACCGGAAAATTTTTGCTGATACGGTGCAGGTCATCAATGGACTGCGCCAGGATATGCAGGAGTTCCGGTGCGAAACGCAGATGTTTCGCGGAGAGATGCGGGAGTTCAAGGATCAGTCGCTCGGGCGCCTTTCGGTGCTCGAGTCGGACCAGTCGGCATGCCAGAAAGACCCTACGATCTGCGCAACTGCCCGGCTTCTTGAACAGCATTTGCAGGGACACAAGGGGGGAAAGAATCTTGCCGTATCGCTGTGGGCGGTGTGCATTTCTACCCTGATGTGCGTCTTTACCATTGCGATGAATCTTTTGAAAGGAGGGAAACCCTGATCAACTGGACACGAGTACTGGAGGCGGAGAAAGATCAGTTTTCGCGCATGAACGAACAGGAACGGTACATTTACTTTTTGCTGTTGCAGTTCCGCTCGCCCTATCTGTGGGGGAAGGAACTGCCGACGGGTGCGGACTGCTCGGGCTCGGTATGCCTCGCCCTTGCGGCGGCAACCGGCTTTCTGGTGCGGACGACCGCTGAGGATCTTTATAAGAAGTTTTTTACGATACGGACGCCTGCGGTGACGGATATGCAGGCAGTTTTTTTTCTGTCCCAGCACGACCGGCCGCACGGAAACAGAGTTCTCCGCAAGGGGGAAGTCGGACACATCGCAGGCGTTATTGCCGAAGGCGTGGTGATGAATGTGGTCGAGCCGAAGTCCGATATCAGGCAGATCAATTCGCTTCGCAATTCGTACGCGTTGCGGGGCTACGATATGGCGATCCGGGGACTGGACCGCAAGGCATTAGCCGCGGCGTCGGATGCCGGAGAGGACTTGTTCGGACTCGACGGCGAGTTTGCGCAATACATCGATATTCCGCGACCCGCCGAAAAGAGGCGGACGCAGGAGATGGCACAGTGGTAGATACAAAGACACAGGAAATAGGAGTACGGGGCGTTAACGAGTACAGCGTCCGCGAGCATCTGGAGTTTTTGCTGAAGCGGATGGTCGCGCTCCCCTCGAAGATGATCGGCTTCAAGCCGGTATGTTTGTATCTGGCAACCTGGCTTTTGTTCGCGGGGAAGATCGGCGAATGGGTGTGGTTTGCGGTGTTGGTTGCCGTCCTTTTCGGCATTGTGGGACTGAAACTGGCCGCGCAGCTTCGAAGCGGCGCGGCATCCGTATAAAACAGGGAGAATTGTTAAGGAGAAAAATGAAAGCACGATACAGATTGCGCGGGAAAGTGCGCGTGTGCGTTATCGGCCCGGACGGGTCGATCAAACGGCATGAGCCTTCGTTTATACGGCGGCTGCTCGGCCTTCCGGGAAAGCCGATGATTTCGCACCATCACAATACGGTGACGCGGCAGGGAGAAGGCTTGATTGCGGATTTGTTGCTTGCAACGCCGACGAAGACAAAGATCACTTCCAGCTCAGGGTATATCCAGGTGGGCACCGGCTGGACCGGGAGCAGCCCGAAGACGAATACACGGTGCAATACGCCGACAGGCGCGATGAAGGCGCTTGAAGCGGGGTATCCGAGCGCAGGAGGCGCATTCGGAGAGACCGGGGGCAATGTCCTTACCTATCGGGCGATATTCGAAGCAGGGAAACTGAATGCTTCGGGAATCAATGAGGCGTGCCTTTTAAACGGGAATACCTCGGGGGCGGTATCGCTTGCCTACGCACAGGTCACTCCTGCAGCGAGCGTAACGAGCGTCGATACCTTGCAGATCGAATGGCAAATCACCTTCACCGGTTCGTGAGCGGAGGGTTCCGGGAAGAGCGCGGCACATACATTCTTGACCAGTCAGTCCATGATTCTCGATGTACCGTCCGATTGGGGGCGAAGAACGAACTGTTCTCGCTTACGAAATGGGGCGGAAAGGCATCGTTGGTGTTCGGGAAGGATGACGACTGGGCGGGCACTGTCAGGTGCGCAGGTGCCGATCTGGTGCTTGCGCCGTACGCGAAGGAACGGAGCCGCTATGTGTTCCGCAAGCTCGACGGGGACCGGTTCGAATACGATGTCGTGCTGCTTGCAGAGCCTGAATCGAATGTCATCCCGATAGATATTTCATTCCCGGAAGGACTCACCTTTTACCGCCAGCCCTCGGCCGACTACATGCGCCTTCACCGGATGCGGTGCGACCCTTCGGTGATCGACAGTTACGCGGTGTACTGGAAGGAACGGAACGGCGCCTACAAGACAGGGAAATTCTGCCATATCTACCGGCCGCGCATTACAGACGCGCGAGGTCGCGCGGTGTGGGGCTCTCTTGCTATTACAGGATCGCGGCTTCTGGTGACGATACCCGAAGACTGGCTAGCGGAGGCGTCGTATCCGGTGGTAGTAGACCCGGTAATCGGGACACCTGCGCGCGGGGCGCTCAATACGATCGACTGGTACGATGAAGGAGTCCCCGTCCCTTTTGGCCTTGATGTCGAGATGGGGCTGGGGCGTTTTACCGCAAGCGAACACATGGCCGGCAGTTGTACGGCCTATATCTACGCGTATCTTTCAGGCGGGTATAGCGGACAGGC
This sequence comes from Treponema sp., assembly GCA_004294945.1. Taxonomy (GTDB): domain Bacteria; phylum Spirochaetota; class Spirochaetia; order Treponematales; family Treponemataceae; genus Teretinema. The sequence goes on from SHOL01000113.1 coordinate 3,719, forward strand.
AGTGCTCTATGCGGACGACGACGGTGTGCCCGGGGCGCGGCTTTCGCGCGATGAAACTATTACTTCGCTCGATGCGACGATGCCGAGCTGGTACAGTTCGCGCTTTACGCTTTCTGAAGATGTCGGCGAAGAGCAGATAATCTGGTTCGGCTATAACGCGAAGACGGGGCTTGCAACCTATTACGACGTCGGCGGTACGTTCAAGAAGATGTGGACCGATACCTATCCGGGAGTGCCCGAGTTGTTTAGCGATACCGGGGACACCTGGAACATTATCATGAGCGCCTACTGTGCGGTGAATCCTCCGGCAACGATTAGCCGAATGGTGACGGGGAGCGCGGGCGTGTCGGAATTGCGAAACCGTACACTTTCGTGGAAGCGGACACTCTGTGACGGGGTGAAAGCACAGCGCGCGATCAAGCGGGTCGCTGACACTGTTCGAACGGTAGCGAACGGGTGCGGTGTACAGGGAGAGTCTGACGAATCGGTGGGGATTATCAGGCGGATACCTGAGGCGGTACTGGTCTCGTTCGCAGTAGCGTGGCGGCGGAGTCTCGCGCGGCTGGTTAAGGGGAAACTCAATGCCGACCGGTCAATATCCAGAAAAACGAGGATCAGCCGCGTGCAGCTTGAAAATGCGCTCGGGACTGGAGGTATGAGCCGTTCAGTTCATGCGGCGCGGGAAGTGGCAGGCGTAAGTGCTGCCCTGTTGAGCCGCCGGCACTCTGCGGTCGGCGTGAATCGCTACTGCGCAGGGGATGCAGGCGTCGTGTGTCCTGTTTCCCGAAGGCTTTTCGCAGTGCGCATGGTGCAGACGCTGTGCGGCCTCAGGGAGTTTTTTCATTTTCGGCGGTTTCTCGGGAAGGAGGAACTGGTGATTGTCTCGCGGGTGACGAGGGAACTGGAGATACGGAGTACGGTGGTATGATGAATATTTACAAGGGGCAGACCGCCCTGAGACTAACGGTGAGGACCGGCGGTCCGCTTTCAAATCTGGTGTCGTGCGAAATACGCTACTGTAAACCGGACGGCGTGAGGGGAAGCTTTCCTGCGTTGGTGAAGGATGCCTCGCGCGGGATTGTGTACCACGATATTGACTCAGGCGAGCTGGACGTTGCCGGCTGGTGGGTGTTCTGGGTGTATCTTGGCTTCGATGACGGAAGGCAGGCGCCGGGGGATGCGGTGCGCGTGTTTGTGGCCGAGGAAGGATCATGAGCGCGAGACAGAGAAAGATGCGTACAAGCTGGCAAACGATGCGGCTTCTCGAGTTCGCGGAGAATGAAGTTACCGAAGCTGAGTTTTACGAGATTGTGTACGAAAAGCTTGCGAACAAGATCCCGATGAAGGTATTGACCGTCATGGTATTTTTTTTGAAGGAGCAGTACCGGAACAAGCCGGGCTCTCTTGTAACTTTGTACCGTACAGCGTTTTCCGGAGACGCGTATTGCACCGATTTCGAGAAGCGGTACGCGTTGTATTATGAGGCGTTACAGGAGCATGGGTATTTGTGAGCGATGAGTCGAAGAGCATAGATATCGAATACGACGCGCTCCAGCTGAGGCTGGATGATCTTGTCGCGGGGCGGGAGCAGTTTACCGACCTGACGAATGCGGAGCTCTTTGTGAAAGCGCACCGGGACAGGATCCGCTACTGTATGGCCTGGAAGAAGTGGCTTATCTGGGACGGCCGGTCGTGGCGGCCGGACGACTGCGGGGAAATTTTTGCGCTGTGTAAGGATTTTCTTCGCGGGCTGTATCTACAGGTGGCGACGATTCAAGACCACAAGCGCGCGGTCGATCTTGCCTCCCATGTGGTGAAGTCCGAGTCGCTCAGGAGACGGCAGGCGCTTGTGGAGTCGGCGTCGTTCGAGCGCGCGATGCGCTTAACCCCAGGCGAGGTCGATCAAGAGCCGTTTCTCTTTAATGTACGGAACGGAACTATCGATTTACGAACAGGCGAACTGTTGGAGTCGATGAAAGACAAGTATCTGACAAAGTGCGCGGCGGTTGAGTTTGTTGCCGGGGCGTCGTGTCCGGTGTGGCTTTCGTTTTTATCGCGGATTCTCGACGGGAACCGGAACCTGATGCTGTTCCTGCAGAAGGCGGTCGGATGGGCGCTGACGGGGGACATGAGCGAACAGGTGATGTTTATTCTGTACGGTTCGGGTGCGAACGGGAAAAGTACGTTTCTGAATGCGGTGATGGATATCCTGGGAGAATACGCGATGTCGACGCAGACGGAGACGTTTATGCGGAAGAACGGGAATACGATGTCGAACGATATCGCCCGGCTGCGGGGCGCACGCTTTGTAACGACGGTTGAAGCAGAAGAAGGACGGCGGCTGAGCGAGCCTTTGATCAAGCAGGTGACCGGACAGGATGCGATGACGGCGCGCTTTTTGTACGGGGAATATTTTGATTTTTTGCCGACGTTCAAGATTTTTATGGCGACGAACCATAAGCCGGTCATTAAGGGAAATGATTTGGGTATATGGCGGAGAATCCGGCTGATTCCGTTTATGGTGACGATTCCGTATGAGGAACGCGATCCTTCTTTGATGGCGAAGCTTGCAGCAGAAAAGTCGGGCATTCTGAACTGGATGATCGAGGGCTGTCTGTTGTGGCAGAAGGAGCGGCTCGGCGAGCCGGTCGAGGTGCAACAGGCGACGAGCGAGTACCAGGAGGAGATGGATTTGATCGGGTCGTTCCTTTCGGAATGCTGTATTTTGGACCGGACGGGATATTTGCGGGTGACGTCGGCAGATCTCTACCGGGAGTACCTTGCGTGGTGTGAGAAGAATTCGGAGCGGCCGTATGCGCAGCGGGTGTTCGCGATCCATTTGCAGAATAAGGGGATCAGGAAGGAGCGAACGAGCAAGGCCAGAGGTTGGATCGGGGTGTCGTTGAAATAATGGATGTTACAGAAGGGCTCGAAGGCGTTCGATTGATTTGGGCGCTGATCCTTCGTAGTGATTATTGAGATACACCTTGACCAGACGGCTTCCTTGGGCAAGGTCGCGGAGCATGAGTGCTATCTCGATCAGGTCGGGTTTCGGGTCGACTATGTTATTCCAAACATTCTTTGTTTTCGCTTCGATTTCTTTGCGGTCTCCGCCGAGGAGACGGACGGCGGCGCGGTCGCCGATGAGGTCTCCGTGCTGGCTATATAGTTCGTAGATGTGCGGGAGATACAGTTTTTCAGAAAATACGTGTGCTATGCCGTGGTCTTTCAGGAACTGGAAGTATTCGCGCTTGAGGTAGTTGCTGTTCCGGCATTCGATGCCGAGCGGAACGGTGGAACGTATGCCTGCGGTTTCCAGTGCGCGTACGAATGATTCAAGCGCTTTCATGAATGCGGAAAGGCTTTCCATTTTTTGTTTGTTGAGGTATTCAAACTCGAGTTCAGCAAGGAAGATGCGGTCCCGGATGGGCGCGAGGGCGTCGATGTAGCGCCGGTATACGTCGACCGAAAGGAAGTCCGGGTTCGGCGTAAGCGGGGCTGTTTTGTCCCTGCTTCGCTCGTGCGTGAGGGAGATGGATTCGCCGAGTTTGCAGGAGAAGGAAAATCCGTCGTCCGTGCGAGCGCGGTATTCGGCGACGTCGTCCGCTTCCGGGAGTTTGTAGAACCAGCTGTCCACTTCGACGGTGCGATAGTGCGCACTGTATTCGCTGAGATAGGCGGCAGAGTATGCGGCTTTTTTGGTGTACACGAGACCTATCCAAGAATCGTAGTTCCATGAGCAGGTGCCGAATTCAATGTTTGCGTTTGTGTCATTTTCCATCTGGTTTCAGTATCGCATCTGGCTGTCAATTCGTCAAAACGGGTGAGTTTTATCATTTTGTATCTCTGGACTATCTGGTTTCTTTCCTTCTCCCCCGTGCTCCCCTCTTCTAATGACACGAAAGAATGACACTAAAAGGAGGCGTTCCGGCTGATTTTCGGCCTGAACGCTTTTTGTTTTTACAACTGGACACTATCCGAGGCAAGAGGAAGCAAAGAAATGAATCACGCTCTTATTTCTTTATTCTTTTATTTTATCTATGACACATAGAAGAATAAAAAAGTATGAATATAGAAGATATATAGGGTTTTCCAGATTTCTGTGTCATGTCACGGTTTTCCGTCACTGATGAGGCGATTGAATGCGTTTGACTGGGCGCGCTCCCCGATAAATATTTTTTTAGCGTGGATAAATTTTTTTTGAGGCGAGATCCCCGCGGCCGTCAGGCCGCGGGGACAACTGAGGAGAGAACGCGGAAGCGGTGCACGCGATAGCGTGGCCCGCTGGAGAGTTCGCATTGAGCGGGTTTGACAGAATTGGTGTGGAGGCTTTTCGAAGGCGGGAGACCCCGCGCCCGGCAGGGCGCGGGGACGGCTGAGGGGCGAACGCGGAAGCGGTGCACGCGAGAGCGTGGCCCGCTGGAGAGTTCGCAATGAGCGGGTTTGACAGAATGGTGTGGAGGCAGGAGAACGGCGGGAGACCCCGCGCCCGGGAGGGCGCGGGGACGGATGAGGGGCGAACGCGGAAGCGGTGCACGCAAGAGCGTGGCCCGCGGGAGTGTTCGTCATGAGCGGGTTTGACAGAATTGGTCTGGAGGCAGGAGGGACAGAATTGGTGTGAGGGCTTTTCGAAGGCGGTAGACCCCGCGCCCGGGAGGGCGCGGGGTCAGCTGAGGGGCGAGCGTGGCCCGCTGGAGAGTTCGCATTGAGCGGGATGGACA
>SHOL01000291.1 GCA_004294945.1 Treponema sp.
ATGGGTTTCGAACGCGTCACCAGCATCATCCAAGGCACGAAAGGGCTGACGGATTTTACCAACGCGAGAATCTCCAATTATGAGACGGACATCTTCCGTCCGATTTTCGACGAGCTGGAGCGGTTGTGCGGCAAGAAATACGGTAGCACGCTGCCGGGTTGCGGTACTTTCGGGGGAGCACACGCGCCCTCGCGTGTTCCCGACCGCGCCCTCGCGGGCGGTACCGACGCGCTACCCGCGCTGGTGATTTCCGGCACAGCCGACACGAAATACTCGCGTCGTAACCTTCCGCATTTCGAGCGGCCGTGGGCCAAATACATGGTTACTTTCACCACTCGTGAACGCCGCCAGCTCACGTCGCCTGAGCGGGATCTCGTTCTGAAAAGTGTTCTCCATGCGCACGAGCATCGCCAATATCAACTTTACGCAGCGTGCGTGATGCCAGACCACGTTCATCTGCTGTTTGAACCGCAAGTTAAACAACAGGACGAAGCGGGCAATCCGGTCTTCTGGTCGGTAAGTGAAATTCTGCAGGGGATTAAATCCGCTAGTGCACACAACATCAATAAAGCCATCGGTGCAACCGGCCACGTTTGGGAAAAGGAATCGGTTGATCGGATAATTCGCGGACAGTCTGATTTGGAAGAAAAATTTCACTATATCTGCCGAAACCCGTGGGATGCAGGCGTGGTGGAAAGGACTGAAAACTATCCGTGGCTGTGGATTCCCAATTCGTCTGAGACGAAAGAGAAATCTTCCGTTAGCGCGGTTGACGAGGCGTCAACCGCCGCACGCGAGGCGCGTGCGCTCCCCGGGAACGAAGTTGCCGGTGACACGGAACAGGAGAAAATTGACATCGCGTTTCGGGTTATCGCCGACCATATCCGCACGCTGGGTTTTGCGATTGCCGATGGCATCCAGCCCGGCAATACCGACCGCAATTACGTGCTGCGGCGCATTCTCCGTCGGGCCGTGCGCTACGGTCGCTCACTCGGTTTTCGGGAACCGTTTTTCTACAAACTCGTGGACGTGCTTGCTGACACGATGGGCGACGTCTTTCCCGAAATTCGGGAGCGAAAGAAAAATGTCCAAGACGTGATTCGCGTCGAGGAAGAAGCCTTCAACAAGACGCTGGATCGCGGCATTGCGTTGTTTGAGGAAGAGGTGAACAAACTGCTGGAGAGGCACGACCGGCAAATCTCAGGTGCATTCGCTTTCAAGCTTTACGACGAACAGGGTTTCCCGCTCGATCTCACTGAATTGATGGCGCGGGAGCGCGGTTTGACCGTGGACACGGCCGGCTTTGAAAAATTGATGGAAGAGCAGCGCGCCCGCGCCCGCGCCGCGCAGAAGAAGGAAGTCATTGCGCTTTCGCAGATCGAAACCACCACGCCCACGCATTTCCTGGGCTACGAACATGCCCACATCGGGGCGGACGTGCAGGAGGTAGTCACGCTTAAAAACAAAACTGCCGTCGTTCTGAACAACTCGGTTTGTTACGCCGAGATGGGCGGACAGGTTGGCGACACGGGCGAACTGGCGGACGAGCATCATGTCTGGCGT
>SHOL01000292.1 GCA_004294945.1 Treponema sp.
CCCTTGGACATGCTTGGTAATACCGGCAGACGCCCGAAGCGAGAATCCAAACTCACGGGAGAGAATACCGGCCTTGCGATCAGCATCGGAACCGTTCGCGTAGGCATACTGATATACACCGGTCTTCATGAAGTTTGCGCGAGCGGCGGAACTCATAACGAACTGCGCATCGGTCATTGGTGCGCCGAGATTATAAAGCAGGTTGTTCATGTCGGCAAGTTCATCAACACCAGTCGAGAACGGGGTAGAACCAGCAGTACCAAGCGCACGGGAAGCGCCATTCTTGATTGCGGCATACGCGGCAACATCGGCCTCATTGCGCAGAGTTCTCATGCCCTGCGCGATGATCTGGCGGAACCATTCCTGGTCTGTCCCGCCATTCTGGAGGCTCTTCTCCTGCTCTCCGGTAAGGTGAAAGGAGGTGTACCGGTTTGCGGTGATTTCAACGTCAACTTTGCCCGCGGTAGCATCAGCACCAGCGTTTCCCGCGTTCAGGTTCATTGAAGGAGAATACGTGCCAGCGGCGCGAACAGGCGCGACGGGAACGGTTACTTTATCTCCGATTGCTACGCCCTTATCGTCAAAGTCGGTGTTGATACCGGCGATGATTCCGAAAGGCTCATTTGATACTTCTTGTGCGACACTGTAAAGGGTCGGCTGAAGGTTTGTCAGGGTGTTTGCCATAAATTACCTCACTCTACCAAAGGTGTTCCGCCGTTCGCGAAGAACGCGCTTCTTTCCTTCGGTGTCATTGCATCAATTTCCGCCTGCGGTCTTGCGTTCGACGAACTACCGCTGGTCGGGGTCCTATTTCCAAAAGCAGCCTTAGAGGCTTGCTCCTTGACTGCATCCAGTTCTTTCTTGTGCCACTCTGCATGGCGCTTCAAAAAGTTTTCGGCTTCGTCTCCGTACAGGGCAAAATCTGCCGCTATGTCAGGATCAACGCCGTATTCTTTCGCCTTTGCTCGCAGTGCTTCTTTTCGCTCTGTAAGCGCTTCGGCCTTTTCTTTTGCCTCAAGTTTTTCTCGTAGCTCGCGTATCTGCTTCTGTTCGGGTGTTTCGTCCGGGTTCAGTTCTTTGCGGATTGATTCTCGGAGTTCCTTTTCTTTTTCGGGGAGCTTTTCTTCTTCGTACTTCTTGGTTGCTCGGTCAAACTCTTTGTTCAGTGCTGCATCGAATGCAGACCGTAGAGAAGGAATTGCCCGGATGTAGTCAATCGCTTGCCTTGCATCGTCAGGCGGTGCGGCTTTGCTTACGAGTTCTTCAAACTCTGCCACGTTCGCGTCTTCTTTTGCATGAGCCTTAGCCCATCCTACGAGTTCTTTGAAAATGTCCATGATTTGCCTCCGTCCAGTGTAACCAGACAGCGTGTAAACGTGCGGCGGGATGTTCCGGGAAGAAGCCCTCCAAGAACAGCCCTATTATACAACGTATAACCGCCATTTGTCAAGCTGCATATAACTTGCCATATTTATTCCGCTTGAGTCCCTTTTCTTTTGCCCATTGCTCAAACGTCTTGTAATCAAATACCTGATTCTGTCC
>SHOL01000114.1 GCA_004294945.1 Treponema sp.
CCGCCATACCGCCTGCGATACAGGCAATACCGACGGCTAGCGCTGCGGCGAGGTACTTGATCCCCGCAATGGTCGAGGAAGCTGTAGCAGCGGTTTCCTGTGAGAACAGCAAGCCGGCCGAACAGACAAACAGGAATACTCCGGCTCCAAGCAGTTTTCGATTCATGATGATACTCCTTGATCTATCGGGGTCCTTGCAAAAGGTTCAGTGCTTTGCAAGAGGCTCCCTTATTTATAGGTAAACCTGAAGGGCTTGAATTCCCTGCCGGTCTCGGTAAAAAACTTGGAAAAGAACTCGTAATACTGCAGCCTGATAACCTGGATTGCCACGATCAAACCTTCCAGTACAATAATTACCGCATTTCCGATAATCCCGATCAGGATTCCGCCGGCCGAAAGCGAGCCGCCTACAAGTTCCGACATGGTAAATATAATGTAACTGAGCACCGCATGGGAGAGCGCAAACGCCCCGACGCGCAAAAAACTGACAGAGTTGGAGATCGAAGTCGATACAATTTCGAGAACCTCGACAACTCCTTCAATGACTGCAGCAAACAGCCCATTTTCCAGCACCGGCCGGTGGCCTTCAAAAAGCCTGATAAACGGTTCGGCAAAAAAGAGAAGAACCAGCGGGATTCCAATGGCTACCGCATCGTACCAGGCAAAAGAACCGCCTCCAAGCATAATCCGCAGGGCCATAAACACGACATACCAGAAAAAAACCGCTCCGCATATCCCGGTTTTGCTGAAAACTGCCTGGGCAGGCTTGCCAAGGGAAAACTTGTTGACAATATTGATAATCAGTCCGATGGAATTGATAATAAAACCAATCGCAACCGTAAATCCGAAGAAATACATAATCTTGTCAATAGCCTCGCGCGACGGCATCAGCTCGAGTATATGGTTTCTGCTTTCCCCGAACAATCCGGTAACCCAGCGGCTGAACGGCCTGAGCACTTCGCTGTTCGCAAAAAATTCCCCGGTAAGCAAGCCCATAATCATGCTGGACATGCCGATCGCCATAAAAAGCGGAGCAAAATGCCGCCATTTGTCGAGCGGCCTCAGCCATCCCCTAAGCATAATAAAGCCGAGCAAAAAAAAGACGGCGCCCTGCCCCACATCGCCGAACATAATCCCGAAAAGTAGCGTAAAAAAGAACGCAACGATCGGAGTCGGATCGATTGTGCCGTACAAGGGAGCGCCATAGCTGAAAATCATCCGCTCAAAACTCTTTACTACAGGGCCATGATTATACCGGACCGGAACCTTTTCATGGCCTTTTTGAACCGAAGGAACTTCGTCTGGCCGGTACACGCGGATTGCGATTCTCCCTTCGGTCAGATTGTCCAGATCCTTCATAAGCGAAGAACTCTCGTTCTCTGCAAGCCATCCCAATATCCGGTATACAAGCTGCGTAGACTCAAGCGTGTCGCGGACATCAGCAATTTTAGAAGAAAGGGAAAAAGAAAGAATCAGATTGACAAGGTCGACTTTACAAGAGTCTGCAAACGCAACGCGCTCCGAGGCGATTTTCGCAACTTCGCTTTCCGATTCGGCAACCTGAGCTTCAAGGCCCGCAAGTACGTCATCCGGTATTCCGGTGAAATCCTTCGGAATCTCCAGAGGCACAAAACCGAACCGCTTGAGCTCCGTGTCGAGGGCGAACCGGCCTTTTTTGGAAGCCGCGGCAAGTATTCGCGTGCTGTCGTCGCCGAGGGGAACAATCAGCGCCCGGTCGCCCAGGGCAAAACGAAGTTCGTCGACGACCTCCGGATCGATTTTGCCGATCCTGAGAGACAGGAAGGTAAGGTGTTCCAGTTCGCTGTAAGAAACCTTCAGATTTGCAAATGCGCGTGCTTCATCACGCGCAGACACGACGCGCTTGTGCCTGTCCGCAATTTCCAGCTCGCGGGTGCGAAGATCTTCGGTTGTAGCAATAAGAGATAACGCCTTCTCGCGATCTGCAGGAGCCGGCAAGCTTGTTTCCGACGAATAGGAATCCGCATCGGCAATGCCCAGCCAGGTCCGGCACGATTGCAGATTCTCGAGAGTGTCGCGATCGGGATTGTTCTGATTGCCGGATGCGGCTTCCGTCCCGTTTTGCATCTCGAAACTGGCGTGTTTGCCCAGATATTCGAGCACCCGGTCTATATCCTGAGCGAGAATCATGAGTTCAACAAGTTTCATTCTGGTTGTTCTAAGCATTCCGCGGATCTCCCATGTATTCATTCATCTGGTCCTGTGTTGCGTCGAGCCGCATACCTTCGGCAACTACCTGTATCATATATTCTTCCAGCTGTTTAATCTTGAAAAAAGACACCAGCACCCCCGTGGTAAACGGATGGCGATGAAAACTTCTGAGCGCAAGCCGATACAGCTTCTTGTCCCCGGCCATCTGGGCCCAGCGCGGATCGAGAAGCCAGGGCACGCCTTCTTCGTGGGGATTGAGCAGCCACCGGTATTTCCAGGTTTCCCACTCGGCAAAAGAGTCGACCGGACACTGCAGAATGGAACGTGCGGGTTCTACCAGCGCATCTGCTCCCGGAAGCGAAGAATCGTTCAACGCAAGCAGCGGAAGGATCTCTTCTGCGGATTTACCGTAATTCGCCTTAAGGCGCAAAGCCCATACAATATTCTGAAGAATAATTTCTTCGCTGATCAGTTCTTTGCAGGAAGCTCGATCTTGCGAAGACAGAGAAAGAACAGCCGACCAGAGGGTATGATAATATAAATGGTCAAGCCTGGTTTCCCACTGAACCTGTTCATCTGCGGAAGGAACCCGGTTGTACCAGGAAGCCGGAGTACCTGCTGTTATCTGCGCAATATCGGGCCATGCCGAAAAATTGAAACGGGTATAGGCGCCTATGTCTGCAATATAGGGCATTTCCTTCTGTCCCAGCGACAGGGCCGAAGATACTGCCTTAAGATTATTAAGATCATACAGGGAAATGAGCGCCAGGGACACCGGATCGGGCGAATCATACGCACTCAAAAGCGTAATGAAATCGGAAATAGAGCGTTCCTGTGCTTTCCGCTCTATCATGAGAGCAAGCATTCCTTCCGGATACAGCGGAAGGTCGCCCCCAAAGAGAAGCACCCATAAATCATGCAAACGTCTGGTTTCAAGAAGCTTTGACGTTTTCGGGCCCGTCCAGGAACGGGCTACCATCCCGCAGGCTTTTGCGTATACGTACGAATCGGCACTGGTACGATCCATCGTCAGCTACCGAAAAAATAGTGTTCTAGATAGGTGTTAAAAGAGACGCGATCAGGCGAAATATCCGAAAGAAGGGCGTCGAACTGTGCCAGTTCCTGTTCGCGCTGTGTTTCGCATGCAGTGCGGTCCTGGAGAAATTTCTCCTCGAAAACGGCAAGAGACTGCTCATACTGAGCAAGAAAGTTTTTTTCTGCCTGTTCTTTCGCGGCAATTTTTCTTTTATCGGCTTCGGTTTGGGCATCCAAGAGCAAATCGTAGGCCAGGCGCTCGACATCCATCAGATGACCGATAACATCCTGTTCAACCACAGCAACCTCCCCGCTCCTTAAAAAAAACCGTACTGGTTTTTCCCGGTGCGTACATACATCCATACAGGATGTACATCTACAGTAGGCTCATTTAAAAACTTTTCGAGTTTTGAATGAACCTCATCCAAAAAAGAGTTTTGCACGAGGACGTGTCTCCCATCTGTTAGTGATCTGCCAGTTTTTCCTCGTATCTGGACAAAACCCTCAGCACGCTTTCTGCATTCGTCTGGGAAAGAATATCTGCAAGAAAATCTGATTCGTCCAGCAGCAAGGAAAGCTTTTTCAGCGCGCGCAAATGAAAGGTGCAAGAATCGGCACTGCAAAACAGCACAAAAATAACATGAACAGGATTGCCGTCGAGGGCATCGTAATCAACGCCGGAGCGCGATATCCCGATAACACCCTGAACTGACGAAACCTGATCCGTCTGGGCGTGCGGCAGGGCAAAACCTTGCTTGATGCCCGTCGAAAGTTTCGCTTCGCGGGCATGAAGCACAGACAACAGCTTTTCTCGCGATGCCGAAGGATTGCGGGATACAAAAAGATCCACAAGTTCTTCGAAGGCTTCGTCCTTGTCGAGGCTTTCCAGGTTCATCTTGACAAGACCCGGAGAAAACACACTCTCCAGCACCATAGCGGTACCGCTTATTGGTTAGAAGATGCGGAAGCGTCGACGGGCACCGTTTCTGCAGGCAGTTCGGCAGCAGCATCGGCTTCGGCGGCGCTTTCAGCCGACACGTCGGCCGAGTTTTCGTCATTCCACCATTCAGCGGCTGTACCGCCCTGTTCAAGAAGCGCTGCAGCTTCTACGCCCTTGTCCGAAGGAGACTTGTTAATGAAAGCCAGAAGGAATGCGGTAACGAAAAAGAGCGTCACCATCACATAGGTAGCCTTGGTCAGTACGCTCGCGGAGCGTGAACCGAACGCGGAGTTGCTGCCGCCGGCAAAAAGCCCGCCGAGACCGCCGCCGTCCTCAGTCTGGAGAAGAACCAGCGCGATGATGAGGATGCAAACCAGAACAAACACAACGAGCAAGAAAACGCTAATGATACCCATAAATCACTCCAAATGATAATTCAGCGATACTATACCGGAAACAGAAACGTTGTGCAAGGGAAAAAACGCCCTCGCACAGTCTCTGTCCCGGCCGGGAGCCTTCAGGGCACCTGGTATGCGTATGTTACTTGCAGAGCGCAATCGGCTTGAACGTGTCGGCCTTGAGAGCCGCGCCGCCGATAAGACCGCCGTCGATGTTTTCCTTGGCGAGCAGGGCCTGGGCGTTTTCGGCCTTCATCGATCCGCCGTACTGAATGACAATTTCATCCGCTGCCGCCTTGCCGTACATGTCGGCGATAATCTTGCGGATAAACGCATGAATCGCGTCGGCATCCTCGGGAGTGGCAGTCTTGCCGGTTCCGATCGCCCAGACGGGTTCGTACGCAATGGTTATTTTCTTGAGATCGGCGGCCGAAACGCCGGCAAGGCCGAGCCGTGTCTGATCTTCGCATACTTTTTCGGCTTTTCCGGCTTCGCGTTCCTCAAGGAGTTCGCCCACGCAGAGGATAACCTCAAGGCCGTGGGAAAGCGCAAGCTTGACCTTCCTGTTGATCATAGCATCGTCTTCCTTGTAGGTATGGCGGCGTTCGGAATGGCCCAGGATGACTACCTGCACGCCGAGATCCTTGAGCTGGAGAACGGATACTTCTCCGGTGTGCGCGCCTGATTCGTCGGTGCTCATGTTCTGGGCTCCGAGGAGGATGTTGGTTCCCTTGACCACTTTCGACACGGCATCGAGGGCAGTAAAGGACGGAGCGATCATATACTTGTGGGGACCGTCCTTGAGTTCCTTGACGAGTTCGCTTGCAAGAGCGACAGCTTCCGAGGCGGTCTTGTGCATTTTCCAGTTACCGGCGATAAAATATGTGCGCATGTTTGACTCCTTAAAAACAATTAATAACCAATAGTACCAAATTTACCGGATTGCTTCAATGCCACAGAACAGTTCCATCCGGAGGCGCGCACCTTCCGCAATACGATGTTTTACCGTATACTAATCTTGAATATGAAAGTTGTTACCCTGACCGCAGTCTTCGCTTTATTTCCGATGCTGCTCGCACAGACGCTCGCCGCGGAAAAAACGTACAAAATGGTAGGAACCGAATACCCTCCCTTTACTTTTACCGATCCGGCAACCGGCACGCCCGCAGGCTTTGCAGTCGATCTGGCAAAAGCCATGTGTACAAAGTCGGCGCGCACCGTCTCGGTGGAGCTGCATCCCTGGAAGCGGGCTGAATCAATGCTGGCAGCCAATCCGGGGACAATTGCGTTTATGGCGCGCACCGAAGCCCGTGAACATCAGTACCGGTGGATCGGACCGGTGTATCCCCGACGAAGCTACCTCTGGACGCTCGCCTCTTCGAATCGTGCAGAACAAGCACGCAAAGGCGAGCTTGGCACATTGACCGTCAGCGTTGTACGCGGCTACGCCAGCCTTGACGAATTGCGCAAGACAGGAATTGCGGAAAGGAATATTTCCGAGGCAACCGACGACGCCCAGAATCTGAAAAAACTGCTTGCAGGACGGGTTGACCTGATTCACGCCAACGACCTTGTCCTTGCCTGGAAGCTGCGAGCTGAAGGTATTCCGCCGGAAACACTTGTCGCCCTGTTTGATATTACTTCCCCGGACTCGAATGAGTATTATTTCGGCATTCACCGAAACGCTGATGATACAGAGGTTTCGCTGCTTCAAAACGCGCTCGATAACCTTCGACAATCCGGCGAGTTCGACCGGCTTCTGGCTGCGTATCCGATAATTCTGCGGCAAGGCACACAAGGAGCAGTGAAATGAACAAACCGGTAATCGCTGTACCTCTGGGGGATCCGGCGGGAATAGGCCCGGAAATAGCCGTCAGGGCATTCGCAAGCGAAGAAACTGCGCGGTACGCGCGCCCCGTCCTGATCGGCGACCGCCGTATCGTGGAAATGGCTCTTGGCGTGACGAAATCGCCGATGAAGATCAAGACTATCAGTGTCCCTTCCGAAGGTGTATGGGAAAACGGGACGCTCAATCTGATCAATATCGAAAACGTCGATCTTGCCGCCTTCCGGTTCGGCAAGGTTTGCGGCATGTGCGGACGCGCCGCGTATGAGTATATAGAAAGAAGCGTTGCACTCGCAATGGCCGCTCAGGTGGACGCTGTGGCGACAACGCCGATAAACAAGGAATCGCTCAGGGCGGGCGGGGTCGATTTTATCGGCCACACCGAAATTTTTGCATTTCTCACCGGAACAGAGCATCCGCTGACCATGTTCGAAGTGCGCGGCTTGCGGGTGTTCTTCCTGACGCGCCATGTATCGCTGAAGGAAGCGTGCGCCCTTGTGACAAAAGACCGCATAAAAGAGACGGCAAAGCGCTGTTTCGAGGCACTCGAAAAGCTCGGGGTGACGGAAGGAACGATGGCGATTGCGGGGCTCAATCCCCATTCGGGGGAGCACGGGCTGTTCGGAAACGAGGAAGTGAATGAAGTGGAACCAGCGGTTCGGGAACTCGCCGCGGAAGGCTACCGCGTGGAAGGTCCGGTCGGAGCGGATTCGGTGTTTCATCTTGCGCTGCAGGGACGATACAACAGCGTGCTTTCGCTGTACCACGACCAGGGACATATCGCGACAAAAACTCTCGATTTTGAGCGGACGATCGCCGTGACTGCGGGCATGCCGATTTTGCGGACCTCGGTTGACCACGGAACCGCTTTCGACATTGCCGGCACGGGAATCGCAAGCCCGGTAAGCATGATCGAGGCAATTACGCTCGCAGCCAAATATGCTCAGCGTTTTAAACGTTAACAGCGCGACCGCGGCGAAAAACGCCTCATGTTTCTACAAATAATAACAGAAATTGCTTGCGTTTTTTGTGCAGCCAAGGTAAGATGTATCTATTCATAGATACAAGGAGCTTTTCATGTCTGCCATGCAGAAAAAACAAACACCCGTAAAAATTACCCTTACCGAAGACGAGATGCCGCGCCAGTGGTACAACATTGCCGCAGACTTCAAAACCCCGATGCTTCCGCCACTTGGCCCTGACGGAAAGCCCGTCACGCCCGAGATGATGAGCGCTTTATTCCCGATGAACCTGATCGAGCAGGAAATGTCGAGCGAGCGCTGGGTAGATATTCCCGAAGAGCTGCTGGGCATCCTGTACCGCTGGAGACCTTCGCCCTTGCACCGCGCTTACGCGCTCGAAGCGCTCCTGGATACCCCGGCGCGCATATACTACAAAAACGAATCGGTGTCTCCGGTGGGCAGCCACAAACTGAATACCGCAATCGCCCAGGCGTACTACAACAAGATTGCCGGTACAAAACACATCACCACAGAAACCGGCGCCGGACAATGGGGAAGCGCGCTTTCCTATGCGTGCACCGCCATGGGTTTGTCCTGCAAGGTGTACATGGTAAAGGTGAGCTTCGAGCAAAAGCCCTTCCGCAAAATGCTCATGCAAACCTGGGGCGGTTCGTGCATTGCGAGCCCGTCGAACACAACGAACATCGGACGCGAAGTGCTGGCAAAAGACCCGGATTGCCCCGGAAGCCTCGCCATCGCAATCAGCGAAGCCGTAGAAGAAGCGGTGAGCGACAAAACCGGCAAGACAAAATATGCGCTCGGCTCGGTACTGAACCACGTCATGCTGCATCAGACGATCATCGGACAGGAAACCAAAAAGCAGCTCGCGAAAGTCGGCGAACACGCAGATGTTATTATCGCCTGCGCAGGCG
>SHOL01000115.1 GCA_004294945.1 Treponema sp.
GAGGGTTTGTTTTTAATTCCTGCCGCGGACCTTCAAAGCCCCATCCGCTGGTGGGACTGGCGCAGGCGCATGTTCGCCTTTGTGTGGCTTTTGGAAAAACCATTTGATTCGGCGCAGGAGGTCGTGGACAGTTGGCATATCCTTAAATTCCTCTGCCAGGAATTGTCGCGAAAGGAGGCGGACGACATCGGGAAAACGATTGCGAATCTTAAGGACGTGTCGGCCGACGAGCTCGCGCTTCTCAAACGGCGTATGCTTGATCTTCTCAGGCGGCCGTCCGATATACGGAAAATCAAGCAATCGCTGTGGAAAAACTATGCGTTTCTTCGCAAGCGGTTCGGTATCGAATCCGGTTCTGTCGCCAAGCCGACCGACGAGCGGAGCATGACGCGCATCGCGGGCGAGCTCCTTTCTCTGGAAATTCTCACCGCCCGTTCTGACGTGCTTTTCGGCGCATCCCCCATCCACTACCGCGTCGTCCGGAAAGCACACGAGGAAGAAGCGGAGCTTGATGAGGACCTGGGTGAGGCTCCGGAAAAACTTGATACCTGAGACTGATGCCTTGCTACCCTGATCGAGGAGCGCGCAACGTACCTATCGCAAGTACAACGAGGCGCGTTCAACGATCAGGGAGATATGTTGCTCAATCTGAATCGTCAGTATGCCTTGATTTCTCCGTGAAGCACCCCTTTGTAGTCCGTCGAGGCATCGGAGATTGCAGTAGTCGCCTGTTCAGAGGAGTAGTTGGCATACGTAATCAAAGGATACGACATTTTGTCTTTACCCAGATATAGGGTCGACTGATAACAGGGTTTGTCGGTTACCCCGATATAGCCACTAGAATAATACTTGTATAAAACTATACCGATTTTTATGTCATCCTTATAGAGAAATGACCAGCTTCCAGCGAACTGTTTTCCTATAACCTCGATAAAGTAATCGTTTATGTCCCCGATCAGAAGACCTGGCAGCGTATATATCCTTACGTCTTCTCGGCGACCGCCGATACTGGATCCGTCGAATGAGAAGTTAAAGGAAAGGCGGTCTGCTTCGAGAACTTTTAACGTTGGAAAAACACACGCTTCAGTCAGAGTAAAAGCATCTCCAAACATATCTCTATACTTACTATGAACGAGTGTTTTTTCCATGCTCAGGTTCTTGCTCTTGTGTATTGCCTTGATAGTAAGTGAATCTCTGGTTTCGTTTTTATCGGCATGAAAAACCTGATTGGCATCAACATACGAGCCCAGGCCGATATTGTTTGCAACGTCGTTGATCTTCCACATCAGTTCCGATGCAGCAACGGCTGTTCCATCGAGTGTAACAGTCAACTGTACAGAATCTCCGCTTTTAATGGCATCCAGATTGTCTTTGACGGACAGCTGAAGCCCCTTGGTACCAGTTCCTGCTCCTGGATTGTTTGTTCCCGGATTGTCCGCTGCCGGAGTATCCGCCGCCGGCTGTTCGCATCCGGTAAAACCGATCACTGCCAGTGCGATTGCCGCAACTGCGCCCAAGAGTGTTCGTGCACCGCTGTGTACGTGTTTCTTCATCAAATTGCCTCCCGAAATGTGTTCGATTCCGTCCAGAATCGGGGAGGGACAAACCCTCCCGGGCGGACTTTTTAAGATAGTGTACAGTAAAGAGTACGCCGGTTAGCTTCGGGCAACAATATGAAGAAACGACAATTCAGGGAGTAAAAAGAGCATTTCGGGGAAGGAGAATAAAAAACCGACGGACTGATGCCTTCATACCCCGATCGAGGAACGCGCAACGTAATAATCGCAATTACAACGCAGAGCGGTCGACGATCAGGAATACATCTTGCTCAATTCGACGGACTTCTCTTGAATTCGAATATCGCGCTCGTATGGTCTTCGCGAAGCGGCACCGAAACGCCGCGTTCGGTCCAGGCGGCACCCGAAAGAGTCATGCCTGCGGAACCCGCGATTTCGGCCGACGGGAGCGGGAACAGCGGAGACTCAGGAGAGCGCTGAACGAGCACGTACCGGGCTTCGGGATCGAGCCCCTGAGGATAGACGGGAGGCATGCGGCCTCCGAAACGGTTGCGTTCGAGAAACACGAAAAGCACGGCGCGGGAGGCATCGTCTGCGGTGTACATGAAGCTCGTCCGTTCGGGATGCCTTCCCGAAGGAATGCCGGAAACCGAAGCGCTGCATGCACCCGCTTCCGCGGACGAAGCTGCCGATTCGAGCCGGTAGAGATTTCCGTTCTGTACGAGGGGGCGGAGGTCCTTGTAGAGCGCGATCAGGCTCTTGGCTGCTGCGGCTTCCTCTTCGTTCCAATGGGCAAGATTCTCGCCGATGCCCAGGACGCCTGCCATCGCGGCGTGGAAGCGGTATTCAAGCGAAAGCTCCCGGCCGTTCAGCCAGTTCTTGCGGGCGGTCACCCAGCTTTCCATCAAGTGGGCGCCGTAGGCGAGCGAAAAGCCTTCCTGAATGCAGAGGCGGTCCGAGGCGTCGGTGTTGTCGCTCGGCCAGCACTGGTCGAAGTACGCAAGGATGCCCGTATCGATTCTTCCGCCGCCGCCGGAGCAGGTCTGGAAGCGCACGTCGGGATGGGCGCTGCGAAGGCGGCTCATGATGCGGTACAGGGCTTCGATGTGCCGGACGTTCGCGTCGCGGGGATGACCGTGCGCAGGGCTGCCAGGCTCGCTGATGCTCCTGTTCAAGTCCCATTTGACGAACCTGATGTCGTTTTCGGAAAGCAGGCGGTGCATTGCCTCGAAGACGAAGACTTCTACCGCCGGAATCGAAAGATTGAGTACGAACTGGTTCCGCATTTCGGTGCGGGTGCGCCCGGGATAATGGTAAATCCAGTCGGGATGGGCGCGGTAGAGGTCGCTGTCGGGATTCACCATCTCGGGCTCAACCCACAGCCCGAACTCCATGCCGAGCTCCTTGACGCGAGCAATCAGGGGCCCAAGGCCGCGCGGAAATTTCTTGCGGTTTACGGTCCAGTCGCCGAGTCCGGCACGGTCGTTCGCGCGCTCGCCGAACCAGCCGTCGTCCATCACGAACAGCTCGACGCCCAATGAGGCGGCCTTTTCGGCGAGAGCAGTCTGGCCGGCTTCGTCCACCGAAAAGGCGGTCGCTTCCCAGGAGTTGTACAGGACTCTCCTGAGCTCCGAACCCGACGGGGAAAGCGCGCTGCGCTGCCAGCCATGGAGCGCGCGGCTCATGGCGCCGAAGCCGCCGCGCGTAAACCCGAAAATAAATGAAGGACTCGCGACTTCCTGCCCCGAGGAGAGAGGTATTGAAAAGTCGCGGTCCTGATATCCTGCAGAAATTTTAACGAGACCGAAATTGTCCCGCTCGAAAGAGATTTTCCAGTTGCCGCTCCATGCAAGGCAGCCGAAGCGCACATCGCCCGAATCTTCGTCGGCGCGTGCGCCGGCATCGAGGGCGAAAAATGGATTCGCATGGTGGCTTGTAAAGCCTCGCGAGCTGTCGATCGTGAACCGGCCTTCGCCCAGCGGGCAGCGTTCAATGCGCGTTTCGCCCGCCCAGCGGCCGACGAGATGGGTAAGACGGTACTCGCCTCCCCGGTTCAGATACACTGCGCCCGAAAGCAGGCTTTCGATCAGGACGGAGCCTCCGGAGCTTGAAGCGGCGGAGCCTCCGGCGCGGTTGCGCACGATGGCGCGGCGTGAAAACAGGTCCCAGGCAGGGTGCGCTATGAACTCGAGCTCTACCTCAAGGCCGTATGCGGAATCGTCCAAAAATACAGACAGCTTTTCGCCATCGATTGAATAGTCCCGGTACCGGAGCGCCGAGTCCCGAACCCCGTCGGGAAACACACAGGCCAGCGACGGCTCGCCGAAGCGGGGTCCGCCTGCGGCGGGGAAGATTTCGGGGCTGAGGCTCGCCGGCGTCGAGAAGGACGCCCAGCCCGGCTCGGGAACTGCTTCAGGGTACTCGGAAGCGTCGGGAAGGCGCGGTCCGTACCAGGTCTGGAGCAGCAGCCCCTCCCCCGACAGGCGCGACTGGGGAAAACCGTCAACGCTCGATCCGCGCCGGGCAAGGCCGAACGCGAACGCGGCAGAGGCGGTTTCCAGAATCCACAGAGACCGGGAGGCGTCGAAGCGTATCATAGGACCGGTAGCTCTATCGTGCGCGAATCAAGGCGGTCCGCGGAGACAGCAAAGCGAATCGTGCCGGGCTTTCCGTTGGATTCGATCCAGAAGGCGGTCGAGCCGCCGCGCAGCACGAGGGTCGAAGGACCCTGCACCCGGGCGGGGCCGGTCAGCGTTACCGTCGCAACGGTGTCCGCAAACGGAAGCGCGTTGCCGTACTGGTCGAGCACGGACACGACTACGCGGGTTGCATCCTTTTCTCCGGCGCGAAGGGCCGAATCGTCTACACGGACGGAGAGCCGGGAGGGCAGCGGATTTTTCGGCATGCGACACACGGCTACTTCCCGGCCTTGTACATATCCGGTAAGCGTGAGGTCTTCCCACCGCATTCCCCAGGCACCGATCTTTTCCAGGCTGACGTGCCGGAAGTCGACAACAAACGGCGGGTACGGCAAATGGGAGAGCGTCGGCTCCTTGTCCTTTATGACTATCGGTTCGTAGTCGCCGAAGCGCAGCGAAATCTCGTCGCAGTTGGTAAGCACCACAAGCGGAAACACGCCGCCAATACTCCGCTCGCCGCGGGCCCAGTGCGTCACCGGTTTAAGGACAACGGCAGTTTCGGGATCTACCTGCGAACCGTACACCCAGGAAGCGAACTTGGGCAAGCGGAATATGTCCATGACGCCGTGGTGGCAGATGCGGTCGCCCGAACCAAAGTCGCTGTGGGTGTTGTAGTCGAAGGCACACCAGCCGATCGCCCCGGAAATGTGCTTGTCTGCATACGAAGCGTTCTGGACGCGCAAGTGCCTGAGGACATGCTCATTCTGCCGCTCTTCGCAGTCGGTTTTCTTGGTCGGGTACATATGCCCGTTGTATTCGGTCACGAGATAGGGTACGAATTTGTCGAGCCCGGTAACATCCCGCTGGTCGCGCAGCGCCGTTTCTCCGCCTGAATGGACGAAGTCGTTCATCGTGTACACGTCTTCGAGCAGATGGCTGTTGTCGATGTAGCGGACGCCGCCGGTCTGCCGCGAAGGATCGAGCCGGCGAGCTGTTTCATTTGTTCGGGTGTAGAACTCGTCGTCGTCGGCGGACTCGTTGATGCGCACGCCCCAGATAATGATCGACGGATGGTTCCAGTCGCGGGTGATCATCTCTTCGACGTTCTTTACCGCGATGTCCTTCCATTCGGCGGGGCCGATGTGCTGCCAGCCGGGAATTTCTTCGAACACCATCAGGCCGCGCTCGTCGCAGCGATCGAGGAACTGTATAAGCTGCGGATAGTGCGAGGTACGCACAAGGTTCACGCGAAGCTCGTCTTTCAGGATGTCGACATCCTTGATGTGGGCGCGTTCGGGCATCGCATAGCCGACGTAGGGCCAGGCCTGGTGCCGGTTGAGTCCGCGGATTTTGAGCGGCTGTCCGTTCAGAAAAAAGCCGTCGCTCGTAAATTGCGACGTACGAAAACCAAAACGCGTTTCGAAGGTATCAAGCATGGTATCGGCAGAATTGGCGGAGCCGGAAATTGAAACCGACACGCGGTACAGGGACGGTGATTCGGGACTCCAGAGCGCGACGGGACCGACGTTCTTGAGCGCTGCGCGGAGCGGTACCTGCACAGCGGAACCGCCAGCGGGGATCGTCACAGCGAATGCTTGTTCCGACAGAGTTTTTCCGTCGAGCGTACACAACGACAGGGTAAGGATCGCAGGAGCGTCTTTGCCGGTACCGTTGCACGCAAATACTTCCGCTTCGAGATCGGGAGAGGGGGCAAGCGCATCCGGCGACCACAGCCGTACGTTTTTCACGGAAAGAGGCGCGTATTCGTCAAGGTAGACCTCGCGGTAGATGCCTGCATACGTGAGGTAATCAATCTGCCCGCCGAACGGTGGAACGTCGGGGCGTTCGGTTGCGTCGGCAGCTACAGTAAGAATGCGCGGACGATCTGCAGCAAGCTTGCCGGTTACATCAAATTCGAACGGCGTGTAGCCGCCCTTGTGCTCGCCCAGAAGTTCGCCGTCGAGCCAGGCGCGGGCAACCGCCATAACGCCCTCGAAGCGGAGCACGAGTGTGCCGCCGGGAGCAGTCTCGCGGGCCGGAAGCACGCGGCGGTAGCAGGAAACAGACTGATAGCAGCCCTCGTCGAAGTACGACAGAGGCACGTCTACCGGATTGTGCGGAAGAGAAACCGGAGAAAATACAGAATTGTCCGTGGACCGTTCCATACCATCCCTGTAGGCGGCTGAAAAAAGCCAGCCGTTCATAAGCCGTTCGCGTGAAATCATGGGTAATTCCTTATTTTATTGAGCCAAGCATTCCTTCGACAAACTGCCGCTGCATGGTAAAGAAAATCGCAAGCGTCGGAGCCGTCGCAAGTATGATGACCAGCATGATGACGCCGTAATCGGGCGTGTACGAGGAGTTCAGCGACGAGATCGCAAGAGTCAGGAGCTTCTTGTCGTTCGACTGCAGCACAATCAGGGGCCACAGGAAATTGTTCCAGTAGCTCATGAATACGATGATCGCGGCTGCAGCGAACGTGGACTTCATCGACGGTATATAGATGAGGAAGAATGCCTTGAATTCGCCGAGTCCGTCCACGCGGGCAGCCTGGATGAGCTCCTTGCTGAACGTGCGCGTGCTCTGCCTGAAAAAGAAGATGACAAAAATCGAGGCGACCGACGGCAGGATAACTGCAGCGAACGAATTGAGGAGCCCCGCCTTTGCGAACATGCGGAACAGCGGAATCATCATTGCGGCAAACGGCACCATCATGGTCAGGAGCATGAGGCTGTAGACCCGTTCGCGCGCCTTGCTCCGGTACATCTCGAAGCCGTAGCCGGCCATGGACGCCGCGAGTAGCGTGCAGAATGTACCAATAGCGGTTACAATGAGCGAGTTACCAAAGAGTCTTCCCAAATCGAAAAGGGACCCGAGGGATCGAAAATTGTCGATGATTGCCAGACCCGGGGTCATCTTGCCCATCGATATATCTTTGGAATAATTTGTTGCTCCAATTATCATCCACACAAAGGGGAACACACTGAAAAATGCAATCACCGAGACAAACACATACCCGAGTGTACCGGAGATGGCGGATTGAACGCGGCTTGAGCCGTAGGAATCTTTAGGCATTGTCGTCCCCCGAAAGCTTGAACTGGATGAGCGCCAGAATGGCGACCAGGAATACTATGACGTACGAGATCGTTGCTGCGTAGCCGATGTTCGGCGTAAACAGGAACAGCACATTGTATATATAGTGGGAAATCGTGAGCGTCGCGTTTGACGGACCTCCCAGCGTTATGTTCATGGATTCGTCGAAAAGTTGAAGCGTGCCGATTGTCGACATGACAGACGTAAATAGAATGATCGGCTTGAGCATCGGAATGGTGATGCGCCTGAATTGGGAGAGCGGTCCTGCACCGTCTATGCGGGCAGCTTCGTAAATGCAGGGATCGATGTTCTGCAGGGCGGAAAGATAGAACATCATGTTGTAGCCGGTCCAGCGCCAGGTGAGAGCGATGATGATGAGCACCTTCGCCCAGAAGGAATCGGTGAGCCAGGGAATCGGCTGCGCAATAAGCTCGAAACGGAGCAGCGTCAGGTTGACCAGCCCGTTGAGCGAGAACATACTGCGGAACAAAACAGAGTATGCAACGAGAGAGGTTACACACGGCAGGAAAATCGCGGTACGGAAAAAACCCTTGAAGCGCATTTTCGGCGAGTTCAGCACCGATGCGATCGAAAGGGCCAGCACGATCATAACCGGCACCTGGAAGATGAAATACACGAACGTGTTTTTCAGCGCCTGATGGAAAACAGTATCCTCCAAAAGCCGCTTGATGTTGCCGAGGCCGGCGAATTTGAGCAAGTTTCCCCTGCCGCTCTGGAACGAAAGCAGAAACGAACTGGCTATGGGGTACAGGCAGAACAGGGCGCACAAAAATGTCGCGGTTGCGACGAAAAGCCAGCCTGCTTTATTTGTCGAGGCTTCGCCCCGGTATCGAACAGATTTCATGCAAAACTCCATATACCGTATTTCAAAAGCACACAGCCGGCGGGACAGCACGCGCGGCCAGCTCAGCACCACGCGCGGCCAACTCAACAGCACGCG
>SHOL01000116.1 GCA_004294945.1 Treponema sp.
CTACTGGGGAGGGGTTTAGGCCCCTCCCTTTTTGCACTTCGTTATTGAACGCGGGCATTTAATCTCTTTTTTTAAAAAACATTTAGTAAATCTTACAATTCGCTTCACTCGATGAGTAACACACTAGCATAAATAATGCAGGAAAAGATAATATTATTTTGCCCAATATAACAACCTGCTGTACAATACAGTTGAGGAGCTCAGAGATGGAAGCCACAAAAGCTCGTTTTTTGACTTACACTGACAAGATATGCCGTGATGAATCAGGAAGGATACAGGACGGTGATATTCTTCTTCCAAAAATGATTATGCGATTCAAAAACGGACTTCTTCATGGAGAGAATGAGCCTGCGATTTCATGTACTGATGGGCACCTGGAATACTGGAAGAACGGGAAGCTCCATCGCGATGGGAAACCCGCAGTCCTCTCTATACGTGAAGACGAGAACGGAAACACGTATGAAGAGTATTGGATAAACGGTGAGCGGATCTCGTAGTCCGAAGAAATAAAATAAGTAAACAAGATTTTTACTAAGCCAATCAACCGCTTCCCAGTTCCTCGGCAAGCGGGTTCTGCAAGTCTGTTACTTCGATAACATCCAATTTTTTCACACATTTGGCGATCACATTTGGTTCTCGACTACCTATTGTAACGCCGGTTTGAATTTCCATCTTCCAAAAAAAAAACTAACGAACAAGACTTTTTTGAACAGTCTTGAAATACAGCCAAGATGAACAGAAACTGCACCCCCAACTTCCTGAACGTCCTTTGGTATGAAGCGTTTCCGGACACAATATCCTAGCGGAGTTTGAATTAGCTTCACATGAAGCTAATTCGGAACTTCAATTACCTCTCATTTAGCTTCACGTGAAGCTAAATGAAATTCTCGGATTATGTCTGGGATATCCGATGTTCTACTGGCCCATATACAGGGCAAGATAAAGGGCGTATTACCAGTCGACTTATTTCTATGTCAGGAAAAGAATTAAAAGTACTATTTTTGTCTGACGGTATTACAAAACGGTATAATGTCCTTATTTTATAAGGATTTACGTGTGTTACAGCGGAGAAATAGCAGAAAAAGCTTCATTTAGCTTCAAGTGAAGCTAATTCAAATCGTTACATTTCCATTTCGAGATGTACGAGTACCGACCGAAGATTGTCCTCTGTTACAGTCCATTTTTCCCTGAGACAACGGTCCAAGGCGTAAGCTCCAGCTTCCATCGCCGTCATCGAGGCGAGAACCCGCGGAAAGCTCTTCATGGAGAGGAGAATAGTCAGAACCTTGTACGTCTTGCCGTCGAGGGAATTATAGAAAGTTTGGTCCGGCTCGAATTTCGGGGTATCACATTGTTCGAAGTAGGTTGTCGATTCGTAATCCTTCACCTTAAGGAACCGCACGTAGGGTAAGAGACGTGCCAGGTTTGCCTTAATCTGCGCGCGCGGGTCTGTTGCTATTGTCATGGAAGTCCTCCAAAACTGATTGCTTTTCTTCTATGGTGTAGTAACTTCCGTGAAAGGTTCATGTCAAGGCAGGGTGAGAGACGTGTCACTTTACGATCCTTGAGAATCACTCTTTCCCTGTCGATGGATCTCTCAGGTTCGATACTCGATCACTCCGCGAAAATCTGATATCCGCATTTGTCACAAATGAGGTGTATACTGATTTAAAAGGATATCTGCATGAAACTTGATTTTTGCGGGATTGATTTCGAGACCGCCTGCCCGGCAAAGGGGAGCGCGTGCTCGGTTGCTTTGGTTCGTGTACGGAGCGGTGTTATTACCGAAACGATGCATTCACTTATCAATCCTCCTGACTGGATGACATTTTACGCCAACTTTACCGATATTCACGGGCTCACACGGAAGGATGTAAAAGAAGCACCGACCTTCGATGTACTGTGGCCGCGAATGAAGGAATTCATCGGCGATGATTGTATGGTTGCCCATTACGCAGTATTCGACCGGGGTGTTCTTGAAGGCTGTCTGGCATATTACAAAATTACTGACAAACTTCCGCCCTTTCAGTGCTCCATGTTGGCATCCCGAAGGAAATGGCCGGAACTGCCGAACCATAAATTGAACACGGTCAGTGCATTTCTTGGTATCGAGCTCAATCACCATGAGGCCTTGAGCGATGCGATTGCTTGCTCCAGGATTTTTGTAGAGGCACAGTAAATGGTAGATCAGTGCACTAAGTGTCGCGGGAAGTGAGACAACTTGCTGATAGACTGGTATGTATCCAGAACTACAGGAGTATTTCATGAAACGCTTTCTGCTGATCGCATATGTTTGTTTAATAGCCGTCGGCTGTACCACCCCGGTGCAAGATCCCGAGCTGGATGTCGTAGCAGGAACGACACAGATTGAACCAGAAGCCTTACATCTTGAATCCACGATTACCTATTTAAAGGCCGTTACCTGGGTGAACAGCATCGGAACAACCTGGGTACAAGTGGTTGTGGAAATTGAAAATACCGGCGAATCGCCCATCTATCTTTCGTCTGGATCATACGATCTGAAAGACGCATCGGGTTCGATCATTGCAAGTAAAAGTTATGTGTCCGAATATCCGCGGGTAGTTTCTATCGGCGAAAAAGCGTACCTCTATGACGAAACGACGCTTGATTTGCCTGTCACGGGTACCTTGACCGTCGTTCCCCGCTTCAATGAGAAAAAAGCGACGATACAGAACATACGGTACCCGGTTTCCGGCGTTACCCTTGTAGATACGGCATATTCCGGGGTAAAAGCAATCGGCTCCATCGCAAACACTTCCGGAGAAGCGGAAGATGGAATCATCTATGTTGTTGTCGTTCTCTTTGATGCACAGGATCATCCGATCGGAATTCTCGATGATCTGATTTCAGACGATTTTCCTGCAGGAGCCGAGATGGGATTCGAAGCAACATCGCTTTCCATGCCCGACGAGATAACAATGAGCAGCGTCGCACGCTACAAGACGTATGCATACCCGCACCAATATCAGTTTTAGAAATCTGGGGATTTTCATTGAGTTACGGCGTATTGATTGGTATACTATTCCAATATCTATCGAAAAACAGTTACGTATCAGAGGCTTGGTGTGGACTTACACGATCATTTGTTGTACTTGCAGCTTGCGGTAGCCCGGCTGGGCGAGCGGGAGCTGCAGGGCTGGTGGAATACCGATATTGCGTACAAACTGGGCGGGGCGGGTTTTCTGGAGCGGATTACGAGTCCGCTCATGGCGCCGTATTCCGCCGGGGCGGGTGTGCTTCTGGCGGCAAGGCTGCTTGAGGAATCGCTGCTCGAATCTATTCCCGGAAATCCTGCGTATTCCCTTTTTTCGCCGCCGCTGCCGCTCCGGAACGAGCTGACAAGGCGGTATCAGCATTTTAAACGATACCCTGAGGACACTCCGGAGGAGATTCGCGCGCTTCTGGATATCAATACCGACTGGACGGTGGCGATGCTGCGTGATCTGATCAAGCAGGAAACGGGCGGAATTACGCCTGAATACGAAGGAACCTCGTTCGGGCGCGAAATTGCCGCCGCGTCAGGGGCGACTGGGGCAGAAGCGTCAGGGGCGGCCGTTCTTGAGCCGACGATGAACGCCCTTGCAGCGGTCTATCTCGCTCTTGAGAAGGGCAAGTTCGCGCTTCCGTATTTCCGGGCGAAAGAGATATGAGCGGCAGCTGCTACCGCGAGGGCCATTACGGCGCGCTTATGAAAGCGAGCGCCCGGTTGAGCGAGGCCCGCGAGTTTATTGCCCTCTATGACGAAAACGCGACCGTTGCGGAAAACGCACTTGCGGCGCAGGCCGGGCGTTGGTACGGGAATGCGTCGCCTGCCGTGTGCCGGGAATTGACCCGGTTTTTCCACGACCGCTTTGTGCCGGTTCCCGGCCATCTTGCGTCGCTCCGCCGCTTCATGAAGCTCGGCGAGGAAGCGCCGCTTCCGGTTCTCAATCACTTTTATATGATTCTCCGCGACCCGTATTACCGTTGGGCTGCTTCCGACTGGCTTCCTGCCCGCATGGAGGCAGGTCTTGTCGATATTCCCCGGAACGGGTTCGAGGACGAGGCGAAGAAGGTCTTCTCCGACGTATTGGGGCCGACCACCATGACGCGGTACTGCCGGAATATGCTGACCGCGCTCCGGGACAATGGATATCTTTCCGGCAAGGCGAGCAAGTCGATAGCGTCGCCGGCGGTTTCTGCCTCAGCTCTGGGTTTTATGCTCTATACCCTGAAGGAGCTGGGGGACGGTTTTAACGAGTTCGACGAGTCTCCGCTTTTCCGCGCCTTGCTCAAACCAAGGGAACTTATGGTGCCGCTTTTCCAGGAAGGAGAGCGGCGCCGCTGGTGGGAGTTTACCGGCGACCGCACGAAGCTCCGCGGCAGTTTTACGCTGACCTGTCTCAATGACTTTTTGACGGAGGTGGGCGTATGAGCCTTGAATCCCGACTGGCCGAACTGAAAAAGGACCTCTTGAGCCCTGCAGGACCGGCTATCAGCACGAACCGAAGCTATCCCTTTGCCATATTCCAGTATTTTCCTACCGAAGAATACGAGGCGCGCAGCAAGTTAGGCAGTCTTGCGGAGGAACTGAGGGTCAAAGGGTGGAAGGTGCGCACGGTGGACCTTTTTGAACAGCTGGAAGCGTATCTTGCCGAGCAGGAAGGCGGAGAGCTCGTTGAAGCGATCATCGAGGAAGAAAAACTCCAGTACCGGGCGTATGGAAAGGACTGGAAGCCGGCGCTCGATTATCTTTCGAACACGCTGACCCCGCACTGTAATCGGATGGACGGCTACCCCGCGCGGGTGCTCGAGCAGATTCAGGAAGAGGCGCGCGGAGGAGACGCGAACCGCACGGTGGTGTTTCTTTCGCGGGTGGGCTCTCTGTATCCCTTTTACCGCACCTCGGCCTTGCTCCGTTTTCTGGACACCGGGGTCAAGGTGCCGACGATTATCCTCTATCCGGGAACCAAGGAAGACCAGCACTATCTTTCGTTTATGGGAATTATGAGCGCGGACCGGGATTACCGCCCGCGCATTTACTGATAGCGTCGCCGCATGTTGCATGCCGCACACCGCACGCAATAAGGAGCACAAAATGGGAACGATCAAAGAAATATTCGCCCGTAATATAGAAGAAAACATCGCACCGGTTATTTACTTCCACACTATAGATCCGGAGACGGCCGCGCGCGAGGTCGGCGAGTATGTATTCACGAGCCGGGAACTCGATTCGTCGAGGCGGATCGGGGGTATCCACGAGCAGATGGTGGACCTCCTCAACAACATCTACGAGGCGTTCATCAAGCAGGCGAACCTGCCGGCCAGCTGGATTTCGGGCTTTTTCGGCTCCGGTAAGTCATCCTTTGCGAAGCTTCTCGGCCTAGCGCTCGACGGCATGACGATCCCGAAGTTCGACCGCGCGGGGAACCGCATCGGCGAATGGTCGATGGAAGAAGCACTCCTTGCCCGCAACGACACCAAACACTCGGACCAGCTCGCCGCCGCTTTTGCGCGCTTGCGTACGGTGGTTGACCCGATGGCGGTGATATTCGACATCGGCACAATGGCCAAAAACAACGAGGTGATCCCGTACACTACCTACCGGCAGGTGCTCGCGCGGCTCGGGTATTCGAGCCTCGACGGCGTGGCGCACTACGAGCTCGCGCTGGAGGACGAAGGCAAGTATGCCGAGTTTCTTGAACGCTACAAGGAAAAATACGGAATCGACTGGGCGGATAAGAAAAACGGCGGGCTTGCGGCCCAGCATTTCCGCGCGGTGTACCGCGAGATTTTCCCCGATCACGGGGACCTTTTGGACGTTTCTACCTTCAAGTGCAGCGGTCTCGACGTGAAGACGATGGTGGACAATATCCTTCGTGCCCTCGACCGGCGCGCCCCGGGAAAGACGCTTTTTATCGTGGTAGACGAGGTGTCGCAGTACATTACGAGCCAGGAAGATTCGAGCAAGGTTAACCTGCAATCGTTTATTTCCGAGATCGGTTCCCGCGCCAAGGCAGGTTCCTGCCGCATCTGGTTCCTCGCGACGGGGCAGGAAAAGCTTGAAGATGAAAGCAAGTCGTCCGCCCTCTTTAAGCTGCAGGATCGCTTTCCCCCGTCGCTCCGCGTGCACCTTGACCGCGCGAACGTCGGCGAGGTTGTGGAACGCCGCCTTCTCAGGAAAAAGGCGGGCTCGGAACTGGAAGCGCTGATTACCGGGGCGAACCTCGACCTTTTAAAGCTGAACGCGTGGGGCTGCGAGCAGCTGACGCGCGAAGCGCTTATCAACGATTACCCGCTCCTTCCGGAGCATATTCCTCTTTTTATGGACATTACGCAGAGCCTCCGGAACAGCTCCACGCGCAGCCAAAGCGATTCAGGCGGCGTGCGCTCGGTGCTCAACAACATCTGGTCGCTCTTTAACGAAGAGCCGGTTGCGCTCAAGAACCAGTCGGTGGGCGCGCTGTTGACGCTCGACATGCTCTTCGACATGATCGGCTCGAGCGTGGATTCCGACGTGCTCCTTACCCTGCACCGCCTCTTTGAAAAAACGCCCCCCGATTCGATGGAACGGAAGGTGGCCAAGGCGATTGCCCTATTGGAAATGAACGGCGACGCGCGGCCGGTGACCGACGAAGTGCTCGCGAAGCTCCTGTATCCGGCGCTCGGCTCGCGGGGCGTCAAGAGCGAGGTGGAAGCCGCCCTCAAAACGCTTAAAGAAGACAACTGGATCCAGTACAGCGAAAAATCCGGTTGGAGCGTGCAAAACAACGCCGCCCAGGAATGGAACCGCCAGAAAAACGAGATCTCGGTAAGCGCAGGCGAGATCGACGAATTCCTTCGGGAACTCTCGGCTTCCATTGTGGAGCCGGTCGGCCAGCCGGTGTTCCCGCGCCTCGGCGTGCGCTTCCCGCTCGCCTGCTTTTGGGGGACCGACAATCCGGAAGACCGCATAGCCGGGCGCGGCGAGCCGACGGCGGTCTCGGTATGCTTCCACTGGGCTTCGAGCCAGGCGAAGCGCGAAAACAGCGAAATCTGGCTCGACGCGAGCCGCGACAAAAAGACGATGATCCACTGGGTCTCGGGAGACACGAGCACCCTTGAAAGTCTGGTGCGCGACTGGAAAAAGTCGCAGAAGATGATCGCGCGCTACCGGGGGCAGTCGGGGCTCACGCCGGTGCAAAGTCGCCTCCTCGTGATCGAACAGGGGAACGCCGACGCGAACCGCGAGGCGCTCAAAAAGGAACTGCGGACCGTGTGGACCGAAGGCTGCCTCTATTTTGACGGCGGCCGCGAAGAAGCCCGCGCGGCGGGAACTACTTTCGAGACAATAGTGAAAACCGCCTGCGAATCTCGCATCGAGCGCATCTACCACAGCTTCGAGCCGGGCAATGTGCACCTGACGGGCGCCGACTTCGACCAGCTTTTGAAGAAGGACACGGGCGGGCTTTCGCGCGTGTTCCTCGACGGGCCCGGCTCCCTTGCCCTCGCGCGGAGCGACGGCGGCAAGATCGTGATCAAGCCCGAAGGCGCCGTGCCCCAGGCGATTTACGCTTACATAAAAGAAAAAACCTTTGATACCGGCGAACGCATTTTTGCAGAGTTTGCAGGGCCGCCATACGGCTGGTCGCGGCTCGTTATCAAGTCTGCGGTGGTAGCTCTTCTCCGCGACGAGAAGATCAAGTTCGATTCGATCACCGCGATTACCGACCCCGACGCCCGCAAGATTTTCGAATCCGACCGCGAGTTTGCCCGAGCCGAGATTGAAGCGCGCGTCGTTACCGAAGGCGATCTGACCGGGCGCGACCGGAATGCGATTCAGGATCTTTTTGAACGGGTGATGCGTTTGCCGAACGTGGATAATTCTGTCGAAACCCTCGCGGACCTCGTGTTCCAGAAGTTCCCGCACATCAAGGACCAGATTACCGTACTCGAGCGCACGCTTACCCGTTTGGGTCTTGCGCTCCCGCAACCGATCGGCGAACTGAACAGCGCGCTTACCGACTGTCTTTCCAACCGCCTTGCCGACACGTCCCTGCGCCGGGTCAAGGCGAAGCTGCCGATACTGGCGGCGGGCTACCCGCAGCTTGTCCATGCGGCGGAAGCGTTGAGCGAAAGCACCGTGCGCGAGCTGACCGCGCTCAAGATGTGCCTTGACGTGGAAGCGGCGCAGCTT
>SHOL01000293.1 GCA_004294945.1 Treponema sp.
CCCAGAAGTCGTGGACTCCGTTCGTTCCGGCTTTTGTCATGGGCTGGATGTTGCTCCGCCATACCTGTTTGCCGTCGATTTTCCCCCATTCAAAGGGGTCTCCGTGGACAAGATCGACCGAATCGATGTCGTCGGCTGCGGTTTTTAGTCTGATATGCAAGGTATCGTTGTCGAGAGCGTAGCACCACTGGTCGCCGCAATGGTGGTACAAGCCTGCTTTGTTCATGATTGTCTCCCCGGGACCGGAAATGAAATCGAGCTCGAGATCGGTTTTCTGGTTCCCCTACTGTGATGTCTGGAGTATATCGCAGCTTAAGCGTGTAAGTAAACCGCTTTACCTTGAGAAAATTCCGGACAAATGCTATTATGTGCAGTATGCATATCAGAGTGGAAAACGGCGTAAACAGGCATTTTGCCTATACGGACCGTGTGTCAGGATACATTGAGCTGGAGACCGCTGTTGCGGCCGCTACGGGTAGGGGATACTTCCGGGGCGAACGGTGTTTCGTCTCGGATTTTTTTGTCGCAAACGTTCCGGTTGGCACGGCCACCGGCGAGCCTGACGGGGTACCGACCGGACAACATGACAGAGCGCCTGACAGGGTACCGACCGGACAACATGACAGAGCGCCTGACAGGACGCCGGCCGGACAGCCGGCTTCAAATAGAAGTTTAGTTGATCATGCAGATCTCTATCGAACAAACGCCCTGCATACCCTTATACGGCCGGAAGGTTTTTCCTGCGTATTCGATGTCGGTTCATTGCCGGCCGTTGCTTCCGGTTCTGGAGGGCTCTTGTCTCTTGACGTCTCACTCCTTGTCGGCGAGCAGGCTTTTGCGCTTTCGCTGATGAATGGGGTCGGGGAGGCCGCCGCGGGGAACACTGGTGCGACAGACACTCAGCAGGGTGTCGGAACAGCTGGCCCGGCCAGACAGGCAGAACGGGCCAGCCAACCAGAACGGGCCAGCCAGGCAGAAACTGTCAATAGTACTGGGCTTGGAATCGTTTTCCCGGCCGGTAAAGCCCAGGACAGCACCAGAGCCGGTTCGGGAGAACCGTTCTGGCTTTCGTATACAATAGAAGGAATTACGATTTGGCAGAATGATGCCGGCACGGCAATCGCATGCGCCGCCCCCTTCGCTCTGGAGGCCGTCCGCGCGGACCGCATAGTGTTGACCCCAATCAGCACCCCGACGACAGCTGGCGGTTCAGCGGTGGAGCCAACTGCCGGGAGGACGGCCGGTGTGCCAGCGGAACCGGCTGTTGCCGGTTCGCCAACAGCCGGTTCGGCGGGGGCGCCCTGGTACCTGGTGTTCGAAGACGACGGTAAAGCCGCCCGCGCGAAAGCCCTCTCTCTGGTCAAAAAAAATGCACTCGCCGCGCACAACAAAACAGTTGCCGATTTTCTGTCCCGCTGCACGAGCAATTCGGGAAATCCAGAGTTCGACGACGCAGTCCGCTGGGCACAGTTTCACGGCTGGATGCTCGTCACCGGCGACAAAACCCGCGGCATCTGGGC
>SHOL01000294.1 GCA_004294945.1 Treponema sp.
CCTTTTCCCTGATCCGGTTGTCCGCGACGCTTTTGAACAGGGCCATTTCGAGTATGGTTGCCAGTTCGCGTTCCTTGAATGGCTTGAGGATGTATCCGAGCGGACTGGCTTCTTTGGCGCGTTCGATGGTTTCGGTGTCTGTATATGCCGACAGGAAGATTATCGGGATGTGAAGTTCCTTGCGGATCTGGAGAGCAACCTCGATGCCGTCCATCGAACCTTGCAGGACAATATCCATGAGCACCAGATCAGGCCTTTGGGCAGTGATTCCGGCCAGAGCTTCTGGTCCTGATGCCGCCAAGCCGCATATCTGGTATCCGATGCGTTCGAGCCGCCGTTGTAAATCCAGTGCAATAATTCGTTCGTCTTCTACTATATAGTTGCGTTCATTGCTCATGTAAAACCAGTTCCATTATCGTGTGTGATATCTCGGAAGGTGTTTTGCCTTCGGCGCTGATGCGAATATCAGCGATTGTAACATATATTTGACTTCGGCGGGCAGAGAGTTTTGTAAACAGTTCTTTGGGGTCTCCTCCCTGCAGAAATCCGGGGAGCCGGCCGTCTCTTTCGGCACTGTGCAGAATACGGGAAAAAAGAGTGGAAAAGGAGACGTCCAGATATATCAGTGTTCCGCGGGAGCCGAGCAGCTGCAATGCTTCCGGGTTGTCGGCAATTCCTCCGCCGGTTGCAATAACCAGTCCGTTTTCCGTTCGCGCATCGTTCGAATACGCTTCGAGGATATGCGCGCAGGCTTCTGTTTCTTTCTGTGCGAACAAAGCCTGTCCGCCTTCGTCCCATATGTGTCGCGCTGTTTTTCCGGTCAGTGCGCGGATTTCGTCGTCGGTGTCGAAAAACAGGCGCCCCGTTTGCGACGCCAGTTCCCGACCGACAGTCGATTTGCCGGAATGCTTCATACCGAGCAGAATCAGGTGTTTCCGTTCTTTCATCAGGTTCAGTATAGCGGAATTTGCGCTTGTATTACAGCGAGAGTGCCGGTATTCTGGCTCGTATGGAACCGGTTTTACTTGTGATTTTTGCATTGATTCCGCCTTTTGCTTATAGCGTGTACGCCCGGGCAGTGAATATATTGCCGGTGCGTATGCTGGCTGCTCTGTTTTTCGGCTCCCTGGGCGCGGTGCTGACCGTATCTGTTGTACAATCGTCCCTGTTTCAGGGCGCTGCCGGCCTGTATGGAATATCTTCCATACTAATTTCGTCGTTTCTTGAAGCAGGACTTCTGGAAGAGCTGGTCAAGCTTGCCGTACTCGCTCTGGTCGTCAACACAGGTTTCGGCGCCCCGGTTCCCGATCAGAACGTGCGAGTTGTTTTTGCGGGGGCTTCGGTGCTTGCGCTTTTTTTTGCGGGATTCGAGACAATCGTGTACGCTTTTGGCGCTTCGTATTCGGCAATCCCGGTGCGCTTTTTTACCGCCTATCCGGTTCATGTCTGTTCTTCCGTAATCTGCTCGCTTGCCCTTGTCCGCGGAGTCTCCGTGTGTGTCCGCGGTGCAGCTGCCGCT
>SHOL01000295.1 GCA_004294945.1 Treponema sp.
ATACGCAGCAGAATCCGGGTTGTTCATCTGGAATGATCATCCATTTCTGACTGTCCAAAAAAGGTGAAACTATGTGCGGAATCGTTGGATACATCGGTGATGAAGATGCCACCCCGGTCCTGATCAATGCGCTGAAAAAACTGGAATACCGCGGATACGATTCCGCTGGTGTCGCTGTGCTCGGCAGCGGCACCCTGACCGTCCGAAAGGCAAAGGGAGCCCTCAAATTCCTGGAACAAAAAATTGCGACAGAAATAATCAAGGGAAGCATGGGCATCGGGCACACCCGGTGGGCGACGCACGGCGAGCCCAGCGACATTAACAGCCATCCGCATACCGACGTGTCGGGCAAGATCGCCGTCGTGCACAACGGCATTATCGAAAACCACGCGAAGCTCAAAGCCTGGCTCGAAGGCCAGGGCGTCGCCTTCAAGAGCCAGACCGACACGGAAGTAATCGCGCACCTCATCGATTTTCATTACAACGGGGATCTCCTGCTTGCCGTGCAGGAGACGCTCAAACGCCTCGAAGGCTCGTACGCGCTCGGCGTCATCTGCGAAAACAATCCCGACCAGATCATCGCAGTCCGCAAGGACAGTCCGCTCGTAGTCGGCGCAGGCAAGGGAGAAAACCTCATTGCGAGCGACGTGCCGGCTCTGCTTGAATACACCCGCGACGTGTACTACCTCGCCGACCGGGAAATCGCCGTACTGTACCGGGACCGGGTCGATTTCTACAACGAGGACGGCAACCGCATCGAGAAGGAGCTGAAGCATGTCGAATGGGACGTCGCCGCTGCCGAAAAAGGCGGCTACGAACACTTCATGCTCAAGGAGATCCACGAACAGCCGAAAGCCCTCACCGACACGCTCCGCGCGCGCATCAAGACGTACTCCAGCAAGAGCATCAATCTTGAGGAAATCGGCTTCGACGCGACCTGGACCGAGGCGAACCGGGTTGTGATCACTGCGTGCGGCACTGCCTGGCACGCAGGCGTCGTCGGAAAGTATGCGTTCGAACATTTTGCGCGCATCCCTGTCGATGTCGACATCGCGAGCGAGTTCCGCTACCGCGATCCGATCTTCAATCCG
The DNA here is from genome assembly GCA_004294945.1 of Treponema sp. GTDB lineage: Bacteria > Spirochaetota > Spirochaetia > Treponematales > Treponemataceae > Teretinema. Next base: position 1,092 of record SHOL01000295.1, read on the forward strand.
AAGGATATTTTCATCATCATCAGCCAGTCGGGCGAAACCGCCGACACGCTCGCAGCGATGCGCATGGCCCGGAAGGGCGGCGCCCGCATCATCGCGATAACCAACGTTGTTGGCTCGACGCTCGCCCGGGAAGCGGACCTGGTGATGTACACCTGGGCAGGCCCCGAAATTGCGGTTGCGTCCACCAAAGCGTTCACTACGCAGCTCATGTGCGTGTATCTGATTGCGTTACAGTTTGGACTTTTGCGCGGTGTCATTTCCGAAGCTGAGCTCGCCGTGTACATCGAAGCCCTGGAGAAAATTCCCGCCCAGGCCGAAACAATTCTGGGGCACAAGGAAGCCATTCAGCGGTTTGCAAGCCAGCAATTCAACAAGACCAAGGCATTTTTTATGGGACGGCTCTTTGACTATGCGATCAGCCTTGAA
>SHOL01000117.1 GCA_004294945.1 Treponema sp.
GGTCCGGACAGGGCTCCGATGCCCCAAAAACTGTGGAGCCAGCTCATGTGCCGCGACTCGTAATGTTCGGCAACAAAGGCATTCAAGCCTGAATCGACCGATCCTGCGCCGAGTCCCAGGGGGATTGCGGCAAGGATGAGCCACCAGAACGAGGGGATACAGGCAAAGCCGAACAGCGCGGCAGCGGTCATGGCGACGCTCACCGCAGTAACCCTGCCAGTACCGTACTTGGCTAAAATCCTGCCCGAGTTGATGCTGGATAGAATTGTTCCCGCAGACGTTATCATTTGCAGGATTCCGGCGTACCCTACCGGAACTCCGAGCGACAGGCGCATCGCAGGCCATCCTGCTCCAAGAAGCGCATCCGGAAGCCCCAGGCTGATAAACGCCACATAGATGATCACCAATAACAATGTAGCCATACATAACTCCTCTATTGCCGAGCGGGATCATGCAAACACGTCCGCGTTCACAAGCCCTATATTCATTTCAGTGCGGATGCACCGATATACTCGTTTGCGTAACGCCGGCATCGACCCGGCCAAGCGCAAGGCCTATCAAACCACGTTCGTAGTCTGCCGTAAAATCAGACGCAAGCGAAAGCTCCGGAACCATTCCTGCAGGCAGGAGGGCAGCAGTTTTTTCACGGATGCGTGCCAGATGCGCCAGCTCCAGGAATTCGCCGAACAGGACTACCGAATCTGGTGCGATAACCGCCGTAAGACTGGTGACAACTTTTGCCAGTGCCGTACAAACAGCGTCCTCATCGGATACAAATTCCCGGGTGCCCCAGGACGCTCCGACAGGAAGCCAGCCGATTTCGCCGGCAAAATTGCGTTTTCCCCTGACAATCGACCCGTTTATTCTAATGCCCGACCCGGGCGGATATTTGACCGGAACATAGATATATACTTCGCTCGCATACGAACCGGGAAGAAAACCACGCCCGAATGCTGCGGCATTGACGTCATTTTCGCACAGCACCGGCAGCTGGTATCGCTCGGTAAAATGCGGAATAATCGGCGCATTTACCAGATTTTTGTAGTCGAGCCAGACGATCGATCCTTGATACTCAATTCCTGGAAGTCCGAACGCGATAGCTGCGATCGCGGGGAACCGGTTAATGCAGTCGTCGATCGCCGTTTCGAACAAGGCAAACGATTCATCCCGAAACGGCGAATCGTGCGCATGTATAACAGTACCGTACAAATCCGCAACCCGGACACAGAGCGTATTGATACCCGATACTTCCCGGGTAAAGAGAACAAGAACAAGCTGGTACCGTTCGTTGAACACATACTCGCGGGCAGGACGGCCACCGCTCGATGGAACCAGATCGCCCGAGAGAACCGCGCCCCGAGCAAGAAGAACCTGCAGCAGCGAATTGACCGTCATCATCGATAACCCGGTAGCCGCCGAAAGATCGCGGCTGGTTGCCCGGCCCGACCGCTTGAGCGAGGTGCTGATGAGGCTCATATTCATGTCTTTGAGGTCAAGCGCGTTAACCCCGGATTCGCGTACAGTCTTCATATCTACTTAATAAACCATCTTTACTAAGTAATACACAGCAGGCGAAAAAGAGTCAATCCCTTTTGGGCACCTCGAAAAACTCGATCAGTTTTTCTCGGTGCCTTTGTAAATCCTTATAGGATTTACATCTACATTATGGTACACCTCTAAAAACTGAAGTTTTTAGAGGTGCCCTTTTGTTGATAAAAGAAACTATTTAATGCTCTTTCAAAACTCGGAACGTTTTGAAAGAGCAACCTTAGATGTACCAGAAGAAAAAGAAGAACAGAGTGCAATTCCGTGGTACAATGTTCCCGAAGAAAACATGGCTACCAGCGAAGATTTCATTGAGTTTATTTCAGAACAAATAACCGGAGCCGGGGCGATCCGGCCGCGCAAGATGTTCGGCGAGTACATGGTATACGTCGACGATAAACCGCTGTTGCTCGTCTGCGACAACACTGTCTACATCAAGAAGCACGATGCGGTTGCAGCGCTTCTTGCGGATGCGGAAACGGGAGCACCGTACTCGGGCGCGAAAGAGCACTATATCCTCGACATCGAAGACCGGGACCTGGCGCTAGCCGTAATCGCAGCCCTGCTTCCGGTGGTTCCGGTACCGGTCAAAAAAGAGCGGAAGAAGAAAACAGGCGAAGCAGATAGATAAATAAAGGCTGAGGAAAAGTAAAAAAGAAACAAAATCTGTTCAGACAGCAATCAACCGCTGACAATCGACAGGGACGGATAATCGAAATACACACCGCCGTTCAGAATTTCGGACGCAAGGGCGGTCAGCCGATCGTTGCGCAGAATGAGCGAAAGATTGCCCGTTGCAGAAAGTTCAAGAAGCCGCTCGGTCAGTTCACCCGTTACCGGGAAAGTGCCCGGAAAACTCCCTGCCCCGCGCTTCCGGCGGAGAGCAGTCCGGGCTTCGCCCAGCCATTCGGCGTACCGGTCCGTCGCGGCTTTGAGCGGCCGGGTATCCACTCCCCGCATCTGGTAGAGGTTCTGCATATGGCAGAACAGCACGAAAAGAGAATCAGGCGCGGACAGGAGCGAACGGTACACGCGGTGCGGTATCATCTGGCTCATGCCCCGCGTGCGAACCATGCGGTCAAGGCGCGCATGCAGGACTGCGGACGCGCTTGCCAACGGCATGCCGGACTGGCGGTTTTCCCGGTAGAGATCATTGTAGAGCGGCCGGAGATCCGGATACCGCGAATCGACAAGAGCCATGAACGCATCCTTCTGCCTGCCGGGGCGGAGCGTCAAACCGCCGGGATAGACAAAATCGGCGCCGACTTCCTGCGCTGCGTCGAGAAGAGCGGCGAATGAAGACTCGCCGTCTGAAATGCCCGGACACAGGGGCATCGCCATGATGCCGGCAAAAAAGCCGTGCTCTTTCGCTTTCCGGACAATCTCGAGCCGGCCGGAGGGCGGCGTTGCCCCGGGCTCCAGGAAGCGTGCGTCCTTTTCGTTCACTGTCGTGATCGTCGTGATGATGAGTGCAGCCGGAAATCGCGAGAGGATATCGAAGTCCCGAAGGATAAGGTTATTCTTTGTAAGTATGACGATCGGAATTCCTGCCCTGGAAAGATGTTCGAGGGTTGCGCGGGTGATTCCGCGTTCGCGTTCGGCTCCCTGATAGACGTCGGTGACGCCGGAGCCGATGCAGACTGCGCCATATTCGCGGGAAGCCGTTCCGCCGTCCACGTCGCGGGCAACGAGGTCCGGAAGGTTTTCGCGGATCTGGATGTCGCGGGTAAAGTCTCCGTCGACGTAGTATTTTTCGGCGCGTCCGTCGCAGTACAGGCACCCGTGCGCGCATCCCCGGTACGGCGCGAGAGCCCGGTAGAGGGATACCAGAAAGGATTCCGGATAGCGGGCGCGGGAGAGGCCGCTTTTTGCTTCTATGGAATGGAGCTCCATGGACATACTGTACACGTTTTACGCCGGCGGGAGAAGAAGTCCCGGAGAAGAAACAGAACGGGCACCCTGATAGAGCCGAAGCCGTATCGGGGTGCCCGAAAGAAGTTCACACGATCAGAAATACATCATGCAGGATGCCGCAGGCTGGTCTACAGCCTGCAAACCGTCAGTAGGCGGGATCGGTCGCGGGAGTGGTGATACTCGCAGTCGTCGTACTGAAATTTTCGCCGCTCACGTCCCAGAAGAGCTCGCCTGTTGCGTCGATCACAACATAGCCGTCCGGCGCTGCAACAACCGCATCCGCCGAGTTGTAGGCGGAATCCGAAGGCGTGTGCATGTACTTCACGACCGTACCCTGTTTCATGCGCGGCTGGTAGATAATGCTCTGGTTTATGTCCAGAACCGGCACGGTCCGCTTGTACCATTGATAGATCCCGGGTGCAGTCTCGGTCGCACACTGAGTCATTGCGACGCCTGCGGTATCTGACCATGAAGTACCGTTCCCGTCAGTGTAGAGTTCCACGCCGGCATCGATCCAGTCCGGAATCTTGAAATAGAAGGTGATGGCGGGCGGGGTTCCGCCGGTTACACCCTTTTGCCAGACGGCAAAATCCGATCCCATGTAAATCGGCGTGTTCCCGGTATAACCGGTACGGTCGGCTTCAGGAAGCGATGCGGGAGTCCAGCCGCTTCCGATCACAACGATGATTTCCCCGTTTTCGGCGGCGTCTCCGGAAATGCGGGCGGCATAATAGCCTGCCCCGGAAGCGAGCACGGACACAGGGCTGTCGTAGCGGATTTTCACGGTTTCGCGGATGCCTATGAGCCGGTCGATATGCTGACGCAGGGTATAGGAGGAAGAAGAGCCCATGTCGGTAACGGTGGAAGCGGTGCCGGCCTGATACTGTGTACCGGTGCCGGTAAAGTAGTGCTGCCAGACGACGCACGGATAGCCCGGATGCGTCAGGATAAAGGCGTATGCAGGCGCAAGGTCGGCGGGATCAAGCTCCCAGTGCTGCTGGGTGCTTCCCGTGTCGTGGTTGTCGACAAAGGTAACCGCCGACTGCGGGGCGGCGCGGAAAATATTGTTCGCATCCGCGAGCAGAGCGAGGTTGCGCAATCCGGTCCGGGAGCTGTCGGTCGAGGTTTTCCAGCCGAACGCGTTATTCAGGTTGCCCTTCAGGACAAAGTCGAAAACGCGAGATTTTCGGCCCGGGACACCGTCGAGTGTATCGTCGGTCTTGTTAGTCCAGTCGAGCAGCGGGATTTTCCAGGCTGCCGAATTTGCAGTCGAGAAGCCCGCTGTCGGCCAGTATTCGCCGACGGAAAAGGCGGAGTCGGTCTTTTCATTGTAATAGCCGACGTATTCGCCGCCGAAGCCTTTGACGTAGTCGTAGCGCCAGCCGACGAAGCCGGCTCCTTTCAGAACGGTATTCATCCAGGAAACAATTCCGGATCTGACCGTCGCGTTTGTATGGTCCAGGTCACGGCCGGCCGAGTAACCCTCGCCGGTATCGGCGGCGCCCGTCGCCGAAGAACCCTTCATATCGCTTTGCTGATCAGTGAAGCCTTCGTCGTCGGACGTAATCGAGTAATAATTGGCCGCCCAGGCCGGATTTGTAAAGGTGCCCCAGGTGGACGTACCGACACGGTGGTTGATGACCACATCGGCTATAGCCTTTGCGGGACTGATTGCCGTTATCGCATCGACGAGTTCGGCTTGCGTGCCGTAACTCGAATCGAGCACATCAAGTTTTCGCGGTAAATAGCCCTGGGTAGAATCGGCATCAGAGGGCGGCGGGAACCAGACATATTCGAACGTATCCTTGATCGCCGCGGCGTTGGAGGAAATCGTCGTATACCAGGCGCCATTGGCGCTCTCCCAGTTGAAGCCCTGCAACATAACGCCGTACGGGTTTTCGACAAGACCCGAAGGCATGCGGGTATAGGAGGCGCGGACGACGGCCGAAGCAGACATCCCCTCCTTGAACGCACGGACGCTGACAGTCGTTGTTGTCGTTATCGACAAACCTTCTGTCGGGAATACGGTGCTTGAAGCCTCGGGATCGCTACCGTCAAGGGCATACCTGATTACGGCGCCGGCGGTAGCGCACGAAGACGTAACAGTAACGCTTCCCGAGAACGATGAACCGGCGGGGGAGAGAAGCGGATTGTCGACAGGCAGTGGAGCGTCGGTTTCCTTGAGTACAACGATCGACCAAGGATTCACTTCATAGGTTCCGGTCAGCACGGATCCTGTCGCCGCGTCCCACCAGTTATTGTCGGTTTCTGCCCAGGATGCGGTATCGATGATCCGCACCCACTGCTTCCCGGAATCTGCAGCCGGTATGGTAAATGAAATTTTCGCCGTATACATGTTCGAGAATAGCAGGTAATCGCTGTCCCCTGCTTCGCTACCGTCGATCCTGATCCATGCACAGCGTTCGGTAGACGAATTTAGTCCGGTGACGCCGTCTTCCTTCTTGTAGGAAATACCCATGGAATAATCGCTTTGGGTAAGCGCCGGACTCGATTTCCGTAGATTCATGACTTTCGAGGCAAACACGAACAGTCCGTTAATTCCGTCGAGTTTTGCATCGGTGCCGAAATTGTTGTCGTACGAACCGCCGGAACCGGTATCGACCGTATGGGGAGAGTCGGTGCCGATCATGAGGTAGTTGTTCCAGGTTGCGGCCGAATCGATATTGTACGGATTGTTGTTTCCATTCTGCGTGCGGCCGAATTCGTCACCGTACACAATCATGGGTACACCGCGGGAGAACATTTGCCAGGTAAAGTAGTTCCTGACCGCCTGGCGGCGCATTGCCGGATTGGATCCGAATCCGATCTTGTTGTCGTCCCCGTTTCCGCCGTCTGACGGACCGAAGGGCCAGGTTAAGGTGCTGTTTCTGGCATTACCGCTACCGGGATATGACACGAGATCTGCAAGTGTCAAACCGTCGTGAGCGACAACAAAGTTGATCGAATTCGCAGGACCTCCCGTTCCGCCGTCGAAATAGTTGCCATAATCACCGTGGAATGCGTCGGTATACGTAATTCCGCCCTTGGAAGTCTCGCCGTTGTTGATATAGCCCCGGGCAGTGTCGCGGTAGCGGCCGTTCCAGTCGCCCCAACCTGCGGGGAAAGCGCCGACCTGGTACCCGCCCGGGTAGTCGGTATCCCAGGCTTCCGCGATCATTTCCGCGTTTTTCGACTGCCCGAGAGCTGCAATGTTGGTGAGGGTTGTCGCATCCTGGGAGAAGTTCCAGTTTGTGCCGTCGGAAACGCGGCCCAGCACCGGCGCCAAGTCGAAACGGAAGCCGTCAACGCCCATCTCGTCGAGCCAGTAGGTCAGCGAGTCGAGGATCAGGCTTCGTACGGGAGGATTGTCGCAGCGGAGATTGTTGCCGCAGCCGGTAGTCTCCCAATACGCGCCCGGAAGTGGAGCGGATTCAGTAGTTCCCTGAACCAGCGAATAATATTCGCTGTTGTCGATTCCCCGGAGGAACAGCATGTCTGCGGCGGCATAGCCGTCCGTCGAGCCGTCCCAGGTTCCGCCTTCGCCTGAATGGTTGTATACCACATCGAGGTACACTTCCAGCCCTTCGTCGTGAAAAGCTTTCACCATTTCCTTGAATTCCCGCGTCGGGCCGCCGAAGCTCTTGTCCGAGGAATACCGGCGATCGGGCGCGAAGTAGCCGAAGGTCATATAGCCCCAGAAGTTCCCCCCGGGACCGTCGTCGGGATTGGCGTCGTTATCGGTTTCATGCACCGGCAAAAGCTCGATTGTCGTTACGCCGAGCGCTTTCAGATACGGAGCCATCATGGCGGCTCCGCGATACGTTCCGCGGTACGAATCCGGAATGGATGGAACACTTTCAAAGCCCTCGATTCCATTCAAAATTGAAGCGAGACTTGCAGACGACGAATGTTGCGTCAGCCCGCGCGGATGCGCTTCGTAGATTATCGCGTCGTCGCGGGGAATCGCGGGTTTAGTGCCATACGATGTCGAATCGGACAAAAAGACACTCTTCGGGACATAGGGTCCCGTGTCGAAATTGCGGCGGGGAGCGCCCTGATAGTCGGTAGCACCCGATCCGAACATACCGGCGTCGAGTACGCCGAGCACCCCGGGATTCGATTTGTCGTGGGAAAGTTCGCGCGCATACGGATCGAAGACAGCCTTGTTCGGATTGAACCGGTTCCCCGACGCGTCAACGTCGGAAACAAAGCCTGCAGCGCTGCCACCGCGCGTCCAGGATGCATCCCAGGGCCAGTTCGGGCCCCAGAGGCGGAACGCGTACAGAACGGAATCTCCGGCAAGCTCGACTTTCGCGCGCCAGACATTGTCAGCGCCTTTTTCCATCCAGTAGTCGCAGACAGCCGGGTTGCCGTTTTTTGTTTCGTACAGTTCAAGAAGCACCTTCGTCGCGTTTTTGGAATACAATGCGAACGTGATACCGGCACCGTCCCGGTGCGTGCCCGGTTTCCAGACGGCAGCATCCCACCCGAAACCGTCGGTCGCGCCATTGAGGTCGACCGGACTGTAGGAGCCGGATGCGGGGTGCGAAAAACCGATCGTCCCTGTGGTGTACTTAATCCAGGTTTTTTCGGTGACCGGAGAAGGCGCGCATCCGCTTGCAGTATTGACCGCGATCGCTTTTACGGTCGTCGTTTCCGAAACGGTAAACGCCCCGGTATAGG
>SHOL01000296.1 GCA_004294945.1 Treponema sp.
GTATACGGGCCTTCTTTCAGAAGGCGATAGCCTTCGGCGTATGCTTCCATCAGGCCGTATTCGATGGCGTTGTGCACCATTTTCGTGTAATGCCCCGAGCCGGGTTCGCCGAAGTGGTGCCACCCGTCTGCCGGGGCGAGGGCGTCGAATATCGGTGAAAGCGTGTTCACCGCTTCCGGAGCGCCGCCTACCATCAGGGAGTATCCTTTTTCCTTGCCCAGGATGCCGCCGCTGGTGCCGACGTCCACGAAAAGCACTTTCTTTGCGGCGCTGCGCCGGGCGCGCGTAATCGTTTCCCGGTAGTCCGAGTTGCCGCCGTCTATCAGTATGCTTCCTTCCGGCAGGAGGTCGAGAAAACGGTCGGTTTCCGCGTCCACGACGTTCGACGGGATCATCAGCCACACAACCGGTGCGGCGGGGTGTGTTCCGTGCGTATCATGCGCATGCGTGCTGTCCGTTTTCAGCCGGCTCACCAGTTCTTCGTAGCCCGATGCGGCGGCTGCACCCTGATACACGGCGGCCGCAACTGCTGCCGGATCGCGGTCGTATACCAGCACCTCGTGATGCGCTTTTAAAAGGCGGACAATCATGTTTCCGCCCATCCGTCCAAGACCTACAAATCCAATTTTCATGCAATCCTTCCTTATAATCCTTCATCTATTTTCTGTTGCACGTCTGTAAATATGTCGCATTCGGCAATACGTTTCAGGTATTGCGCCGGGTGAATTACCGGAGGAATATCCGATCCGAGCTGTTCAAGGGTCTTTTTTTTCTCTTCACCGCCTGCCCAGACGGCCGCATAGTCGATGTGCTGAAAAAAGGCAGGGGTAATGGTAATGCGGGTAAACAGTGCCGATTTGTAGGCGATTGCCAGTGAATCGTGGGAATCGGCCGCTGCAGGGCTGTCTGCCAATATGCCTGCCGTATGACCGTCTTTTCCAATGCCGAGCAGACCGGCGATAAACATACTCCCCGCTGCGTGCTTTTCTGCTGCGGTGTTCAGAAAGGTATCAAAGTGTTTGACCGTGTTCTCCAGGTCGGCACTGCCGTTTGTCTTCGAGCCGAGTACAGGGACAATCATGAATGCTCTGTGATCAAGTCCGAGAGACTCGAGCAGCGCCCAGTTCGAATCGGGATGTCCTTCTGGGCCAAACCGTTCATCGATCAGCGACAGGGTCAACAGCCACCTCATCCGGTCGTTTTTGGACGGAAAACGCTGTGTCAGTTTTTTGCATACATCGACAGCAATCGGTGCGCTTGAACCTCCTGAAACAAGAAACAATACCGGTTCGTTCTGCGCGATTCGCGCCGATATTTTTTGTACTAACGCTTCGCTAACGTTTTCGAGCGTTGAATTGCTGTGTACTACCATACAGTAAGTATACGAAATTATGGTAGGGATTGCACAACAAAATGAAGACGGGATTCTGCTGGGCTGGGCTGGGCTGGGCAGAAAACCGGCCGATTTCAAAAAGTATCCTGCTTTTTGTATAGTGGTTCCATGT
>SHOL01000003.1 GCA_004294945.1 Treponema sp.
ATGTTGGACTGTTATAATGCTAATCCTGACTCGATGGAGCGGGCTATTGAATTCTGTTCTTCCGTAGCATGGAAACGGAATAAAATTTTTGTTTTGGGAAGCATGCTCGAATTGGGCGCTGAATCTGAAACTGCACATCGTTCTGTCTGTGCTAAAGCAGCCGTTTCCGGCGTTCGGTCTGTCCTGTTCTTTGGTTCAGAGATAATTGAAGCCGCCCGAAACACCGAATGGGGAGCCGTAAAGGTATATTTCCTTGAAACTATTGAAGAGGTAATTGCAACTCTGAAGGAAGCAGTTTCCGAAGGTGATCTCGTGTTGGTAAAAGGTTCCCGGGGGATGGCTCTTGAACGAATCATGCCCGCCCTATCGGAGAGATTTCAATGCTAGTGCGTTCAATGATCGTTGCGGAAAAAAATAAAAATCCCGAAAAGATAGATATGCCCTTTGTCATTCTTGTTCTGATTTTGTGCGGTCTCGGGATGACTACCCTGTATTCCGGGACAGTCGGGTATGCAAACAGGTTATTCGGGGATCCCCTGTATTTTATTAAAAGGCAGGCTCTAAATTTGATTGCAGGGATATGTGTATTATTTGTTTCTGCATCAGTCAATTTTGATGCTGTAAGAAAACGCCTGCCGGCGCTGCTTGTATTCACTATTATTTTAAGCCTGATGCCATTTATTCCGGGAATAGGAATATCCCGAAACGGAGCATCTCGATGGATAAACCTGGGATTTTCTACGTTTCAACCCTCTGAACTGATAAAAATTGTAATTGTTATATATCTTGCTCATATTTTTGCAAAAAAGCATGATCGTCTTGATGAACCGGAGGTGTCTGTCTATCCCGCAGCTATGGTCACTTTTTTGTTTACAGGACTTGTCTATCTTCAAAATGATTTTTCCACTGCCTTTTTTATCCTGCTGGTCAGTCTGTCGATTTTTTTTCTGGCCGGAGTTTCGATTTTCTTCTTTATTAAGCTCTGTCTTGTGTGTATTCCTTTCCTTCTTTTAATGATTCTGAGCAAAGAATATCGGGTAGAACGCATTTTATCTTTTTTTCGTCCGGGAGATGATCCTCTCGGGGCTGGGTACCAGGTAAATGCTTCGATCAATGCATTGCGGGAAGGCGGCTTTTGGGGGAGAGGACTTGGTAACGGAATTAAAAAAATTGCAAGCATTCCAGAAGTGCAATCTGATTTTATTTTTGCAGTCTGGGGCGAAGAGATGGGCTTTATCGGTGTTTTTCTCTATATCTGCCTGCTATGCTTGTTTGCCTGGAGAGGTTTTCTGGTGAGTATGAAGTGCAACGACAGATTCCGGTCTTTGCTGGCCTTTGGCTGTACAGTTATAATTCTCTTACAGGCACTCTTGAACTGCAGTGTAGTTGTCCGTTTATTGCCTGCAACCGGAATTCCGTTGCCGTTTTTTTCTTCGGGCGGTTCTTCTTTACTGATCACTTTATGTTTGTGCGGTTGTATAATCAATGTTTCGCGGTGGAAAAACAGGGGAGAATTTGAAAATGTCTGAATCTGCATTTATCGACACCTTTTCGGCGCATGCTGTTTCGTCTAGCCAGGAAAAAGAATGGAAACCGGTGCTGCTCAAAATTCTTTCAGGATTTCTGCTCCTTTTTGTTTTGGCCGAATGTGCTTTCTATTTTGTTTTCATTCCGATGACCGCCCGTATTCACGTATCTGTTCATGGCTCTATAGGAACTGGATCAGACGAAATTCGATCAATAGCCGGCATCACAGGGCAGGAACGCTGGATTACATTCGATACAGCTTCTGCAGCTGCAACCCTTGCGGCAAATCCCCTGTTTGAATCAGTGGTTGTAGAGAAGAAATTTCCGGATAAAATCATCGTTACAGTGATTCCTCGAAATCCGGTAGCCGTTGCATTCGGAACAGTGAATGGCAGAACTGTTCCTTTAGAGATTGACCGTTCTGGTGTTGTTTTCCGCATTGGCCATTGTGATGTTGATACCCGTCTTCCGCTGATAACCGGGCTTTCGTTCGATCAGCCTGTAGCCGGTATGAGATTGCATTCCCGGCTCAAGCCGCTTCTGAAGGACCTGGCTGAAATTGAGAGAAATAACCCAACTCTGATTTCATCTATTTCTGAAATTAAGGTAGAAGAAAAAACATATGGAGGTTATGACCTGGTTTTATACCCGGTGCATACACCTGTGCGAGTCAGGACCGATAAGGCGTTGAACCAAGACAGATTACAGTATATGATGCTCGTACTGGATGTAGTTCAGGATCTTGCGCTGGATATTGATGAAATCGATATCAGGGCAGGTACTGTTGCCTACAGACTAAAGGGGGAGCAGCTTTGAGTGACGTCGTTGTCGGACTCGACATCGGGACCAGTCGCGTTCGTGCTGTAGTTGGAGAAATTTCCGATTCCGGAGTTTTCCAGATCACGGGAGTGGGGACTAGTCCTTCTACGGGATTGCGCAAAGGTGTTGTAGTAAATATTGAAAACACCGTGCGTGCCGTTTCACAGGCTGTAGAAGCAGCCGAAATGATGTCCGGAATCGAAGCTTCTCATTGCCTTATCGGAATCGGCGGTACTCATATTGACGGTCTAAATTCTCGAGGTGTTGTTGCTGTAACAGGCAAAGGCAGGGACAACAGGGAAATTGGTCCTGAAGATATTAATCGGGTTATTGATGCTGCCAAAGCGGTGGTAATTCCGATGGACCGTCAAGTTATTCATGTAATACCCCAATCATATATTGTTGACGATCAACGCGGCATTAAAGATCCCAGAAATATGATCGGAGTCCGGATGGAATCCGAAGTTCATATCATTACCGGATCGGTAACGTCTGTTCAGAACATCGTAAAATGCGTTAACCGCGCCTCTCTAGCCGTTGACGAATATATGTATCATGCGCTTGCTGCGGTAAAATCTGTCATGACCGATGATGAACGCGAGCTTGGCTCCATTCTTATCGATATCGGCGGCGGGACAACTGATGTCGTTGTGATGGCCGATGGGGCTCCATTGTTTACTTCGGTACTACCCGTCGGAGGCATTCAGGTTACCAGCGACATATCGCTGGTCAAGGGAGTATCGCTTGAAACTGCAGAAAAGATAAAACTTGATGCAGGCTGCTGTTGGGGAGCCTTGGTTGAGGATAATGAAGAAGTTATCCTTCCGGGAGTCGGAGGTCGTCCACCGGTTGTAATACCCAGGATGGAAATTTGCGAAATTATCCAGCCGCGAATGGCAGAAATCTTGACTATTGTTCATAATAAAATAACTCCTGTCACACGATCCCGGCAATTGTCCGGGAATGTTGTGCTGACAGGCGGAGCTTCACTGCTTCCCGGAGTGGTTGAACTGGCTTCAGAGATATTCAATACTCAAGCAGTTCGATTAGGCATTCCTGGAAATTTTGGCGGGTTGACTGGAGAATACAGAAGTCCGGACTATGCAACCGTTCTCGGACTGGTTCTTGCCGCTTACGAAAAGAGAAAGAACTCCGAACCGGTATCGAATGAGCATGATAGACCCGAACAACCAGTTTTTGAACGGCTCAGAAACTGGTTGAAGGAGTTTTTTTGAGATGAGTGTGTCCCTGTTGCTCAGGATGCGCTGTCCGCTACTTGCTTTGAAAATGGTTTTTCATGTAAAAGACATTATTGTGAAAATACATAATGCTGGTTGTTTTTTCTGGGAGGGAAAAATCTATGAAATTTGAGGTCATCGATCAAAGGGAAACGAGTCCCACTGTTATAAAGGTTGTAGGCGCTGGTGGCGGAGGCTCGAACGCTGTTAACAGGATGATGGCCGCAGGTCTTCAGAATGTCGACTTTATCGTAGCAAATACCGATCTTCAGGCGTTGAATTACTCTAATGCCCCGGTAAAACTTTCCATCGGATCAAAGCTAACGGGCGGTCTTGGTGCGGGTGGAAAACCGGAAGTAGGCGAAAAAGCCGCTATTGAGGACACTGAATCGATTACAAATGCTATCCGCGGCGCTGACATGGTTTTTGTTACTGCAGGTATGGGCGGAGGAACCGGAACTGGAGCAGTACCGGTCATTGCCCAGATCGCCCGGGATCTGGGCGCCCTTACTGTCGGTGTTGTAACCAGGCCGTTCGATTTTGAGGGAAAAGTCAAGCAGCGGCTTGCAGAAGCGGGTATAGACAAGCTCAGAAAAGCAGTCGACACCTTGATTGTCATTCCGAATCAACATCTTTTAAAGTTGGTCGACAGACGAACACCAATTAAACAAGCTTTTATCATGGCTGACGATGTCCTTCGACAGGCCGTACAAGGAATTTCCGACCTCATTACAAATCCCGGACTCATAAATATCGATTTTGCCGATGTTAAAACCACAATGGAGGGGCAGGGAGATGCCATTATGGGAATCGGTACCGGTAGCGGAGATAATCGGGCCGTTGATGCCGCAACCGATGCGATCAACAATCCTCTTCTTGAGGATTCGCATATTGAAGGCGCAAATCATATTCTTATCAACATAACCGGTAACGAGGACATGACTCTTCTGGAAATTGAGGAAATCGTGAAAATTGTTACCGCCAATGCCGATCCCGAAGCCTTGATTATCTATGGCACTGCAACAGACAACAGTCTTGAAGACAAGATCAGCGTCACAGTGATTGCAACTGGGTTTGTATCCTCAGCATACAAAATGAACCTGTCCCGTAAAGATATACTGTCTTCCGCTTCAGACAAGGGTCCGTCTGCGGAGGGAGATTTTATGACCGGTACAGAATGGAAGCAGTGGAACGAACGGTCCCAGAAGCCGGCTCTTGGACTAGGTCCGAGAAACAGTGCTTTGCCGATCCAGCCGGTTGTCGTTCCGGCGTCTACAGATGATCTGGATACACCTACTGTTGTAAGACTTCAACAGAAGGCTCAAAACTGAACAATACGCATATTCTGGAAGAATGGAAGGCGTTTCTTCTGACGGGAGAATCGCAATCCCCCCTGACTGTCCAGACGTATGGCTATGCGGTTAGTTTTTTTCTTTCGCGGATGGAAGAAATGTCGGTCGATGTTCTCTATGCGACACCGCAGGATTGTGCAAATTTCGTTCAGGAACGCTCGGATTTTGGACTTAGAGGAAAAACCATTGCGCGCGATATTGCCGCGCTCAGATCTTTTTTCCGGTATCTTCTGCTGAAAGGGGTGCGCACCGATAATCCTGCTGATGTTCTTGAAAGCCCTTCGCGGGATTCACTGATTCCACGAGTTTTTAGTCCTGAGCAGGTTAACCTTTTTCTGTCCTCCATCCGCACTGATTCCGTTTTCGGTATACGAGACAAAGCCTTGTTCGAACTGATCTATTCTTGCGGACTTCGAGTCAGCGAAGCGGTATCCCTGAACACTGGAGATGTGTCTTTTAAAACCTTGACCCTTAGGGTAACCGGTAAAGGGAACAAGGAACGAATGATTCCTTTCGGTCAGACTGCATCGGACTTGTTGGAGGAATATCTGAACAAAGCACGTCCAGAATTGGCGGGAAAAAAGCGTTCCAGTGCCTTTTTTTTGAATTACAGAGGCTCCCGTCTGTCCAGGAAGGGAATCTGGAAACGCTTCCGTGAAATAGAGATTGAGTCAGGCTTGTTCGGTAAAATTCATACCTTGCGACATTCCTTTGCAACTCATCTTCTTGCTGGGGGCGCAGATCTGCGGTCTGTTCAGGAATTGCTCGGACATGCTGATATTTCAACAACCCAGCTGTATACCCATGTCGATACAGAATCATTACAATTATATCATGCGGATTTTTTTGACAATTACAGGGCAGATTCCGATCTGTAATATATAACTATCCTGTTGGAGGCATTTATGAAAGTAATTAACACTGTTTCGTTCGTTTTCCTGTGCATAGTGTGTGTCTCGTGCAGTCCGAGCACCAAGCAGATCAGAAGGATGCAACAGCTCGAAACCGGAGTGGTCAATCCGACGACAATTGATGAACTCGAATCCGCAATCAAGACATACCAAAAGCGTATCGAAGACGTGCTCAATTCCGATATCCGGATTGGCATCTGGTACAAAATTCTCGGGACACGATACATGGATAATGGAATGTATGGAAAAGCGCTTGAAAACTTTCAGACTGCCATTGAATATTTCCCGACCAATCAAAACCTGTACTACTTTGTCGGAGTCTGTGCCGGGTATATGGCAAAGGCTTCGTTGGACTTTGCCGCTTCCAGTTCGCACATAGAACGAGATCATTACTACAACCTGTCCGAATCCGCATATAAGCGGGCTCTGGAGCTGGAACCTCGATACGAACGAGCCTTATACGGCTTATCGGTGTTGTACGTGTTTGAACTGGATCGTGCTGAAGAAGCCATTCCCTATCTGGAACGGATCATGGAAATAGAGAAGCGGAATCTGGATGCAATGACCGTTCTTGCCCGGGCCTATTATGTAACAGGGACACCAGAACGGGCTATTCAGCTGTATGACAGAATAATTTCCGAATCTAAATCCGAGGAAAGAAAGGAAGAAGCCCGAAAGAACAAGGAGTTCATCCTGGGTCAAACCTATGAAGCGAATTGAACTTGCCCTTGGTCTTAACCGATGCGGATTTTTGACTGCAAGCGAAAAGAGTTCTCTTTTTAAAAAACTTGACAATCTTAAAGCCCTTACGGTACTTTCTATAGAAGAAATCAGTTTTCTGACGGGCAGATGCATTGATACAAAGTGCTGGGAACCAGCTTCTCTCCAGGCGATTGTCGAGCACGACACGTATTTGATGAACATGTTCGGGATCAATATGGTCTCTATCGATTCGGCGGATTATCCCCCGCTTCTCAGAGAGATACATGATCCGCCCTTTGCCTTGTTCTGGCGCGGTTTTTTGCCGGATCCGGAAAAGCCTCTTGTTGCAATTGTCGGCACAAGAAGTCCCACAGGAGATGGCGTATATGCTGCTGCCAGAATCGCGAAAGAATTTGCAGAATCCGGTATTTCGGTGATTTCCGGATTAGCGAGGGGGATTGATGCTTTTGCGCATAAGGGAAATATTGAAGGCGGGGGGAAATCTGTTGGAGTGCTTGCTTCCGGTGTAGATCGGATTTATCCGGCCAGTAACAAAATACTGGCTGCACGAATGCTTCAGCATAATGGATGTCTCCTGTCGGAGTATTCACCCGGAGAATTGCCCCTCAAGTTCCGTTTTCCGCAGAGGAATCGCATAATATCCGGTTTAGCGCGTTCAATACTTGTTATTGAAGCTCCCGAACACTCCGGAGCTCTGATTACCGCGGATTTTGCTCTGGAGCAGGGAAGGGACTTGTTTGTCGGTAAAGATGCACTGCACTCGGCTCGTTCTTCCGGAACACGATGTATGCATTCCCAGGGAGCTCGAGCTGTACAGAGTGCCGAAGAAGTTCTGTTAACCTGGACTGATTTTGTATGTACGGAAAAGAAGCCTGGCGCTGTTTCAGCGAAACGACCCATGAACGCTCAGGAAGCCGGTTTGCAGTTGGCTTTCGAATTTAGACAACAATTAGGCCTTCCTGTGAAGGGTGTATGAGGAGAAAATCCAATGGCTGTTAAAAAGACCGTGACCAAAAAAAAGGAAATCCGACCGACTTTGGTCATCGTCGAATCGCCTGCCAAAGCAAAGACAATTGAAAAGTATCTTGGAAACGGTTTCATGGTGAAAGCGTCGATGGGGCATTTGATCGATTTGCCAAAATCGCGAATTGCAATCGATGTACACAACAATTTTGAGCCCGAGTACATTACGGTTCGAGGGCGTGCGAAGTTGCTCAAGGAACTTCAAACTGATGCGAAGAAATCTAAAGAAGTATTGCTCGCAAGCGATAATGACCGCGAGGGAGAAGCTATTGCATGGCATTTGCGCAATTCTCTGCGTTCAAAACAGGATATACCGGTACGCCGTATTGTTTTCAATGAAATTACGCCGCAAGCAATAAAAGAAGCGGTTAAGCACCCTCTGGATATAGATGAAAGCAAGGTTAATGCACAGAAA
This sequence comes from Treponema sp., assembly GCA_004294945.1. GTDB lineage: Bacteria > Spirochaetota > Spirochaetia > Treponematales > Treponemataceae > Teretinema. The sequence goes on from SHOL01000003.1 coordinate 8,009, forward strand.
GCCAGACGGGTTTTGGACCGTCTTGTGGGGTACAACCTCTCTCCGCTGCTCTGGAAAAAGGTTAAAAACGGTTTGTCTGCCGGAAGAGTACAGTCCGTTGCACTCAGACTTATTTGTGAACGAGAAGCTGAAGTTGAAAACTTCATTCCGGAAGAGTATTGGACCCTCGATGTAACATTTCACAAAGGAAAGCATGACTTTATTGCACAGCTGGTGCAATACAGAAATGAAAAACCGGAACTGAAAAACGAACCGGAAGTGCGTACAATTATCGACGAGATTAAAGATAAAGAATGCCGGGTATCCGATATCAAGTATGTTGATAAAAGTATCAAGCCTAAAGCTCCATTTACTACTTCAAAGCTTCAGCAAATGGCCGCGAACCGTCTTGGTTTTACTTCAAAGAAAACGATGCAGATCGCCCAGCAGTTATATGAAGGCATTAATATCGGTTCAACTCGCGTTGGACTTATCACCTATATGCGAACCGATTCAGTTCGCATATCTACTGTTGCAATGGAAGATGTCCGCACCTGGATATCGCAAAAATATCCTGAAGAGCTTCCTGAAAACCCGATTGAATATTCTGTAGAAAAAAAAGCTCAGGATGCTCATGAAGCAATACGGCCAACGTATGTTACGTACACGCCTGAATACCTGAAGGAATATCTTACCCGAGACCAGCAACGCCTGTATTCCATAATCTGGGAACGGTTTGTTTCCAGCCAAATGAAGACTGCGAAGAGTCGTACTACCAGTATCGACCTTGTCTCTGGACAGGCTTTGTTCAGGGTTTCAACGACAAAGATTATCGAAAAAGGATTTTATAAGATAACAAAAACACTTGTTGCGCGGGAAGAAAAAGAGAAAAGTCTTCCTGAACTTGCACCCGGCGAATTGCTGCAGCCAGTAGAATTTAAACCGGAACAGCATTTTACTCAGGGCCCTTCGCGGTATACCGACGCTTCTATTGTTAAAACGCTGGAGGAAAAGGGGATAGGCCGTCCGTCTACCTATGCGCCGATTATATCTGTTCTTCTGGAACGATACTACGTGACAAGATCCAATAAACAGCTTGTTCCAACTGCACTGGGCAGAATCATCAATGATATGTTGGTGGAAAACTTTTCTTCTGTTGTGGACGTCAATTTTACCGCAGCCGTAGAGAATAACCTTGATCGGGTTGAAGAATCACAACTTGAATGGCCTACAATGATTGGTGAATTCTACGCCCCTTTCAAGACTCGGGTAGACGAGGTTATGGCAAGTCTGGACAGCATGAAAGGCCGTCTGGATGAACAAAGCGATTACGTATGCGATAAGTGCGGAAAACCGATGTTGAAAAAACTTGGACGGTTCGGATTTTTTCTGGCCTGTTCAGGGTTTCCTGAATGCAGGAATACCCGTTCGATACCCCTAGCGAAATGCCCCCGACCGGGCTGTAACGGAGAGATAGTCGCTCGCCGCACCAAAGGACGCGGGAAGGAATTTTTCGGCTGTACAAATTATCCCGAATGCGATTTTATCAGTCATTTCAAACCGATTAATATGCAATGTCCTCAATGCGGACATTTCCTTGTAGAAAAGTTCGACAAAAAGAACGGTTCTTTCAAATCCTGTATCAATCCTGAATGTGATTATTTGCATACCAGCGATGAACCGGGTGATCCTTCGGTGCAAGGAGAAGACTCAGACGAATGAACGCCCGGTTTGATGAATATTTGGCTTACGCATCCGGGGTACGCAAATTGTCCCCAAGGACAATCGCGAGCTACAGGCGAGATTTATCTCTCCTTGAACAACATTGTCCGATCGATCCGCTGGAATTGACTGTCGAAGACATTCGTCTTTTTTTGGCAGAACTTGCATCGCAAAAATACCAGTCGGTTAGCATCAACCGAGTGCTCTCAACGCTCAGGGGATTTTTTGCCTACGCCATTCGGTTTCATCTGACCGACATGAATCCGGTATCAACGCTTAAAAATCTGAAAACTCCGCGAAAGCTTCCTGTTTACCTGGATCCGGATGCGGCAGACTCTTTTTGCTCGATACCGGATGCGACCTTCAGACGTGCAGATTCTTGTAGTTTATCAATGTCGACAGCACAGCTGGCCGTACCGTCGACAGCACAGCTGGCCGCACCGTCGGTAACCTGTTCTCCCGGGCGAAAAGCATTGTGGCTTTCTAGGGATCGAGCGTTGTTGCACGCGCTGTATTCAACCGGTTGTCGTGTTTCTGAAATCGCCTCGCTCAAAATCCGGGATCTTGATTCCCGTCATTCATCCGCAATTATCATGGGTAAAGGCGCAAAAGAACGGCATGTTTTCTTTTCACGAAAAGCACGAAGCTGTCTGGATGAATGGATTTCAGAACGAGCGGTGTTCCTTTCAGGGCTGTCAGACAACAGTAAAAGCGGAGATTTTGTTTTTTTGTCTAGACGTGGAAACCCTCTTTCGATCCGTGGAATTCAGTTTATTATCGATTATTACTCCCGAGCCGGCAACCTCCCTGCAGGATTTTCCCCCCATGCGCTCAGGCACAGTTTTGCGACTACTCTGGTTGTACGCGGCGCAGACATTCGCATTGTTCAGGAGCTGCTTGGGCATTCAAGTATTTCCACTACTCAGAGGTATACCCATATTACTCCCGAGCGGCTAAAAAAATTATATCATCGTGCGCATCCGCACGGTCAGGAGAAACCGGAATCATGAAAAAGACGATTATCCGCAGCACAACGGTGATTGCGGTACGCAGAAATGGAAAGGTTGCAATGGCCGGCGATGGTCAGGTGACAATGGGCGAAACGGTTATGAAGCCGAATGCGCGTAAAGTGCGAAAAATTTACGACGGACGAATCCTGACCGGTTTCGCCGGAGCCACAGCCGATGCGTTTACCCTGCTTGAAAAATTTGAACTGAGGGTGAAGGAATTTGCCGGAGATCTCGTCCGCGCCGCTGTAGAGCTTGCGAAGGACTGGAGAACTGATAAGGCCTTGCGCAATCTGCAAGCCTTGCTTTTGGTAGCAGATAAGGAAAAAACGCTGTTAATTTCGGGTACCGGTGATGTGATCGAGCCCGAAGGCGATGCGATTGCAATCGGATCCGGTGGAAATTACGCGTATTCAGCAGCTCTTGCCTATCTTGATGCGACAGATCTGGATGCGCGGGAAATTGCGCGCAAGAGCCTTGAAATAGCCGGAAAGATTTGCATTTACACAAACGACCATGTTCAGATAGAGGAGCTGTAAACCCGATGGATACACTTGATTCGCTTACTCCCAAGGCAGTTGTAGAGGAACTCGATAAATACATTATTGGCCAACAGAAGGCAAAGCGTGCTGTTGCGGTTGCGCTGCGCAATCGAACACGGAGACTCAAGCTGCCTGATGATGTCCGGGATGAAATCGCACCAAAAAATATACTGATGATCGGTCCTACCGGAGTCGGAAAAACAGAAATCGCCCGCCGCCTTGCAAAACTGGGCGGAGCTCCGTTTCTGAAAGTCGAGGCGACAAAGTATACCGAAGTAGGCTACGTCGGCCGGGATGTCGAATCAATGATCCGTGATTTGATGGCTGTAGGTTATGCGATGGTCAAGACCGAAATGCAGGCTTCCTTGCGTGCCGAAGCGGAAAAACGCACTGAGGAAGCTTTGCTCGATTTGTTGCTTCCCGGTATGAAGCACAAAAGAACCGGTGCATCATCTTCCGGTGCATCATCTTCCGGTGCTGTTTCTGAAGGTGCAGACAAACAGATCGGGACGTCTCTCATCCTCCAGAGTGAACCTTCGCCCAGCGAATCTGGTACCCGAGAAAAATTCCGTACCATGCTTCGGGAGGGCAAACTCGAGGATCGAATAGTCGAAATCGATGTCCAAAAGCAGGGGATGCCCTCTTTTGAAGTGTTTGCCGGATCGTCAAACATCGAAGATCTGGAGATGAGCGTCGCAAACATAACCAACCTGATAACTGGCGGGCGTTCAAAACGGAAGTCTGTTACTGTCAGGGAGGCCCGGGAACTCCTGATTATGGAGCAGCTTGACAAAATAGTAGATCATGATCGCGTGGCCGAAGAAGCCCGTCGCCGGGTCGAGCAGACAGGAATCGTGTTCATCGACGAAATCGACAAGATTGCTACCAGAGGCGAGCGGGCAAGCGGTCAGGATGTGTCGCGCGAAGGCGTACAGCGGGACATTCTGCCAATCGTCGAAGGTTCCAGCGTAAACACAAAATACGGCGTGGTAGATACCACTCACATTCTTTTTATTGCTGCGGGTGCATTCACTCTTTCAAAACCCAGCGATCTGATACCGGAATTGCAGGGGCGTTTCCCGCTTCGCGTAGAACTGGATTCTTTGCATGCTGAAGATTTCTACCGGATTTTAAAAGAGCCAAAAAATGCTCTGCTCAAGCAATACACCGAACTTCTGGGAACAGAAGGTGTAACAATCAGTTTCTCTGAGGATGCCATTCTGCGGATGAGTGATCTTGCGGCAGAGGTGAACTCGCGAATGGAGAACATAGGCGCACGCCGTCTGCATACGATCATGGAAATGCTCCTTGAAGAGATATCTTTTAATGCCAGCGAGATGTCCGGGCAGCACATTGATATCGACAGAACGTATGTAGACGATCGGCTCAAAGGAATTGTTCAGGACCAGGATTTATCGCGCTATATTCTTTGAATAACTGTTAACTGCAGGGTGAAAACTGCCGAAAAAATAAACAAGGAGTTTTGCAATGAACAGTTTCACCAGAACGACGGATCTTCTGCATCGCGCAATGGATGTGAGCACCCTTCGCTATTCTGTTTCTGCCAACAATCTGGCGAACTCCGGCGTCCCCGAATTCAAACGGACGTTCGTTAATTTCGAAACAGAGCTCAAGAATGCGCTCGAATCCGAAGAACGGGCCCGGGGTCAGTTTCAGCTTACAGTCGCTGACGACCGGCATATAGCTTCGGATGGTGTAATCGACTACCGTACAGTTGAACCGAGGCGTGTGCTCGATTACACTACTTCGTCAAAAGCAAACGGAAACAACGTCGATCCTGAAGAAGAAGCCATGGAACTGCTCAGAATCCAGCTGAATTATCAAATGCTTACACAACTCCAGAGTTTTGAGTTCTCCCAGGCGAACAGCGTACTGAAATAAAGGGGATACATAGATGGGACTTTTTACCAGCATTAATATTGCAGCGACAGGAATGAGCGCCGAACGGCTCAGAACAGACGTCATTTCAGACAATATTGCCAATGCCTCCACAACCCGAACCCAGGATGGCGGTGCGTTCAAACGCAGCCGTGTAGTTCTTGCCCAGAAAGAAAACGGAATCGACTGGCGAACTGCATTCACGCCCGAAAACATCGAGCGCGGTCCCGGGAGCGGTGTAAAAGTTGTCAGCGTCGAAAAGGATTCTTCAGATATGCGGATGGTCTACGATCCTACGCATCCGGATGCTATCAAATCTGGACCGAAAACCGGGTATGTTGAATATCCCAATGTAAATATTGTAACTGAAATGGTAGATCTTATTTCGGCTTCCCGTTCTTACGAAGCGAATTCGTCAGTGATACAGGGCTCAAAAGAAATGTTTATGCGCGCCCTGGAAATAGGCAGGTAGTAAATGGCAATTTCACCGGTAACTGTGCACAATTTCAGATCTGATATGGTTTCTTCAACCTCCATGATCGACAATTCGAGCCGTCCCGAAACAGCCAGTTTTGAGCAGACCCTCCTGCAAGCCTTTGATGAAATGAATACCAAACAGATCCGGACCGACGAACTCGCCCAGCAGATGATTATCGATCCTGAATCCGTTGATGTGCATGATGTCACTATCGCAATGGCTGAAGCGAACTTGTCCCTAAAAATTGCGCAGTCGGTTATAGACCGCGTAATAAAAGGCTGGAACGACATTACAACAACCCGATAAATGTGCTATACTTACGTGCTGAAGAATTAGTGCGCACTAAACTAACACACAGGTTCGTTCTGTAACGGGAGGGGAGCATGAACGAATGGCTGAAAAAGCTTGTATCGCAGTTATCGACTCTTTGGGGTAAATGGACGCTTGTCCAAAAGCTCATTCTTGGTGGAATTATTGCGGCGGTCATCGTCGGCTTTGTCATACTTTTTTCTGTTTCGTCTTCACCTTCCATGGTACCTCTCATAGACAGTCCGATCGCGGACGAATCGCTTCGCGACAAGATTGTTCTTCGGCTTAATCAAGAGAATGTAAAGACGTCGATATCTGCGACCGGAATAATCTCGGTTCAGGATGAATCTGTCGCCCGCAGGATGCGGTCCATTCTGATCCGCGAAGACCTTATTCCGCAAAATGTAGATCCGTGGGCTATCTTCGATGTTGAGCGCTGGACTATCACCGATTTTGAACGGAATGTAAACAAACGTCGGGCAATAATCGAAGAAGTACGTCAGCACATAAAGGCTCTCGACGATATCGACGATGCAAGCGTCGTTGTTACGCTCCCCGAAACAGCATTGTTTTCCAACGATCAAAATCCGGTAACTGCCAGCGTCGTCCTGTATCCCAAACCGGGAAGCGACATTACCACAAACCGAAAAAAAGTCGAGGGCATCCAGAAGATACTCAAGTTTGCTGTTGAAGGTCTTGAAGATGCGAATATTACCATAGCAGACAGTTCCGGCACTGTTTTGAACGATTTTGAAGGAATGAAGGAATGGGACAGGTTGTCCCGAATCGAGAAAGAACAGAAGCTTATCGCCCAGCTGGAAACCCAGTACCGAGCCCGTATTCTTGGAGCTCTCCAGCAGATTTACGGAATGGACCGCGTGAGGGATCTGAACCTCAAGATTGAGATGGACATGTCCGACAAGTCTGTCCAAACGCGCGATTATCTGCCGACCACTATCAAGCCGGACAATCCTGAGACTCCGTATGACGACTCGCAAATTGTCGAATCCATCACCCTGTCTTCTGAAACTTCAACAACGCGATGGCAGGGATCTGGATATAACCCCGAAGGTCCCGCGGGCGTCGAAGGACAAACGGCTCCTGCATACAAGGATATGTCGAATCTCTACGGTTTGTCGGAACAGTCTATTGTAAAGAAGAACGAGCTTGTCGGGCAGCGGGATACCACCGAGACCGTCAGCCCTTCAATGGGACGAAGAACGGTATCGGTCAACATCGACGGCGTCTGGTCCAAGAGACGGGATGAAAAAGGCAATTTCGTCATCAAGAACGGCGCAATAGAGCGTGAATATGTACCGATCAGCGCTGAGGAACTCCAGTCAGCCACCAAGGCTGTTCAGGATGCTATAGGCTACAACAGAGCCCGCGGAGATTCGGTCAGTGTGTTGAATATTAAATTCGACAGAACGTCCCAATTCGAAAAAGAAGACGCAGCGTATTTCCAGAAATTGCAGACTCAGCAGACGGTGCTGTATTCTTTGATTGCGCTTGCGGTTATCCTGTTTGCATTTATAATATACCGGATGATTGTACGCGAACTTGAGCGCCGCCGTCGGCTCAAGGAAGAAGAACTGCTTCGCAAGCACCAGATGGAACGCGAAAAAACGTTGTGGGAAGCCGAACAGGCCGGTATGGAAGTATCAATGTCTGTTGAGGAGCGCAAACGTCTTGAGCTCCAGGAAAATGCGATAAACATGGCAAAAGAGCATCCTGAGGATGTTGCTTTGCTGATCAGAACCTGGTTGATGGAGGAATAATATATGGCAGCCGCTGGCTCATCATCTAAAGATAAATCGGCTCCTGCAAGCTCTTCCAAGAAGGCGAAAGATGTAAAATCGCTGACTGGCCGGCAGAAGGCGGCTATTTTTCTGGTTTCGCTCGGTTCAGAAATATCGGCCGAAATTTTCAAGCATCTTCGCGAAGATGAAATCGAAACGCTGACTTTCGAGATTGCCCGGTTGGAAACCGTCGAATCCGATTTTAAGGACGCTATACTCCAGGAATTCCAGGACCTCATGATGGCCCAGAATTTCATTACAACCGGCGGTATCGATTATGCCCGCGAACTGCTAGAAAAGTCTGTAGGAAGCCAGAAAGCAATCGACATTATCAACAGGCTGACCAGTTCTTTGCAAGTGCGTCCTTTCGATTTTATCAGACGAACGGACCCTGCCCATCTATTGAACTTTATTCAACAGGAACATCCGCAAACTATTGCGCTTATTCTTGCGTATCTGGAGCCTGCCAAAGCCTCGGTAATTCTCCAGAATCTTCCTGACGACATTCAGAGCGAAGTAGCACGGAGAATCGCCACAATGGATCGTACTTCTCCCGATGTATTGCGCGAAGTTGAACGGGTTCTGGAGAAAAAATTGTCGACGCTTTCAAGCGAAGACTATACGGCCGCCGGCGGTGTAGAAAGCATTGTTGAAATTCTTAACCTTGTCGATCGTTCCTCTGAAAAATCTATCATTGAAGCGCTCGAGGATGAAGACCCCGATCTTGCTGAAGAAATCAAGAAACGAATGTTCGTCTTCGAAGACATTGTCATGCTCGACGACCGCGCTATACAGAAAGTTATGCGCGAAGTCGACACCCAGGAGCTTGCCAAGGCACTTAAGGCAGTCGATACTGAAGTCCAGGACAAAATATTCAGAAACATGTCCAAACGGGCTGCAGGCATGCTTAAGGAAGACATGGAGTACATGGGTCCGGTGCGCCTGAAAGACGTAGAAGAAGCGCAACAGAAAATTGTATCAATCATTCGACATCTGGAGGATACGGGAGAAATCGTTATTGCCCGTTCCGGAGAGGACGAACTTGTTGTATAACGGCGGTAGATAATGGCAAAAACTGTATTCAGACCACATGAAATAAAGAAATCCGATGAGCTGGTACTGTTGCAGCTTCCGAGAAAATTCATTGTTGAAGAACCGGTCGAGGAAATTGCCGAAGAACCTGTCTATGAAGGTCCTACTGCCGACGATCTGCGCCGCGAAGCCCAGCAGTATCTTGAAGAATGGGAACAGCAAAAAGCACAGATGCTGGAAGAGGCAAAGCAGGAAGCCGATAAAATACTGCGAGATGCCCAAAAAGCGGCGTTTGATGAAGTTAAGCGAAAAACCGATCAGGCACAGGTTATCAGACAGCAAGCACAAGACGAAGCATCAAAAATTCTGGATGACGCAAAAGCCGAGGCCGACCGAATCATCGAAGATGCAAAATCCCGTATGGAGCAGGAAGCCAAAACCGGCTATAACGACGGTTTCGCAAAGGGGCAGGAAGCAGGCTTTAAAGAAGGAAATCTTGAAGCCCAGCGTCTGACAGACCGCCTACACACGATCATTGAACGTATGATGGACAAGCGGCAGGAAATCCTTGCAGAAACCGAACAGCAGATCGTCGACCTGGTGCTGCTTATGACCAGAAAAATTGTCAAAGTTATTTCCGAAAACCAAAAAAACATCGTTGTCTCCAACGTCGTGCAGGCTCTCAGAAAAGTGAAGGGCAGAGGTGACGTTATCATCCGTGTCAATCTTGCAGATGTTGCAATGACGACACAACATATAAAAGATTTTCTCTCGACAGCCGAAAACATCAAAAACATATCAGTTGTTGAAGATTCAACTGTCGATCGCGGCGGCTGTATTATTGAAACTGATTTTGGTGCAATCGATGCGCGAATTGCGAGCCAGCTTAACGAAATCGAACAAAAAATCCTTGAAGTTTCTCCAATACGGACTCGTATCAAGACTGCCAATCCGGTTACCCAGGAATAACCGCTTATGATCCGCATTTTCGACAAGTATGTGGAAGCTGTCCAAGAAGCAGAACCGATAAAATACACTGGCTATGTAAAGCGGGTCCGCGGCATGCTCATCGAAAGCACCGGGCCCCAGGCAGTTATTGGCGAGGTGTGCCAGATACTGCTGTCTCGTACCGATACTGCCGTTTATGCAGAAGTAGTCGGTCTGGACGGGAATACAGTCCAGCTGATGAGTTATTCCGACATTCAGGGTATCGAAATCGGATGCAAGGTAATCGCGAGCGGATCCGTCCTTACCGTTCCTGTCGGCGAAATGATGCTTGGCCGGGTTGTAGATTCGCTCGGCAAGGCCTATGACGGCAAGGGAGAAGTGTTTTCCACGCTCAAATATCCGGCTATAGCCTCTCCCCCCGATCCCATGCTCAGAAAACCCATCAGTGAACGGATTGTAACCGGCGTCCGGGCTCTCGACGGGCTGTTAGCTGTCGGCAGAGGCCAGCGCCTTGGCATATTTGCCGGATCCGGCGTCGGAAAATCTACCCTGCTTGGAATGATCGCCCGCAATACAAATGCCGACATCAATGTGATTGCGCTTATCGGTGAACGTGGCCGCGAAGTTGTCGATTTTATCGAAAATGATCTTGGTCCTGAAGGATTGAAACGCTCCGTTGTGGTTGTTGCAACCTCTGATCAGCCTCCTATTTCCCGAATAAGAGGAGCATATGTTGCCACAGCGATCGCAGAATATTTTCGCGACCAGGGCAAAGATGTAATGCTCATGTTCGATTCCGTCACGCGCTTTGCCAAAGCGCAGCGTGAAATCGGTCTTGCAATCGGCGAACCGCCGGCGACGCGCGGATACACCCCGAGCGTTTTTGAAACGCTGCCCAAACTGCTCGAACGGAGCGGCACCTCTCAAACCGGCAGCATCACCGGGTTTTATACCGTATTGGTCGACGGAGACGATATGGATGAACCTATATCGGATACCGTGCGCGGTATTCTGGACGGACATATAATTTTGAGCCGCAAGCTTGCGCAAAAGTATCATTATCCGGCAATAGACGTCCTGACCAGTATTTCGAGGCTCGCAAACCGGGTTTCCGGTGCCGTCACCAGAAAAGCTGCCGGGTACATCCGCAGAATGATGGCCGTTTACGCAGAATCCGAAGACATGATAAACGTCGGAGCCTATCAAAAAGGATCGAATCCTTCCATCGACGAAGCTATCATGCGTCACGTAAAAATCGAGGAATTTCTCAATCAGGAAGTCAACGATCCGGCTCCATTAACTGCCACCCTCAAAAAAATGTCAGAGATAACCGATATGGAAATTCCTGAAACGGAATACACCCTGACCGGACCTGGCGGTGCAAAAAAATACGCCACCGCAGAACCTGAATCTGAGCCCTGGGCACAGAGCGACTGGCAGGATTAATGAAGCGTTTTTCATTTTCTTTGCAAAAACTGCTTGACCTTCGCCTGTTTAGGGAAAAAGAAGCTGAAATTGCTCTGGGAAAGGCAATTGCTGAACGGGAAAAAATCCAGCAAGAACTCGAAGAAATTGCGCGCGAGCGGGTATCCTGGACGTACAGCAGAACCTCCGGTACATCGATTCAAGATCTCCTTTCCATAGAGCGGTATATTTCTCGCCTTGATACAAAAAAAGAAGAGCTCCTCGAGCATCTGGCTGCAGCCGAACTGGTTGTCGAACAAGCACGCGAAAACTGGATGACCGCAACCCGCGAACGGCAGGTTATCAGCAAACTGAAAGAAAAGAAAACAGGGATCTGGCACAAGGAAATGCTCGATGAAGAAGCTGAAGTGCTTGACGACATCAGTAACTCTGTATATTCATCAAAAACGAACTGAAATCAAACCTCAAAAAGACTTCTGTGCAAAACTGACCGAGTGTTTCAAAGTCCTCTAATACTTAAAATCGCTGTCCCCGATAAATTCGCGGATAATCGACTGCCCCGGCACATACGATGGCGGTATCGGCGAGAAATTGTTCAAAAACATCAGAAGTCGTGATGCTTCGGTGTATTCACGTTCTGTCGGCTTAACCGCCCGCAACAACGGCTCTGCAAAGATTTTCAGCACGGAAAGTTCATAATCCAGCGCAGTATTGAACATGACATCAGCCTGGCTTTGAAAGGGGAAAATATGAAGTCGTTCTCCCCTTTGCACGCTTGCCCACATAGAAATGGTACCTGCCGCGCCTTTTCCCCGGAACTGGGCATCTCTGACAATTCGCCTGAGCAGACGATTGTCCGAGGTCGGTATGCGGTTGTGATCGTCAAGATTGAGCTGCGTCAATGCAGAAAGATATATTTTAAATTTGAACTCGGCAGGAACAAGCGGCGTCAGCTTATCGTTCAGTCCGTGAATTCCTTCCATAATTAAAATGGTACGTTCATTGAGCTTGAGCTTCCTGCCGGTGAACTTTCGCAAACCGGTCTTAAAATCGTAAGACGGCAGTTCAACTTCGTTTCCTTTAAACAGGGTAACCAGAATCTCGTTCAGGAAGGGCACGTCCAGCGCTTCAAGACATTCATAATCCGGTTTACCGTCCTCGTCCAGGGGAGTATTCGCCGGTCCGCGGTAATAATCGTCAAGACTGATTACAATTGGTTCGTAGCCCAGAACTCGAAGCTGCATGGAAAGTTTTTTCGATGTGGTTGTTTTGCCGGAGCTCGAAGGCCCTGCAATCAACACAATCTTCGTCGTATTCCTTTCTGCGATTCTGTCTGCAATTTCTGCAATTTTCTTGTTTTGAAGAGTTTCTGTCACCTCGACATAGTCTTTAATTTTCCGCCGTTCCACCAGCTCGTTCAGTTGTCCGACAGAAGACACCCCGATCAGCTTCCCCCACTTTTTTGCCTGTTTATAAATATGGAACAGTTCTGGAATGTCTTCAAATTCGCTCAGCCTGTCGGGATGCGACGTAGGCGGAAACCTGAGCAAAAAACCTTCACCGTATTTTTTCAGCTCGAATACATCAAGAAGCCCTGTACGGGGAAGCAGGGGCTGAAAATACAGATCAAGATATGAATCTAGCTTGTTGATAAGTATTTTTGGTTTGCTGATGTGCATAAGGAGCCGGTAGGTATCCGGCTGATTGGATTCCGAAAAAAGATCTAGCGCATCTTCGTAGGAAACGTATCGTGTTTCCAGAGGAATATCAGCCTTGATCATGTCCCGCATTTTTTGTTCAACCCGGGAAATATCGATTTCCTTGTTGTTTCCGCCGGACTCAAAAGTATAGTAATACCCGTATCCCAAACTGTGCCCGATCAGTAAACGGAGCTCCGGATACAAATCGCGTGCAGCAGCGGCAAGCACCATGCACAGCGTTCGCCGGCATACGTTCGAGCCCTCTGTAGTATTGTTGGATACTGCTTCTACATGTGCGCTTACATCGATGTTTCTGGTTAAAGAAAACAATTCGTTGTTTACCCGAATTGCCACAACCGGCTTTTTTTTTGCGCCCATGTACGGCACCAGATCGCAGCCGGTAACCGGAGAATTGAACGTTTTTACGGAACCGTCGAAAAATTTGATGTTGAACGATTGCATGCCTGGACTCCCCGTGGAAAAAAATTACCGGATTTGCGATCCGTATCTTCACACTAATTGGCACAATTCTGTACACAGCGCCGAATTATGCTTTTTGCATTCTCGCAAATCTTTATATAACAAGGAGTTAACTTGCGGGACCAGAGGGACTCGAACCCCCTACCTATTGCTTAGAAGGCAATTGCTCTATCCGGATGAGCTATGATCCCGGATCGGGATGAAGGGATTTGAACCCCCGATCTTCTGGTCCCAAACCAGACGCCTTAGCCACTAGGCTACATCCCGTAATTTGTTCTACTTTAAAGAAAACCGACCGCTCTGTCAAGAATGCGAACTGGGTCTGAAAGCCGTTCGAATCAAATTTGCATGGAATCCAGCTGATCGTCTGCAGGAAACAAGTGCAGATCAGGCAGCAGATACGCATGATCCGCCGTATATGCCGTGCGGATAATCGACTCGCTGAGGATTCCGATTTCGAAAAAATACTGAAGCGGTTCAAAGCCCGGCTGTTCGGCGCGGAGTTCGAACGAAAAAACTTTCTTCTGATCTTCTTTTGCTGCTCCAACCGGCTTTACCCAAAACGAAAAGGTTCCGGGAGTATGGTCGCTAATCCGGTAGGGATTTTCCCAGGACGAATCAATCGATTCTGCCTTCCGGTTGTCCATATAGAGCGTAATGGACGTGTTTTTTACGGGCTCGAATGTCATCCCGTCCAGTATGCGGCCGATAAATGTCGGAAAATTGAATACCGGCGTTTCCGGCAGGTCGGTCGGCTTCCCGTGAGGCCGCTTTGCAGAAAGAACCTGCTTCATACCCTCAAGGCCGATTCTGCTGACATCAGCTGCCATCTGAGCCTTGTCTATCGACTCTTCCATCTGCGAATGCGCAAGCCCTCGTCCCGACTTGATATATTTCGGCGGTACCCGGTTCAAAACATAACAAATTGTATCGAGCCTGCACTGGCTGCAGCTGCAGGTAAGCCAGGGAGCCTTGTTTTTTTGAGCTGTATCGAACAGGTCGTTCACTTCAGTATAGACAAGCTCTTCCATTAAATTGTGGACATTCATACATCCTCCGGCTTCATTAATCCTGCATTTCAGTGTAATACAGCCCTATGCATTTCGCAAGTTTTTCGGGCAAATCAGCTGTCCGTTCAAGTGCATCGGCTTTTTGCGGATTGACTGCAACCCGAAGTATCCGAAGCGATTCGGTAAATCGCGAAATGACAGATTCGGAAAAAACAGTCGAGCTTGCGGTAAAAATCCGTTTTTCGTCGCTGATGTACAGGTCGCTTTCAAACGAAATTCGTTCCGGTATATCGAGAAGAACATCGACGGCCGTAAAGCGGACTCCGGTCCAAAGGGTGAACGCTTCTGCCAGGCGATTCTCGATTTCCGTTCTGACAGCCAGATGTTCAAGTTCTGTGGCAGCAAGTTCATCAAAGCCGGGACGGAATTCGCCGACAACCCGATAAAAGGATCGCATCCGGATATCCCGGGCGAGTACCTGCTCGGGAAAGCTCCGTGAATCAATCAGCGAGTACAGCGAAGTGTCGTCAAGGGGATACAGTTCTTCCGGCGATATGATGGAAGCGCTCAGGGCTGCATGCAGCGTTTTTTTCATCATGGCTGTTGCAATGCGGACCTGGCGGTGCCAGTAGACGGAACGGTACATAAGATATTTGGAAAACAGTATGTTTTCTACCGACAAAATACCTCTGGAATCAAGTACAATTCCTTTTTCAGGGTCCGGATGCACTTGAGACAAAATAAAATCGATATCCTGGATGCCATACGGAACCCCGCAAAAATAGGCATCCCGGTTGAGGTAGTCGAGCTTGTCCGGATCAAGCACCCCGGAAAGAAGGTTACGAAAAAAAACCGTCTCCTGGTCGGGGACGGATGCTGCTTGAGAGCCGTACGCACCCGAAAGATCAATAATCGACGCACTCATGTCGGGATCGGCTCCCGCCTGTGCGATGAGCGTTCTCAGGGGCTCACAGACAACCAGTTTCGCCGTAAGTGTTTCGTGGTCTTCAAGCGGAAGTTCCTTCAGCGAATGGGTGAAAGGGAAGTGCCCCAGATCGTGGAGCAAAGCCGCCGCAAGAAAGGAGCGGGCTCCTTTCGGCGTAATCCATTCGGAAGCGCCCTGTTCGCACAGCGTTTCCAGAAGCTTTCGGGCAGCTGCATACACCCCGAACGAATGTGATGCTCTGGTATGGGTTGCACCCGGGTACACGTATTCTGTCGGTCCCAGCTGCCTGATCCGGTACAGGCGCATAAAGGGTTCCGTTCGGGTAATATCCAGAAATTCCTGGGTCAGGCGTATGTGTTTCCAGACAGGGTCGCGAACGGCGAAGAGTCTGATGCTTTCGTCTCCGGGAACGAAACAGGGCATTTTCCGCTCGCCTATTGTCCGCCCTGGCGTGTCCAGGCTGCAAGCCCGCCAGCAAGCAGAATTTTCCGTGATCGTTCATCGAGGTCGTTTTTTGCCTTCACGGTATGTCCGTCGGATTTTCGGACCAGTACGAACGGCAGGCCTCTTTCAAGTGAATTCCTGATTCCCGTGAATTCGAGCACGTCGTTTTGTAAAAGTGCGTCATACGCCGAGGCGTCATCGAGAACGAGCGGAATAATTCCGTAGTTTATAAGGTTGGCTTTGTGGATTCGGGCAAACGATTTGACGATAACGGCGCGGACTCCAAGATACATCGGTGCAAGTGCTGCATGTTCGCGGGACGAACCCTGGCCGTAATTTTCGCCTCCAAGCACAAAACAGCCTGCGGCGGCCGAGGCGCGCGCGAAGAAGGTTGGATCGAGGCGCTCAAAGGTGAACTTTGAAATTTCAGGAATGTTCGAGCGGAGGGGCAGCACTTTGGCGCCTGCCGGCATAATGTCGTCGGTCGAAACATTGTCGCCTGCTTTTAGCAGCACCGGAAGTTCAAGGGTATCGGGCAGCTCGGGGCTTGCCGGGCAGGGTTTGATGTTCGGGCCGCGGAGTATTTCGATTTTTTGGGCCTCTGCTTCCGGCAGAGGGGCTATAAGCATGCCGTCGTCGCGGAAGCTTGCCGTTTGATTGCGCAAGTATTCTGCCTTTCGTGCGTTCAGATCGGACGCTGTGTGCCTGGGGTCGCTTATAACGCCGGTAATTGCGGCAATCGCTGCTGTTTCGGGCGAGACCAGGTATACTTCTGCGTCGGGTGTGCCCGAACGGCCCTTAAAGTTGCGGTTGAAGGTGCGCAGCGAAACGCCGGCCGAGTTCGGGGCAAAGCCCATCCCGATGCAGGGACCGCAGGCGCTTTCCAGTATCCGGAACCCTGCGCGTATCAGTTCTCCGAGTACACCGGTCTTTTCTGCCAGCAAAAGCGTTTGGCGGCTGCCGGGCGAGATTCCGGCTTCGACGCCTTCGGCAATATGTTTGTCTTTTACGATTGCCGCAACTGCGGCAAGGTCGTTCAGGGAGCTGTTCGTACAGGAGCCAATGGCTACCTGGGTTACTTTTTTTCCGGCAATTTTAGAAATTTCTATGACTGAATCGGGAGAGTGGGGCTGTGCCGCCATCGGCGTCAGCTTGGAAAGATTGATTTCTATGACTGCATCGTACGACGCGCCTTCGTCCGCTTCCAGGGCGGTAAAATCTTCAGGTCTGCCCATTGCTTCAAGAAATGCGCGGGTATTGCTGTCCGAGGGGAATATACTGCACGTTGCGCCGAGCTCAGCGCCCATGTTTGTGATAGTTGCCCGCTGGGGTACAGACAGGGATTGTACGCCGGGTCCGAAGTATTCATACACACAGCCCACACCGCCTTTTACCGTTTCACGGCGAAGAACTTCCAGTATAATATCTTTTGCGCTGACACCTTCTTTCAGTTCTCCAGTCAGCAGTACGCCCTTGACTTTCGGCATTGCCAGATGAAACGCTCCGCCTCCCATTGCGACTGCAACATCAAGCCCGCCTGCACCGATAGCGATCATGCCGATTCCGCCTCCGGTCGGCGTGTGGGAATCCGATCCCAGAAGCGTTTTTCCCGGTTTTCCGAAGCGTTCCAGGTGGACCTGGTGGCAAATACCGTTTCCTGCCCGTGAAAACCAGAGGCCGTATCTGTTCGCCAGGCTCTGCAGATAACGGTGGTCGTCCATATTTTTATAGTCTTCCTGCAGGGTATTGTGGTCGATATAGGAAACTGAAAGTTCTGTTTTTACCCGGTCAATCCCGATTGTTTCAAATTGCAGATACGCCATTGTACCCGTTGCGTCCTGGGTCAGGGTTTGGTCGATGCGAATTGCAATGTCATCTCCCCGGTTGGGGAGTGTTGCGTGTTCAACCAGATGTGCAGAAAGAATTTTCTCTGTAAGCGTCAATGCCATAAACATCTCCTGTAACGGCGGTTGTTCCGGTTTCGGTATATCCGGCGCATGTATTGTGGATTCAATAACGGTACTCTAGCTGTTTGGCCGAAGATTGTCCAGAACCTGCTTCCTGTGGTATACTCTCTCGATGTTTGTATCCGGGAATAACCGCCTGTTTGTTTGTATTATGTGCATTGTGTCCGTTTCTGTTACCGTGTTTCCTGAAACGCTTCGGACCCGTGCAGATTCCTATTTTTCCGGAATTGAGTGGGCAGACAGCAGCGATAAAAAAACGCAAGCGCTTTCTCCGGCGCACACGATACCCGGAGGAACGGAAACATTTCCTTTGCTCAAGCCGTCCGAGGAACGCTCTTCCGGAACCTTGTATCCTGAAACAGACAGACTGGGCCGCCTTGATTATTCCGAGTTGCCGGTCGGGCTGCGTGATTTCCTGAAAACGATCGCATCAGCCCTGAAGAGCAGCACTGTTCCGAATCACTTGTGTCTTCCGGAGTACCCGTTCCTTCCGGTGGTGGTCAGCTTTCAACTGTCCAGACTGCCAGCAATACGGGAAGTTGCGTATTCAAGGCCGGTATCCAAGGAAGCAGGGGTTTTTTCAGTATTGTACCGATTTACTCTGGACACAGGCTCTGCGAATTCCTGGTGTTACGCCGAGGTGCGCATACAGCAGAGGGAGACATCCTGGTATATCAGGGAATTTGATTTTGATGGAGCAAGTTATGCCGAATATAGTCGGCAGAATTGAGCGGGAATATCTTTTGACAATTCTTTCCGATTCTCTCCCTTCGCTGTCTGTGGTTTCCTGCGGTCAGACCCTGGCTATTACCGGAAAATCCTATGCAGTCAGGGAGAATTTGCTTTTTTTTAGCACAAAAAAATGCTCCGCTGTATCGAAGCTTGGAACATCAATCAAGGTTTGTTTTTCGCATGGCCAGTCGATTCTTTCGTTTACCGCTTCCAGAATGAATCCACCGGGTACAGAAGATGAGTATCAGTATTGCATACGCGATGAGATGTACCGGGTAGAAGCTGATCCGGATTCCAGAACCGGTGTGTTCATTGTTTCCGGCGACACCGTGCATTCTTTTTTCGAGGACGGGGAGTACCCTCTGGGGTGCATCGACTATGCTCCGGCTGAAATGGATGCGCAGCAAGAGGTTCTCGGTATCCTGTGCAGAAGGGCAGGGCTTCCTGATACCGGTATTTCTCCGCTTTCGGTACGGCTGTATCAGTTTCTTGACGATCTCAAACAGGGACGAAGAAGTTCTGTCGATCCGTTTTTGCTCTATATTGATCATCAGTATATGATTGTTACCGGAGGCAGGCACGAATCTTTTTCTTCCGGTGCTACTTTTGCTGCGCGCTATGCGTGCAATAAGCCCGGACAGCGCAGACAGGTTGTGTTTAATCCTTCTGTAACATCAACAATGCCGGTTAACAGAATGACGCAGCTGCTCTTTTTTTCAATGAACGATATTGAACAGGAAGACAAGCGTTTTTTATACGAGTTTGTGCATCACGATTTGTACAACGGATAACAGAACCGATTTCAAAACTTTCCGGTTTTCGAAAGAGCCTCACATACTTCACACTTTGTACATCTGCTTGGTTTTGGTGCCGACTTTTTTTGGTGCCGGCTTTTTTTGGGGTGCCGGATCGCCAAAGATAAAAAAAACCGGCTTTCAGGGCCGGTTTGTAAAGCAGTTGATCACGAAGCGGTTATTCACCGTCAATCGATATGCCATGGCGGCGTTGCGGGTACTTTTTAAGCATTGCTACGCCATTTTTTTTGTCGTTATACACGAATCCGCCGTTCCAATACTCAAGTGCGGCAAATAGCGCATTCCCGCCGTCTTGATCGTCACTTTTTGTGGTTCTGAACGAAACATAGGATCCCAAATGCTCGAAATCCTGCTGATACAGGCATTCAAGTCTCTTTCGGTTGAACTCGTTCCATTTTTCCAGGTCCTTGAACCCGGGACCTTCATCTTCGACAATGAGATGTGCATGAGTAGAACTGAATGTGTACCAGACGCGAACTTTCTTGTTCAAGTCGCAGGAATTACCGTGCTTGACGGCATTTTTGATAATTTCACTGATCTGCTGTTCCAGCAGGTTAATTTCCTTTATTTCAAGCGGAGCGGACTGTACAATGAGCAGGGTAAAATATCTGATCTGTCGAAAGTCCGAAGGAAATTCTTTATATAACATATTGGTTTTATCAAAAAGCGGATTGTTTCCATCAGCTTTCAATTCTTTGATAGCATTCATAAAATAAACTCCTGGTGTTTGTGTCAGCCTTCCATCTGCTGCAATGCTTCTTCGATACTATTCGTTATAGGGAAATAACCCATGAGTTTCGTAAGTTCGATAACCTTTTTAACCGAGCCATGAATATTGGTTATTGCAAGTTTAAGGTTCATCTTCTTGATTGTGGAACAGATATAAATCAAGGCACCGATACCTGAAGAGTCGATATAATCAACCTGTTCAAGGTTGATTATAAAGGACTGTACATTTTTCTCGAGCATTTTCATTACAAGTTCCTTTAACTTGTAGGAGTTATACAGGTCCATCTCTCCGTTTACATCTATGATGTATACTTCACCATTCTTCCTGATTTTAAGTTCCATACTGCTGTTGCTCCTTTACCCCGTAGACTAGTTCTTGATCTTCATAATTACTAAAGTCTGGTCATCATGCAGACTTGCTGAACCGATAAAAGCCTGAATATTATGCTTTATTTCGGTTGCCAGTTCTTTCGCTGTCAATGAATTATTTTCAGAAATGACTTGAGAAAGCGATTCGGTTCCATACTGCCGACCCTCTTTGTTCAAGGATTCAATGAGTCCGTCAGTAAATAGAATAATAATATCTCCCTTCTCGACTGTCAACTTGAAATCAGAATAAACAGAGCTTCTTTCCACCCCGATCGGATCTGTTTTCTGTTGGATCGTTTCCAGTTCTCCTTGGGCTGCCCGCCATATCAGCATGGGCTGATGCCCTGCGCTTGCGTATTCGAGGCTGTGATCCTGGGGAGAATAGCTGAGATAGGACAGTGTTGCGTAATGATCCATATCGATTTTTCCGGTTATTCCCTTGTTAACCCAATCGAGTATTGTTCCGGCGCTTTTCGTGGTATTCGTAACAAGATGCAAGATGGAGCGAAGCATCATCATTACCATGCTTGACTGAATACCCTTACCGGCTACATCAGCAATCACCAGGGCGATCCTGTCGCGGCGGGCAAGAATGACATCATAGTAATCCCCGCACACGCCTTTTGTAGCATTAAAGAACGAGCCAAAGCCGACTTCCGGAAGATCCGGGAGCCGTTTCGGGTGAAGTGTTTTCTGGATTTGAGATGCTATGCCGGCTTCGCGTTCAAGGTCTGCCCGCTCCAGTACTTCCTGTACGCAGTACACATTGTTGATTGCTGCCCCTGAATAGTGGCCAAGTATAACCGCCGTCCGGAGTTCATCGCTCGTGAAGGCAGGTTTTCCGGGAAGCCGGGCCAGACCGCTTACTCCGACAACACGGTCTTTTACGATGAGAGGTACAGCGATGTAGCTGCCCGGAACTAGGAATTCTTCCGGTCCGTTGGCAAAAATGCGGGAATCTTTTGTACCGTCTTCGATAAGAATCGGTTTCCCGTTCGCGGCTACTTCTCCAAAAATGGTTTCGCCAAGCGCAAACTGGACATATCTGAAGTTTGTTTCTACCCGAACCGGTTTATGGGGAAGATCCTGCGGCAACTTGTAGGGAGGAGGGAACTGCCCGCTATACGATTTTGCGGCAATAATATCGTCGAAATCATCCGCAATAAAAACAACGCCACCGTCGGCGCCAGTTTTTTCGATCATCGTCTGGTTGATAAAGTCAAGCAATCGGACCAGATTAATTTCTCCAGTCAATGCTTCCGTCACATGCTCGAGAAAGGACTGACCGATCGCAACAAGCGGATCTTCTTTTGGCTCTTCGCTCTGCGCTGCGGGAGGTTCTTCCGGTGTTTCTGTTTCGGCAACAGGAACTGTCTCTTTTTCTCTTGCTGCCGCAATAATTCCTGTAAGAAGCAGAATACTCGCAAAAAAGAGAAATAGTGCGAGAACTGTCAGTACGGGAACAACGATCGATACCAGACTTCCTGCAACCAGTACGCCGGTTCCTGCAATGGTAATTTTGAACAGTACAGAGGAACGGAATTTTTCCGGGCTTTCTTTATACAGTCTGATGAGCAGAAACACCGCGATACTCTGAAGAATAAAGCTGCCAACAAGAGGAAGTATCACAAAAATATCAAGTACTGCTGTTTGCATTGTACTTCAGTTTAGCATCCTTAATTTCAGTCGTCAAGTTTGAAAGATTTTTTTGATAAAATCGCGAATTGTCGCTAACAGTCCGTGGGGGTGCATATCCGCGATCCGGTCAGTTGCTGCATCAAGTGAATATTCCAGGCCGTATTTCTGTTTAAGGTCGTCCCATTGTTTGATAATCCAGACATACAGATCGCTTGCGGTGCGGTTCCGGAATCTTTTAAGCAGTTTTTTCTTCTTTATAACGTGCATGACCGGTTGATACACATTCTTGTACCAGGAAACAAGCGCATCGTTGAAGGGAATTTCTTCTTTTATTCCAGTATTAATGTAATACTTGTGAACAAGAATATGGTTGTATATGACATCATACTGACCGGGACTGGTAAAATCCAGATTCCAGTCTTCAGTGAGGTCTCCAAAAGCGGTTTCCGTATAAAACACTCTTTTTTCATACTTGATTACTTCCGAGAGGATATTTTCCGGTGTAATCCCGGGTTTGAGCAGTATCTCTGTCTGCAGAGAGATTACTTCCGCATCTATGTACTGTACCCCCTGAGCTTTAGACACTGACACACGATGATTGCCATCGCGCACAAAATACAGCCCGCCGATTTCATACAGCTGTATCGGCGGGAGTACAATATCGCTCAGGTGGGCTTCATCCACCCGTTCCCATCTTTGTCTGAGATTACTGGTTTTTGGCAGAAAGTGATTGTCAAAATCCTGGTAGCGTCCTTCGCTTCCGACAATTTTTTGTATCGGTACTGTCTTCATCCCGGCGTACACTTCATTTTTCGGTTTAAGAATTTTCTTTACGTCATGGAAAGACAAGAGCCGGCTTTTATCGGGATTGAGAAAATTCTGGATTTCGTTGAACAGTGCCTTGTTGCGCGCTCGAGTAAAATCTTCTTCTGCTTGATTTCGTATAAAATCACTCATGTATCAGCATCTCCGGTGTCCAGTATATAGTGGCTGTATGCATTAATAACCGTAGTGTCATGATAGCGGGAAACCCGAATGTCCTGCAAATCATAGAGATGAATATGGCCATGAATCAGAAATCTGGGTTTGAATTTTTTCATAAACCAGAGAAATGAGGCAAAGCCCTTGTGGCAGGCGTCCGGTTTATCGTGAATCCCCTCAGGCGCAGCATGCGTAACCAGAATGTCAAGGTACCGGCCGTATCGAAGCTTATTCAGAAGCAGAGCCGGGACGAGACCGAGCAGCTTCAGTTTCATCTGGGAATCGGTAAATTGATTCAGCCCTGTGTTATACCGGATCGATCCTGAAACACCTGCGATAAGCAGATTCCCCTCCCGGTATGTTTTAAATCCGAGGTAGGTAGTCCCATGAGACATCCTGGTTTGCGAGTGATAATTATCGCCTGTTTGTCTGGTGTAATCAATTTTATGGTACAGCCCGTACTCATTGAGGTTGTGATTCCCGAAAACAAAAAAAACCGGCTTGTTCAGGGATGATACGATAAAATCCAGGTATTCCATTGGAAGATCGCCTGCTGAAATTACCAGATCGATATCTTTATACCGCTCCTTGATATTGCTGCTATAGACGAGAGGATCGATCTGGTCCGAAACACACAGGATTTTCATAGTGTTAATCAGGATGATTTAAAAAACTCGATCGATGCCAGCATCTGCTCCAGCTTGTCTTTGTTAATCAATTCCAGTGGTCTGCTTTCGGCGAATTCAAGGGCTGTCCTGGTAAATCCTGAACTGGTTATGATTACGCCCCGGATGATCGATTGTTTTTTCATGTCTTCCTGGAGGGTTCTGAGATACGAGTCTTCGATCAGGTTCGGATCACGGTAGAACATAATCATTCTGGGCATTTTTCGTACATTGCGCCATTTTTCTGCATCGTTTTCAACAGCGATAATTGAACAGCCGGATTTTGTTTCGGAAATTTCTCGAACCGATAATTCCAGAGCTTGGGTTGTAATCGCTTTGCAAATTTCAAAGAACGCGTCCCGGTTGGCGGTCAGGTATTCCTTCATGTGATCATTGGAACGGAGTTCCTGGTACTGGGAGAGTTTTTCGCCGACATCCCGGAAATTCCGTTTTTTTGCAAAAATCTTTTCCCATTGAGAAATAGCCTGATCGATATCCCGTTTTTTTTCGTAGCAGTCTGCAAGAAAATAGCGGGCATACAGCGTATCGTTTGATGTTTCATCCTGGCTTGCCTTGATAGCCCGTTCAAATTCGAGTATCGCTTTCTCGATACTGTTCGCTTCCAGATAACAACATCCTCGTTCTATCAGGGCTTTTTGTTTAAACTCCGGATCTCTGAGCACTTTTTCGAATGAAACAAGCGCGTTCGCATAATCGTGGCTTTCACGCTGCAATTTTCCCTGGATGAACAGAGCCTTATTGTTTCTTGTATCGATTTGCAATGCGAGTTTGAGATGCTCTTTTGCGTCTGTAGTCTGCTTTGCCCGATACAGCAGAAAACCTAGAGCTGCATGGGCCGCAGCATGTTTCGGATCGGTTTCTATTGCTTTCCGGTAGTACTGGATCGCCTGTTCACTGTTCTCTCTGTCTTCGAACAGCACGCCGGTCTGGTAGTAATGGTCGGCCTGAAAAGGCTCAAGCTTTATCAGCAGCAGGTACTCTTTGAGCGCTTCCTCTGGCTGGTTATATTTCAGGAATAAGTGTGCTATAGTTTTCCGGAATTCTGATTCGGGAATGATTTTGGAAAAAATCGCAGTGGTGTTTACCGCTTTGAACTCCATGAGTGCAAGTTCCGATTTGCCTTCTGCAAGATATGCCTTGCCGAGCAAATACCGGGCTTCGGCGTCCCGATGGTTTTTTGCGGTCAGCGATTTTGCCTGTTTTATTGCTGCGGCGTACTTGCCGTTTTTAATCAGTTTCTGGATGGTTTCAATTTTCTTTGGAGCAAGCACGGATTTAATGACAAAAACGAGTAAAACGGCTATGCCTGTGCCGAGAATCAATATGATACCGATAAACATGGTAGACATATCGATAAGACTATAGCTTTTATGGGGTATTGTCAAATATGAAGACTGGACGAACAAAGCAGATAGGGTTCTGTCTGGCAGCCTGTTTTTTTCTTGCAGGTGTGCTGGAAGACATGTATGCACTAGACTATTTTACCGAGGGCGTGCGGTTGTTCAGGGACAAGCAGTATGCGGAAGCCGTACCCCTGTTGTATCAGGCTTCGGTTTCTGAAAGACCGGATCCGAAGGTTTTTCTGTATCTGGGACTTTCATACCAGTATACCGGGAAGCTTGCCGACGCCGTCAGCGCATTTATACGGGGAACAGCAATGAACGGTACGGATCGTGCTGTACTCTTTTTTAATGCCGGAAATGTGTACTTTATACAGGATATGTTTACAGAAGCCGAGGCAATGTTCAACAAGTCTGTGGAAGCAAACGCTTCGTACGCGCGCGTCTGGCTGAACAGGGCGAATACCCGGGTGCGCTTGGGCAAATTCGCAGAAGCTGTTCAGGATTATACACAGTACCTGTATCTGGATCCTGCGACCTGGCAGCAAGGGGCGATTCGACAGATGATAACGGTGCTTCAGGCCGAGGAAAATGAAAAACAGTCAGCTGTGCTTCGCGCTGAGGCTGAGCGGGCAACAGCAGAAGCAGAGCGGAAAGCCGCAGAAGAACGATACCAAAAACTGCTTGATGCGATCAATTCGTCACTGCAGTCGGTAGATGACGCAAGTACTGTTTCTGCCGGATCTGAACAGATACTCGACTATAATGAGGAAGGTCAACTTGAGTAATAACAACAAAAAACGGATTATCGCAGTTACGGTCGCAGCCGCTGTATTGCTTCTGGCCGGTGCCGTTCTGGCCTTCTTTTTGATCAGGGGAGGCTCGGGCGTTTCTGCACTGGACGCCAAACGGCAGAATACGCTTGCGCTTGTCAGGCAGTATGTAGAGAAGGAAGAATTTGACCGGGCGTTGGCCCTGCTCGAATCGCTTTTAATAGAAAATGCCTCCGATGAGTCTGCTTCTGAACTGCTGGACGCAGTCCTTGCGGCAAAAAAAGCGCGGCAAGCCCTGGATGCAGGCTCTGCCGGTACAGCACTGGCTGAAGCGGAAGCTGCAATAGCGGCAGCGCGCCAGGCAGCCGCCCGAATAGCTGAAGCGGCAGAACAGGCCCGAAAGGCAGTTTCGCGTCTCGACGCCCAGTCGGCGCAGAAAAATGCAATTCCGTCCGGGACTGGGGGAGAGCCTCCTGATGAGCCGGATCGATCGCAGCAATCGGGGACTACAAGTAATGCTTCCGCCAGGAAAGCTGTCTCCGCATCAGCAGGTGTATCAGCAGACGCAGCCGAATCCGAATCTGCGCTCCTGGCAGAAAAAGAGGAGCGCGATCGACGACAGAAAGAACAGGCTGCCGCGGATGAACAGCGAAGAAAACAGGCAGAAGCCGAACTTGCAAAAAAGAGCGAGTACACGCAAAAACAGCTGGCACAGGTGAAGAAAGCGCTCGACCAGGGAAAAGGGAGTGCCCTGTCCGGAAATCTCCGATCGGCGCTTTCGAGCTTCGACGACGCTGCTGCTTCGCTCCCTGAAGGAGAAAAAGCCTTTGCCGCCCGGACCTACACCGATATGGCTGAATCGCTTCTGGCCCTGGCAGAGGATGCGACAGACAGCACTGTCAGAAACGAAGCGCTTACCGCAGCACTGGAATTCGCAAACCAGGCTGTTTCGGCAGACTCTTCGCTTGCCGCTGCTCGATTCGCCCGTTCCCGCATACAGGACGAGCTCGGAAAAAAAGATGCGGCGATTGCAGATTTGAAGGAAGCCGTCCGGCTGGATTCGAATAATTACTTGTATGCCTATGAATTGGGAAAGGCCTACTATGTTCAGCGCAAATTTGCCGAAGCGAAATCTAGTTTTACAACGGTTACAAAACTGAAAAAAGACTTTGAGGCGGCATTTTTCAACCTTGGCCTTACCTGCAAAATGCTCGGACAGACCCAAGAATCTCTTGCCGCCTTTCGCGGTGCGGTTTCGATAAAAAAAGATTACGTAAAAGCGTACATAGAAATTGGGAGAATTCTGGACAAACAGAGCGATTTCAAGGGCGCGCTCGCGGCGTACTCGTCTGCGCTTGCCACTGAGCCGGGCAACGTCCAGGCCTTGCGTGAAACTGCCGCAATCTATACCAAGACCGGCGACTACAGGACAGCCGAACGCTTTTTCCGGGAAGCACTGACGCTCGGAGCTGCAGATGCGCTGACCAACTACAATATGGCAACAGTCCAGCTGGAACTGGGAAATCCGTCTTCTGCCCTGGATTATGCCCGAAAAGCTGTTGAAACAGACAGCACGAATGCACTGTACCTGTATACGTACGGACTTGCCGGAGAACGTGCCGGAATGCCGGATGTAGCAGTCCAGCAGTATGCTGCGGCAATTTCGGCCGATCCGAAATACGTTAAACCCCGCATTAATCTTGGAACACTGTATCTTTCCGCCGGAAGAGTAGACGATTCAATTTCTCTTTTGAATGCTGCCTGGCTTATAGAAAAGGATAACTTTGAGGTGAACAATAACCTGGGCAAAGCCTACGGGCTCAAGCAGCAGTTTAATAAATCGGTCGAGCATTATGCCCGGGCAGTAGCGACAAATCCGAAAGATCCCGATGTCCGGGCAAACCTTGCTGCAGCGTATGTGAGTGCCGGGCTGAATGAAAAAGCGCGGGATACCTACGCCGAGGTGATACGCATGCAGCCGGAGCGCTGGGATGCCTGGTATGAACTGGGAAAAATTTACATAAGCCTTGGGGATCGCGAAAAAGCCAAAGAAACGCTCGGTGAGCTTTTAAAGCGCAAGAGCGATTACGCGCGAGCCGCTGAAATACGGGCTTTGCTCGGTACCCTGTAGCACTGCGTACCCGCGCCCGCGCGACCGCCAGGTCTGCGCACCGCACGAACCCCAAGACCGCGCGACTGACGCACCCGCGATCGCCGCGACCCGCGCCCCGCGCATCCGCCGCTCGCCGGTGCAGCGGCGGAGGAGCCGGGCCGATGACAGGCCGAAAATCCGGGCAGACAATCCAGCGGACAATCCAGCGGACAATCCAGCGGACAATCCAGCGGACAATCCGGCCACTCGCTCGCTTACTTCCGGCCGATTTTTTTGAACAGTTCATCCCTGCTCAGCGCAATCCACACGGGACGGCCGTGCGGACACACCGGCTCCTTGAGCGCAAACGTCCGCGCGATGAGAGCCGACGCTGTTTCCGGATCGAGAATCGAACCGTCTGTGCACGCCGCTTTGCATGCCGAGTTCGCGTAGAGTTTGGATACCAGTTTCGGTCCCGAAGATGACGGGTCAAGAATGTCGTCCGCAATATCTTTGCGCGACCCGCGCCATCTGACCGGCACGGCGGTTATGTGCCATATTCCGTTGCCCTCGTTGACCAGACGGAACCCTGCCTTGTCCAGTTCTTCGGTGCGATCCGAAAGCATTTTGTCTTCGGTTTGGGAAGCCGTTTCGATTCGGTAGGGTACCAGCAGTTCCTGTTTCTCGCCGGCGTGTTCAAAAAGTTCGTCGTATAAAATCCGTTCATGAGCGGCGTGCTGGTCGATTAAATAGAAGACTTGTGCGCGTTCGACGGCAAGAAATGTTCCCAGAACCTGTCCGAAATACCGGAAATCGTACGTTTCTTCGCGGTGTGCAGCACCTGCGCCCGGTGTGCGATGCCGGGCCGAATCGCAGGCGAACGCATCGTACCGCCGGTCCGGCAAACGGAAACTGTCGGACTCGAATTGCGGAGCAGCCGTACGGGCGCTTTCGCGGGCGTCTGCCCCCTCTCGATGTTCGAACATGCCGCCGGAGAACACCTTTTGGCCTGTTTCCTGCGGAGACGCATCTTGGCGCCGCATCGATGCAATCGTGTAGTTTCTGAAAAAATCGCGTACTGCGCCGCTTATTGCGCGGTGCAGCGGCGCACTGTCCCTGAACCGGACTTCTTTTTTTGCCGGATGGATGTTGAAGTCGACCAGCTCCGGTTCGATGTCGATAAAAAGAATGGCGAACGGGTGTGTTCCGTTCGGAAAATGACCTTCGGCTCCGTATTCCAGTGCTTGCATCAGCGCGTATTCATAGATTCGCCGGCCATTGATGAATACCATCATGTTTCTGCGGTCTGCGCGCACCACTTCCGGAGACCCGAGTACTGCGGTAAAGGTAAATCCGCTTCCGCTGCCTGCAATGCTGTAAAAAAAAGAGTCGCTCTCTTTCGGTTCAAGGGCGGCAAGGCATCGGTCCAGAGAGGTTTCAACCTGGGGCAAAATATATTTGACGGTACCGTCGGTAATAAAACGGAATTCAATAGCCGGCCAGGCGAGCGCTTTTTCGGTACAAATCTGCCGGCACATCGAGGTTTCGGCTCCCGGACGCTTCAGAAACTGTCTGCGGGCGGGGAAGTTTTCGAACAGATTGTCTATGCAGACGACGGTTCCCCCCGGATGGCTTGCGGGTTCGACCCTGCCGAGCGACAGCTTCCAGGCCTCTCGCCCGTTGCGTGTTGTGGTAATTTCGAGACGGCTGACTGCCTGGATGGAAGACAGCGCTTCGCCCCGGAAACCGAGCGTGGAGAGGTTCAGAAGATCGTCTTCCGAACGGATCTTGCTTGTCGTGTGGGTACGTGTGCAGATTGCAAGGTCTTCGGCCGTCATGCCCGAACCGTTGTCGCTGACCCGTATCCGGTCGATGCCTCCGCCCGAGATTTCGACAGTGATCTTGTCGGCGCCCGAGTCTATCGAATTGTCCAGGAGTTCGCGAACTACGGCCGCTGGACGGTCGATCACTTCTCCGGCTGCAATCTTGCGGGCGACTTCGGGCGGAAGTTCCCGGACCGGGTTCAAGGCTGTACCCTCAGTCATCGTCCGAACCGGCCGAAAAAAGGTCCAGTTCCGGCTTGTCTTCCGGAGCTGCCGGCGTGTTTTTCAGAATTTCTATTTTGCCTTCGATCCGGTCCAGATCCTTTTCGAGCGAGCGGGCAAGTTTGATGCCCTCCTCGAAAATTGCAAGCGCATCTTCGAGCGCTACCTCGGGGTCCCTGATCGCATCGCTCAGCGATTCGAGCCGTTCAAGCCGTTCGCCAATTTTTTTCATGAGTGTGTCTCCTCGACTGTTGCGCGGATAGTTCCCGCACCTGGAATAATGTGGAGGCGGGCTCCCGCTGCAGTATCCTGTGCCGATCTGATGGTCTGTCCGGTCGCTGCGTCCCGGACAATGGAATATCCTTTCGAAAGGATTGCAGCCGGATTGCCGCCTTCGATAATGTGCGAGAGCACCTCGACCCGGTGCCTCGTTTCGCGTATGCGGGTACCGATGGACTCCAGCAAGCTTTCCTTGGCGTCGTCGAACCTGAGCAGGTAGGGCTGCTCGATTTTTCTGAACCGCATTTCCAGCGATTCCCGGGAAAAGGATGCCATCATCAACCTGATCCTGTCCACTTTCGATTCTATTCCGGCTTCCAGGGCGCCGGCCGCAGCCTTGACGCGATCTGCAAGGTCGTCCCTGAGCGGGCACACCAGCTCCGCCGCCGCAGAGGGAGTAGGGGCACGCAAGTCCGCCGCAAAATCGCACAGCGCCCAGTCGATTTCGTGGCCGACTGCGCTGATCACCGGGATCTTGGAACCGGCGACTGCCCTGACCACCGCCTCGTCAGAAAAGGGGAGCAGGTCTTCGAGCGAACCGCCGCCCCGGCCGATAATAATGACGTCCGCCATGTGGTACCGGTTCGCCGTCTCAAGTTGTCGCACCAGTACCGGTGGCGCTTCCGGACCCTGCACCGGAGCGGGGAGGATAACAACAGAAATTGCCGGATTCCGGCGGCGGACAATCTGCAGAATATCACGGACGGCAGCGCCCGTAGGGCTCGTAATCACGGCGATCCGTTCGGGGATTTCGGGAATCTCCCTTTTGCGGTCCTGATCGAACAGCCCCTCGGCAGCAAGCGAACGTTTCCGTTCTTCCAGGATGCGCAGAATGTCGCCCGTTCCGGCGGCTTCCATCCGGTCAATAATAATCTGATACGTTCCGCGGGCTTCGTACACGGAAATCGAACCGGTCGCCCGCACCAGCATGCCGTCCGCGGGAGCAAAGGGGAGATAGCGTGCCTTGCCCTTGAACATAACCGAGGCGATCGCGCTCGATTCGTCCTTCAGCGTAAAGTACAGATGGCCGGTACTCGACGGCCGGTAATTGGAAATTTCTCCCTCCAGCGTCACCAGGGGGAAGGAACCTTCGAGTATTTCTTTAATCAAACTGGTAATTTCCGCGATTTTCAGCGGTTGGGGCGCGGACATGAATCAAGATTATCATGCAGAATGACTTTTCTCAAGACGCATCATTCGGTGCCGATACTCATAACAGTATGAAAGCACTTGCCGTCCTGTATGCCGGAACACTGTCCCGGTACGCCCTGCAGCCCGTATCCGCCGGAAAATCAGCCTTTGCCCGCTGTCTCGAATCCGCATCCCGATTCCCGGGGGTATCCGAAATTCTTGTTGCCGGGAGCGAAAGCCTTGCCTCCGCAATCCCCTCAGGCCTTTCTGTTCCGGTCCGTACTCAAAATCCTTCGGCACCCGGAATTGCATCCCTGTTTGAACTGATGGCTGCAGCTTCGCCCGGTTTCGATTCGATCTATTTCAGCTGGGCCGACTGTCCGTATCTTGATGTTTCGCTGACGTCAAGCCTTGCCGAAAAGCATACCCGCTATTTCGCCGAATATACCTTTGCGGACGGCTATCCCTACGGATTGACGCCGGATATTCTTGCCTCCGGGATCGTTCCGATAATCACAAAGCTCGCGCAGAACGAACAAGGGCCGGTAACACGATCGGTTGTGTTCGACACAGTAAAAAAAGACATCAACTCGTTCGATATCGAGACAGATCTTGCACCTGTTGATGCCCGCTATCTACGCCTGGCGCTCTCGTGCGATACCAAGCGAAATCATCAACTATGCGAAAGCCTATCCGGTATAACTGCTGATAATTACGCATCGTTCATCGCCGGACGGGAGCGCAGTCTGCGCACGCTGCCTTCGTATTATGCTGTCCAGGTGTCTGCGCGTTGTCCCCATGAGTGCGTTTTCTGCCCCTATCCGGGTCTGTGCAGGAGTGCTGCGCGTTCTGCTCCCGGCATTCCGGCAACTGAACGCCGCGACTATATGCAGGTGGCCGATTTTCGGAACATCGTTGCAAAGATAGAGGCCTTTTCCGGAGACGCGGTCGTGTCTCTTTCCCTGTGGGGCGAATGTTCGTATCACCCCGATCTGGCGGAACTGGCAGCAGCGGTACTCGAATGGCCGTCCCTGTCGCTTTTGATCGAGACGACCGGCATCGGCTGGCGGAAAGAAACGCTGGAGACTATTGCCGCTCTTGTCCACGCTGCACCTGCCCGAACAAACGGCCAGGCGGCGGTCAACTGGATTGTGTCTCTTGATGCGGTTAGTTCCGCCTGTTATGCAAAACTGCACCGTGCTGATGAAGCGTCCTTCCGGGAAGCCCTTGCCTGTACGGAATCGCTGCATGCGCTTTTTCCCGGAGCGGTCTGGCCGCAGTTTATACGAATGAAAGAAAACGAAGAAGAACTCGAAGCGTTCTACCGGTTCTGGAAAGAAAAAACCGGAACGGTCATAATCCAGAAGCATGATCATTTCTGCAAAACGATAGAAGACCGCCGAGTCGCCGACCTTTCTCCGCTAAAACGCTTCCCCTGCTGGCATCTGAAGCGGGATTTGTGTATTCTGGTGGATGGAACTGTTCCGCTGTGCAAAGAAGATGTCTTTGCGCACGTTTCTGCCGGCAATGCGCATTCCGACAGCTTTGAAACTGTGTGGAGCAGAATCGGCGAACGGTACGGTTCTCATTGTTCGGGGCTGTATGAAGGATTGTGCGGAGACTGCGATGAATACTATACCTATAATTTTTAACGAAAAGAAAGTTCCTCATACGGTCATTGGCGGTTCCATAAAAAAAAGCGACGAGGATCCGTCTCCCTTTACGGTTATTTTACTCAATCGCGGCGGGCGGTACTATCGTTCTGCGGTATTCCAGAATCTGGAAAGCGCCGGCTTTTCTTCTATTATTTCTATAGAGATGTCGACAGAACCCTATGATATCGAAAATCTCTCGCTCCGGTTTCCGTCCGTCAAATTTCTTGTGCCGCTGGAAAAAGTCACTGTCGGTGAAATGATAAACACCGGGCTTGCGGAAACAGATGCCCCGTATGTGCTGGTTCTCTGGAACGACATGCGCCTTACTGCATCGAGCATCTCAAACCGGCTGATGGACAAGGTACAGACTGAAGCCCTGCTGTGCTGTGCCCCGCAGCTGACCAGCCAGCGAATGGAGCATTTGCCGGTTCAGATGGTACCGGCCCTGAATAAAAATTCGTTGCAGGTTGAACCGATGCCCTGCTACCGAGATATGTCTCCCACTATCTATCCAGCCGATTTTACCGGTATCTATGATCGTGAAAAATGCATCCGCCTTGGCGGTTTCGATCATACGATCGCGAATCCGTACTGGCAGAACCTTGATTTCGGTTTTAGGGCGCATCTGTGGGGAGAAAAAATAGCGGTTTCAACCTCCTTTCGTCTTTCCTACGACGGGGAAGTACCCCGCGAAGATATTACAGCCGATGAATCCTATATGCGTTTTTA
>SHOL01000118.1 GCA_004294945.1 Treponema sp.
ATATCGAAACACTTCGGACGAACGGAGCCTTTTTCCTCGATGTCCGCTCGCCGGAAGAATTCGCCCTTGGCGCAATCCCGGGCGCTCTCAATATCCCGCACACGCAGCTTCGCTCACGGCTTGCGGAAGTCCCGAAAGACAGAACTATTGTTGTCAACTGCGCGATCGGACTGCGCGGATATCTAGCAGATCGCATGCTCAGACAAAACGGCTATAACGATACCGCCAACCTGACTGGCGGCTACAAAACATGGAAAGCAGCCACCTCAGAACTGTTCAGGCTGTCCACTCCGGATGCTCCGGCCGAAGCCAGGAAAGAAGCAGCACGCGAAGTTGCGGATGACGGTCGGCCGATCGGCCCCCTGAGCGACAAGCTGGTAAAAGTCGATGCGTGCGGACTTCAGTGTCCCGGTCCAATTATTCGCCTCAAACAGGAAATAGACGCCCTATCTGCCGGAGACCGTGTCAGAATGCAGGCAACAGATCCCGGTTTTGCACGCGACGTAAAATCCTGGTGTACCCTCACCGGCAATGAACTCGTTTCTCTGGACACCCGTGCCGGAATTATCGAAGCAGTAATCGAAAAGAAGAACCCTTCCGATGCACGGCAGCCTGCTCATGCAGGCCGACCCTCTTCTGCAGGCGCAACGCTCATCGTTTTTTCCAACGACCTCGACAAGGCGCTTGCATCACTCGTTCTGGCAAACGGCGCTGCGGCTACTGGAAAGGAGGTCACCATGTTCTACACGTTCTGGGGGCTTTCAGTGCTGCGCAAACACCGCGCTCCCGCCGTCAAAAAAGACCTGATGGGACGCATGTTCGGCATGATGCTTCCGCATGGCATGAAGAAGCTTGCGCTCTCCTCGATGAACTTCGGCGGCATGGGCGCCTCCATGATGAAGTCGCGCATGAAGAGCAAAAACGTAGACCAGCTCGAAAGCATGTTCGCCCAGGCACGCATGGCTGGCGTCCGTATGGTCGCATGCCAAATGTCGATGGATATCATGGGTATCACAAAGGAAGAACTTCTTGACGGGGTCGAGATAGGGGGAGTCGCAACGTACATGGAAGCTGCATCCTCGAGCAACGTCAATCTCTTCATCTAACCGGCAGGCGAAAAAATCCCGATCGGATTTTTCACCTGCCTGCGCACATCCCTGCGGGATGTGCTTCTACACTGATGTAAGCTCGAAAAACTGACCTTTTTTCGAGCTTCATCATTCTCGATCACCCATCCTGTTGCGGGGCCGCTCAAACGAAGCTATAATCGAATGCATGACAAGTTCAGTCGAGATTACCGTCAGGCCAGCGCGCAAAACAGATTTTGAAGCCATGTGGGAAATATTCACCGCAGTTGTCGAAACCGGCGATTCCTACGTTTTCGAACCGGACACCCCTCGGGAAGAGGCTTTCGAATACTGGTTCGGTCCGGACATCAGTTCATACATCGCAGAAGACCGTGGATGGATTCTTGGCATGTATAAACTGGTTGCCAATCAGCGCGGTCGGGGCTCTCATGTAGCGAACGCGTCGTTTATGGTCGCCCCGGGGCAACAAGGTCGAGGAATCGGACGGCTCATGGGAAATCATTGTCTCCGTGAAGCAAAAAAAGCCGGTTTTCGCTCGATGCAGTTCAATTTTGTCGTCTCGACCAACGCACCGGCAGTCGAACTCTGGAAAAAGCTCGGCTTTTCGATCGTCGGAACCCTGCCCGGCGCATTCCGTCACAAAACGCTCGGATTCGTTGACGCATATGTCATGTTCAGAGATCTCGCCGATATATAAGGCACCCTTACAGCCTGTATCTCGAAGATCGATTTTCATACCGGTCTGCATTCAACCGGTCTCCCCGCATCATACAGGCCTTTGATGCAAGCCTGAACAGTTCATATCCCGTTTCTGGTTCTAGCGTTGTATAATCCAGAGCTTCTATGTTAGCAAGACACTCGGCCGGCTTTCCTGAAGCCAGCAATTCGGTACAGACAGATACTGTATCCCGTGCCTTCGTATCGTCCATAAGACAATCGACCATATTCTTCCAGCAGACAAAATACGGAGTCATCATTCCCTTACCCTTTATTATTCTGGGAGGTCGCTCAATCAGGCAAAAAGACCCGCGAATAGCTGTTGCAACCTCGGCGGACACCGTCAGTCCCATTGGAACCGACAAAGCCTCGAGTCTGAATGCCATATTCACTGAATCTCCGAATACATCGAATATGTACTTCTTGACTCCCACAACCCCGCCAACCACCGAGCCGGTATCAATCCCTATCCGGACTTCATGAATGTCTGAACGGCCCAGATTGCGGCGATCCAGGTTACGGCGATCCAGGTACTCAAGCATTTCCACTCCGGCACGGACAAGAGCGGATATGCATTCCGAACCGCCGCCCGATATTCCTGAAACGGCAAGATAGCCGTCGCCAAGCGTTTTGATCCGCTCGCACCCATGTTTTTCCATTATTTCATCGAAGCCGGTAAACAATTCATTCAGTTCGCGGATGATTTCATCCGGTTCAAGGCCCGAAGCCCAAGGAGTAAAACCGACAATGTCAGCAAACAGAATTGCGGCATGTTCGTACACCATCGGCGTAGCTTTGCCGGTATTTTTCAGCTCTTCAGCAACAGGTGGCGGCAGAATGTTTTTCAAAAGCGCATCGCTTTTTTCTTTTTCGGAAGCAAGTTCTGCAGTCCGCTCCTGTACCAGCTTGTTAAGCATTTTCGCCTGTGCATTCAATCTTCGCACCCTCAAATATGCAACAAGAAATCCGGATAACACCAGAATCAAGGCAATACCGATATAAAAGAAAACCGTCTGATAGAAAAAGGGAACCTTGCGGAATTCAATCGATGCGCCGGTTTCATTGATGACGCCATCGTTGTTTTCCGCTTTTACCCTGAACCGGTATTTTCCCGGAGGCAGGTTGGTATACCCAATCTCGCGGTTCACACCGGCAGAAATCCAGTCCTTGTCATACCCCTCAAGCTTGTACTGAAACCTGACGCGCTGCGGAACGACAAAACTCAAGGCGGTGTAATAGAAGGTTATGCGCCGGACATCGGGAGATACCGTCAGGTCGCTCATTCCGATATCAAGCGGAATTGAATCCACGAGCATTTTTTCTACAAGAACGGGCGGAGCGACGCCGTTCATCATGACCGACTGGGGATTGTAGGTCGACAAGCCCTTTAAGGTGGGAAGATGGACAATACCGAGATCGTTCATGCAGGACCATGCATTTGCGGACAGCTGGCCGGCAAGCCCGTCCAAACGATCATAACTTCGAATATTTGCCAGGACATATCCTTTCATCACCGCTGCCGAAAGCTCGCTGGCTGAAGCGAGTGTGACTTTCCGCCCGGTAATTATCCAGAGCAAACCGCCCGAATCCTGCAGTATTTCAAATACGCTTTCACCTCCCAGTCCGACAGCACTATCGACTCGATAAAAAACACCATTTTGATACAGAGACAGGCCCTCAGAGGTGCAAATCCACAGCCGGCCCTGATCGTCGGACAACACTCGAAAAACAACATTTCCGGCCAGATTGTCCGCAGTGGTGTAGGTCGTAAATGATGTTCCGTCGTACATCGAAAGACCACCACCGTCGGTACCAAGCCAGATTCGGCCTGCAGAATCTTCAACTGTACACAGAATAAACAAATTCGGAAGCCCAGAACTGGAAGAAAAGCCGGTTGGCACATACGAGGAAGGTGAACCAGGATCGAATTCGTCCGAAAGCTGCGCTGAGTACAGAACCGGTCCTGCAGTGGTACCAACCCATACATCCCCCCGGGAAGAGCGATACGAAAAGCGAACCCGGTTCGTGGGCAAACCGGTTTCCTTTGTGAACGAAGACCAAGAACCATCCGCTTTCAACACAAACAGCCCGTAATCCGAATAGGTAGAAAACCAGAGGCTTCCATCCGCCTCAAGACGGATCTGACGCACCCGAATTCCTTTGAGCCGGTTCACTGTTTCATCGACGACCGATCTGCGTACAGGATCAGTATGCCAGGGATCGGCTGTCGACGGAAAGTATGAAATGCCTTCATCAGTCCCGACCCAGACGCTTCGATAGCGATCTTCTGTAACTGCATTTACTGCATCGCTGATTAGGCCATCCTCGCGGGACGTATTTACGAATTTGCCGGCGCTGAACTTTACCAGGCCCCCGCGTTCGGTTCCAACCCACAGATTTCCCTCACGGTCCCGCCAGAGCGATGAAACAACATTGCTCGGCAAGCCCTGCTGTTCGGAAAAGAACTCAAAATCGGTACCGGTACGAGACACGATTCCCCTGTCCGTGCCTATCCACATATACCCCGCATTATCTGTATAGAATGTATTGATACTGGAGCCGGACAACTGTTCAAGGTTTATTCGGTCGCGAATCAAATTCTGCGACACTCTGAAAATCTGGCCGGTACTGGTTCCAAGCCAGAGCTGGCCGGTTCTGTCGAGCATGCCGGCAGAAAACGACCATTCCTTCATCCCCTGTGTTTCAAGATACGGACGCAAACCCTGAGACGATATAAGCCACAGACCGGAAAGATTGGTTCCCGCAATGACGGATCCATCGTGCAGCGGTATCAAAAAATTGGCTATGCCGAAAGCGGGCGTACCGGCTGGTAAAACGGAAACAAATGATTTGCCTTCGAGACGCGAAACACCGTTAGCCGTACCGACCCACACGCGCCCTCCGGAATCGATTGCAAGAGATCGAACCGAAAGATCCGGCAGTCCCTGTTCTTTTCCGTAGTGAGTAAATGCACCTTTGGCATACCGGTACAAGCCGGCAGTGTTGGTTCCTATCCACAAAGAACCGTCTTCGCCAAGTTCAAGGACGCGTGCACTTTTTCCGTCGAAACCGTCGGAAGACTCGCTCATAACCGAAAATTTGTCGCCGTCGAATCGCACTAGACCATCATACGAAGCTAACCAGATATATCCGACACTGTCCTGTACAACATCAAGAATTGTATCGGAGGGCAAGCCTTCCCTGTCCGTCCAAAT
This sequence comes from Treponema sp., assembly GCA_004294945.1. Taxonomy (GTDB): domain Bacteria; phylum Spirochaetota; class Spirochaetia; order Treponematales; family Treponemataceae; genus Teretinema. The sequence goes on from SHOL01000118.1 coordinate 5,021, forward strand.
AGTCATAACATTCTGGGCTAATTCGGATTCGGCAAAAAAAGAAAACGGCAGTAACGACAATAAAACAAGTAAAAAAAAGCGGCTATTGAATTGATAATTTTTCATTTCAATTCAGTATAAGTCACTGACGGCACAATCTCAACCGGGATTTGGCAATTCTCGGTTACTTGTGCAATTGCATTGTATTGATTGACACTGCAGGTTCCGGTTCGTATAGTCGCAGTATGTCAACAGTTTCAGAACGGATCGAATTCAGCTTATTATCGTTTGCTACCCGGCTTGTGTATGTAGTTTTCAGCATCAGCTCGTTCGCCGTCCATGTTCTGGACCGCATGGAAAATGGCAACTCACTCTTCCCGCTTGCGGTCGGATTCGTTTGCCTCGGACTTTCGCTTGTCGAGGATGCGTGGCGTTTCGACACTGAACGCAACATCGTTTCTCATCGGATCGGTTTGACCTTTGCCGCACATTCGAGCTCCTGGAACTTTTCTGACGTTCGTTCAATTCACGCATCACGTTTCGAACGCGGCTTCCGTAAAACGGTATGGATGCGAATCACTGTCGAATTTGTGGACGGAAGCACCAAGGTTGTGGAAATCGCTCCGGAAAAAAAAATCGCTCCGCTCATCGAAAGACTCGAAAAGCAGAGCGATCTTTCAGTTCAAAACTGACGCACATTCAAAGCACTGAGGCTCCGTTCGCACACCCGAAAAATTCAGGCTCCGTTTGCGCTTCCTGTCCGTTACTCGTACAGGAAGCAGGCAACCTGATGCCCGTCTGACTGTTCGATAAGCGGAGGAATACCTTTCTTGCACCGATCCATCCGCTTTGGACAGCGGTCGTAAAAATAACATTCGTGCCGCTCCTTGTCGGGGGACGGGACGTCTCCGGTCAGGATGATCCGCTGCCTTTTCCGTTCAATTTCCGGATCGGGAATTGGAGCTGCCGAAAGCAGTGCCTGGGTATACGGATGCAGGGGCTTGCGGTACAGATCGTTTGAAGAAGCGACTTCCACGATGATTCCCAGATACATGACCGCGACTCGCGTCGAAATATATTGGATGACGGCCAGATCGTGCGCAATAAAGAGATAGGTCAAACCGAGCTCTTCCTGAAGATCCTTGAACAGATTAAGAATCTGCGCCTGGATAGACACATCGAGCGCACTGACCGGCTCGTCTGCAAGAATCAGTTCCGGATTGAGCGCCAGAGCGCGAGCAATGCCGATGCGCTGACGCTGTCCTCCGGAAAATTCGTGCGGATAGCGGTTCCGGAAAAAATGAGAAAGGCCGACCTTTCCCATAAGGTACTCCACCCGTTCGACCATTTCCTTCTTGCTGTAATTGGTAATCTTTCTCCCATTAAAAATTTCGAGCGGCTCGGCAATGATATCGCCGGCAGTCATCCGCGGATCGAGTGATGCGTATGGATCCTGGAAAACCATCTGCATGTCCTTGCGTGCCCGCATCATTTCTTTCGATGATGCAGAAACCAGATCGAGGCCTTTGAACAGCACCTTGCCCGAGGTGGGTTTATACAACTGAGCGATAGCCCGTACAGTCGTGGATTTTCCGCAGCCGGACTCACCTACCAGTCCAAGAGTTTCGCCTTTGCGAACCTTGAACGAGACTCCGTCAACAGCACGAATATATCCTTTTTGAGCGTTGAAAAATGATCCATCCCTAAAAGGGAAATGCAGTTTGAGGTCTTTAACCTCAAGTAGTGTATCCTGATCTGACATCAGTGTTCCTCCGGATAAAGCCAGCAACTGACATCAAGACCATCGGCCGTATGAACAGTGGCGGGATACGTATTTCGGCATACCTCTTTCACAAACTCGCAGCGCGGATAGAACGGGCAGCACTCGGGAAGATTGATAACATTCGGCGGCTGACCGGTTATTGAATACAACCGCTGATCGTTAGTCTTGTCCAGCCTGGGAACCGATTTGATCAAACCCTTGGTATACGGATGTTTTGGATTGGAGAATAACGTCCCGACCGGACCTTGTTCAACGACGCGGCCTGCATACATGACGCAGACGGTATCGCACATTCCAGCTACTACGCCAAGGGAATGCGTAATCATAATAACCGCAGTACCGAGCCGGGCTGTGAGGTCTCCGATCAAATCGAGAATCTGGGCTTGAATCGTAACGTCCAGAGCACTCGTCGGTTCGTCGGCAATCAATATTTCAGGATTGCAGCTCAGGGCCATGGCGATCATAACGCGCTGCCGCATACCGCCTGAAAACTGATGGGGATAATTGTCGACACGCTTTTCGGCGGCAGGGATTCCCGCCATCTTGAGCATTTCAATCGCTTTGTCCTTCGCATCCTTTTTGGAGAGTCCCTGATGCAGTACGATGGTCTCGATCATCTGGGTCGAGATTCTCAGAAAGGGATTAAGGCTGGTCATCGGATCCTGGAAAATCATGGAGATCTTGTTGCCCCGAATCGTCCGGATTTCTTCCGGAGGCATTTTCAGAATATCCTTCCCGTTAAACCAGACTTCTCCGCCGGCAATCCAGCCCGGAGGGCTCTGCACAAGGTTCATGATCGAAAGATTGGTTACGCTCTTGCCGGAACCGGATTCGCCGACAATCGCCAGGGTTTCTCCCGCATGAAGATCGAAGCTTACTCCGTCGACAGCCTTCAATATTCCGTCGTCGAGCTTGAAATACGTTTTAAGGTCTTTGACCCGTAAAATAACGTTGTCTGTCATCCTGGAAACTCCTAGAGGCGATTTTTACTCTGCGGGTCGAACGCATCGCGCAGACCATCGCCAAGGAAGTTCATGGCGAACAGAAATATGGTCATAGTACATGCAGGCACTAACAGCTGCCAGGGATACAGGGTCATCGTGCTGACGCCTTCCGACACCAAGGATCCCCAGGAAGCCAGCGGAGCCGACACGCCAAGACCAAGGAACGAGAGAAAGCTCTCGTTCATAATAAAACTCGGCAAAGACAGGCTCGAATACACGATTATGATGCCGATAGTGCTCGGA
>SHOL01000119.1 GCA_004294945.1 Treponema sp.
ATTTTCGGCGGCCGGATTTTCATCTGGTGGAGGGGAGGGCTGCGGACTGTTCTCATTCGCACACAGGGGTGTACTCAAAAGGATTGCTGCCAGGAAACCACAAAAGCCGTTTTTTTTCATTCAGGATCGTCCTGTTTCCGTTCGACAAGCCGCGCCTTTGTCGCTATCCGTTTTCCCCGTTTTTCGGAAAGCGCGAACAAGGCTTCTTCAACCTTTCTTTTTTTCAGCGACATTCCTGTATCAAACAGGTCCTGCTGGTCGCCCCCGATATCCGGCCCGATATTGCAGACAGCAATTCCCAGCAGCCGGACCGGAAGTCCCCGTTCATACTTTTTATCGAACAGTCTTTTGGCCGCTTCGTACAGTTCGAGCGAATCGGATATTCGGGTGTCCCTGCTCTCCTGTACAGACACCGTTCTAAAGTCCTGGTACCGTATCTTGACGTGCACGGTTCTTCCCGAGCTTCCTTCCTGTCTGAGACGATACATCACTTCTTCAGCGATTTCCAGCAGCGCGGTGTCAATGTCGTTCCGGTCGGTCAAATCTTCGGCAAAGGTACGTTCGCTGCTGAGCGAACGCGAACCGCCTGTATCTGTGAATATTCCGGGATCTGTGCCCCTGAGCACTGTGTACAGGAAGAGGCCTCCTGCCGGTCCGAGCAGACCCTGCAACAGCTGTTCGGAGCAGTTCAGCAGATCCGGAATGGTTGCAAGTCCTGCCCCTTCAAGCCGTTCTCTTGTTTTTTGGCCGATGCCCCAGACGTCTTTGAGCGGCAAGCCTGCCATGAAGGCACTTTCTCCGCCGTCTGGTACGATGACGAGTCCATCGGGCTTGGACTGTCCCGAGGCTATTTTGGCGATGTATCGGTTTGAGGCGACTCCCACCGATACGGTCAAGCCTGTCCGGTCGCGTACCTGTTGCTTCAGGGTGCGGGCAGTCTGTTCTGCAGGGCCGAACAGGCGTTCGGTGCCGGTCATGTCCAGGAAAGCTTCATCAACGGAAATCTGTTGTACATCCGGAGAAAAGTCCGAAAAAATCTGCATGACTTCCCGGGATTTTTCGAAGTATCGATGCATGCGTCCTCTGGTAAAGATCGCGTGCGGGCACAGCTGGACCGCACGCGACATGGGCATTGCAGAATGCACTCCGAATTTTCTTGCTTCGTATGAACAGGTCGACACAACTCCCCGTTTTGCGGGATCTCCGCCGACAATGACGGGCTTCCCCCGGTAGGATGGGTTGTCCAGCTGTTCGACCGAGGCGAAAAAGGCATCAAGATCCACATGAAAGAAGATCGGTTTCATAACGGGTCGCCCGCTGTTCCGGAAAGCGGGATGCTGAACGATCTTTCTACTTCCAGCAGATATGAGCACTGTACATGTGTTCCGGTAACTGTAAGCCCTTTTGGATTGTCCAGAGACCAGACGGTGACTGTTGCGGCGAGTTCAGGATCATCGGATGAAGAGAACTGGTATTCAAGAACAGAGCCCGGAAATAGATCCGACATGAAAATGGCGCTCTGCCCGCCTGAAGCAAGTTCAAACGGTTCGGAAGCATCGAATACTGCGATTCCCTGTGAAGCGGCTACCGTGAGTCTGATTCTGACCGGCTCTACCAGAGAGCCGGCTGTCAGGGTAATCAGACGGCGATCCAGGAACGGGCGTGATTCGATTGAAACCCTGATAAAAGATTCCGGGTTTTGGGGAATTGATGGAAATGCAGCAAGTGTTTCGGAATATGTCGGTTCCAGGGTGGACATGGATGGTGGAATATCCGTCTCCAGAGACGAACCTGCATCGGTGAGCCGCTCTGTAAGCTGAACCGCCAGCGGTTTTTCTGCACTCCATGCCGGTGTAAAAAGGAGATACACCGGTGCTGCCGAGGCGATAATAAAAATAGCGACAAGATTGAACGGTATAAAGCGTTTTTTCCTCTTGCCGAAGATCCCGATCGAATGCAGCAAGCGAAGAAACAGCAGTTGTACGGGCAAAAGGAGAAAGGCAAGCAGGATTGTCACCGGAAGGCTGGAATCGGTCAGTGATGCAAGCGTGTGTTCTCCCGCATTGAACACAATCCGGACAGTGTGGACATACGGAATCACTGACGCAGGAATCGCAAGCACCTGGGTTACGGGGTGATGCAAGTGATAGAAAATGAAGCTTATCGCATAGACGGCCAGAAATATCGGCGTCAGGGAAAAATCGACCGAGGAAAAGATAAACACATTGATCAGGCAGACTACGCTGGCCATATATCCGTAAATAAAACTGTCGGGAGGAAAACGGATTAACTGGTTGAACGATTCGAACAGCGATACAAAGAACAGCGTAAACACGATTTTTGCCAGCAGCGCCTGAACCGGCAGATAGCGGATTGCCTCAGCTTCTGCGAATCGATATTCGAACAGAAAGAGTACCAGCCGTTGTGCAAGCAAAAGACAGGCAATGTCGAGCACCAAATAAACTACCGGCATCCACCAGAATCTGGCTGTATCCCGTCTGTGACGATCGCGATGCTTGCCGAATACAAACCCGAACATAAACAGAATAAACAGGAAAAGGGCCGAAATACCGACAATGCCGAAAACGAGCGTCGTTTCTTCCAGTATGCGCCAGGAACCGTCGGTTTTGACTATCTGGTAGAAGCGGTCGTTTTCTGCAGGTATTCCGTTTGAAAGATCCTGTGCCAGACGGCCGATAATCCGGCCGATATCCAAATTCGTCCTGAGCGCGATTGCCGGGATTCCCGCTTCCAGATAGGGTTTTAGGTCCGGGTCTCCGTCGATCCATCCAAGACGGTACACGGGGAGGCTTGTTTCCTCGAACGACAGCGGGATAGCTTCTTCGCTGAACAAGGATACCAGTTTTTCAACTAGCCATCCGGGAGCTGTTGTACCCCCTGCGCCTACACACAGCTGGATTGACGAATCGGAACCGGATTGCACAATAAGCACAACTGCTTCGTCGAAATCAGCCAGTTTTTCAATCTGAACACGATGATCTTTTGGTACGGAATCGTTCAGAAAATCCGGAACAGAAAGAGGGACTCTGCTCGTTTGTACGGGCAGGAGGGTATACCCGGGAGGGACCGATGCGGATACATTTCTGGATGAGGTAAAAGATGGATGCTCCGGACTGCCCGCATCCGTCGGGAAAACCAGGGAAAGACAGCGGCGGGCGCCACTTCCGGCATTGAACCCAGCGGCCTCTGCGTCAAAAACGCCGGTTCCTGCCGCGAGCAGTGCGGGTGCTGTCGTGAATGTGCAGATAATAACAGATAGAAACAGGCGGCGGAACATATCCTGAAAGAATAGAATCTTACCAATAAAGACGTCAAGTATAGTCTTTCCGCGATTGTGCCGATAAGAAAGAGTACAAGCATAATACGTGTACAAAGACCGTTATCTGGTATATACTTAAAAAGCTATTGCGGATGTCGGCTTCAAGGCTTTCCGCAGCTGCCTTTGTGGGGGAATTGATGGCATCCGGAGAAAAAAAAAGTATTTTGAACCTGCCTTTAAAGATTATTCTTACACAGGAAGGTTCAACCTTTTTTATACGTCAGAACAAAAAACTGCTCAAATTCAAACTTGCCGACAATGTTGAAGAATACGGTATCTCCCTGGACGAGTTCACGCCGGCAACCATTCAAAGACTTTTGCTGATCGATTATATTTCGAAAATAGAAATTTCAAAACCGGAATTCGTCACTTCGCGTCAGGAGACGATGGATCTTTCAAAACTGATTGTGTATTCCATGCTGTACCGGCAGTACGATTCGTATATTTTTTCGCAGATTTTATCTTCGGATGTAATAAAGAAATGGAACAGACTGAATCCGGCCAATATTATCGATGAAAAAACCCACATAAACGACAATTTTCTCCGTTCAATTCTTAAAAAAAACGAAAAAATCATCTATGAAGCAAAGCAGGAGATCCTTTCTCCCCTGTATACCTTTATTAACAAAAACACGTCGTTGCTTCCCGAAGAAAAAAACATTCAGCTTTTGCTCAGCGAAAAATTCATGAACAATCTTCGGCCCTTCACCTGGTTTATCATTACCAAGTTCAAGGATGCCGACGGTTTCGACAACATTCTGCGAACTATCCGGACCAGTCTTACCGAGTTCATGGACAAGGCAAAAATCGCCGAATACATTTCATTGATGTTAATGGAGCTGGTTATCAGCGCAGAGAACACCAATTTGCGTAAAGAAGTAAAAAATATGTACAAGGGAACTGTCGATCCCAATACCGTCATGTTCGATCCCAATATCCGCAAGAAAGTCATCGCAGAACTTGAACGAAAGCATGAACTGGTTTTTATTTCCTGGAAACTCGGCGGCGGAAGCACTTCGATAGGTACGCAGGGAAAACTCCAGATAACCCTGTATAACAAGGACGATCAGTCTGAAACCTTCCGTGAAAACCTCAACGACAAGAAAAACGCGGATCTCAAGAAAAAATCCCTTATCGACTTTTACCGGGAAATCCCGGAAGGGCAGGAAGATTCCAATCTTGGAATGTATTATCTGTCCTATCTGAGCGAAGCCTGCGAAAAAGTAAATGTCCGGTTCGAATCGCTTGCAAATCAGTTCCGGGATTCGGATTTGACGGTCATCAGTCTGACTTTTGTTTTTTAGCTGAATACGGTTATGGTAGTAACGCTGTCCAAAAAACAATCGCGATTGCTGTCTGTGCAGCTGGTTCTAGCCTTCGTGTGCTTTGCCGCAGGGTGCGCGCAAGGATCGCCTGAAATACGTTCATCCCAGGTACAGCTGGTGAGAATCCAGAACCCCTCCCTTTCTTTCAGTGAACGGCTGTCTGTCTTTGTTTTTTTCCAGGATAGCGACGGTGAAGCTGATTTTTCCCGAATGACGGTTACGCATAACGAGACCAATCTGGTCTGGACAGTGGAAAAAGGCCAGGAGCTGGTTCGCATGCGCGGGAAGGACCGTTGGACCGGATCGAATATGCTTGCTGGTCCCGGCGATGCAGAGCTTCCCGGAGGAATGTATACCATTTCGGTTTACGACATGGCAGGAAACGAAGCTATCCGTTCTTTCAATCTGATCAGGCCGGATTTTCCGGAGCGCTCGCCCATGAAATTTTCTGTTTCAGAAGAAAACTGGAGTATCGAGTATGCCGGGAATTCCAGCCCTTTTTCCCGCGTGTTTCTCATACTCTCAGATCAAAACGGCACTGTGCTCTATTCATGGCGCGTTCCCGCAACCCAGGAATTGCGGCAAGAAGGAACCCTCGAAAGTCTGCGCGCACTCGCAAAAAAAGCGGTAACCGTCCAGTGCTATGCCGAAACCCAAAACGGGTCGGCAGGCATCCTGCTTTCGCCGATTCCCCTGAACGACTGATTTCTGCCGCCAGCAGTTGTTGAGATCGCAGAAAATAGAGTATACTGAGCGACCTATATGCAAGATACAGAAGATACATCGCATCTGCGAGAGGTTCACACGTATGTTCTCAGAGCTGGACGCATGACGGAAGCGCAAAAGCGCGATTACGTCATCCATTCTGCGCGCTGGTGCCTTCCGTTCGCCGAGCAGATTCTCAATCTCGTCGATATTTTCGAGAACACATCTCCGGTAACTGTAGAAATCGGTTTCGGGATGGGCAGGGCAACCGCTATCATCGCTGATGAAAATCCGGATAAAAATTATCTTGGCATCGAAGTCCACCGTGCGGGAGTCGGCCGTCTGCTCGGCGAGATAGAAAGACGCGGATTGACGAATGTTCGCATTATCGAGCACGACGCGATTGAAGTGCTTGAACACATGATTCCAGACAATTCCGTTCAGGCTTTTCATATTTTTTTTCCGGATCCATGGCCAAAAAAACGTCATCACAAACGCCGGCTTGTTCAGCGGCCCCGGACGAATCTACTGGCCCGAAAGCTTGCTCCCGGCGGATACCTGTACATGGTCAGCGACTGGGAGCCCTATGCCGAAGAAGCCTTTTTCGAGCTGACTGCAACCCCCCAGCTGGAAAACAAGTATGAGGGTTTCGCCCCCCGGCAGTCATGGCGGCCGGAAACCCGTTTTGAAGTCAAGGGAAAGGAAGCGCATCACTCGATACATGAGCTGATGTTTATCAAGAAAACGCCGGAGGCGTAACGCAATGTCCGATCCTGCTCCTGTATCGCGATCTTCCGCTTCAAAGGGCAAAAAAAGTCTTGAACGGGAAATCAGGCGTCACCAGGAACTCTATTACAATGGAAATCCGGAGATAAGCGATGACGAATTCGACCGCCTTTGGGACGAACTCAAGCGGATCGATCCGGACAATCTGCTTTTCAGGACGATCAACTCCGAATCGACAGATGGTTTTTCAAAAGAATATCACCTGATTCCCATGGGCAGCCAGGAAAAAGCGGCAAATCCGGAAGCATTCAGTGCTTGGGCAGATAAACAAGATTTCAGCGATTTTCTGGTACAATACAAACTTGACGGCGCCAGCCTTGAGCTTCAGTACGAAGCCGGTCGTTTTATCCGCGCTGTAACCAGAGGCGACGGCCGCATCGGCGACGACATCACTTCAAATGCCTCCAGAATGAACGGTGTCGTACCGGTTCTTTCCGGTGATTCCGGCCCGGACGGAGCGCATCCGTTTACCGGAGGTGTCCGGGGCGAAGTGATCATGCGGCGTTCGGTGCTTGCACAGTTCTACAGCGACAAGGCCAATTGCAGAAATGCCGCAAACGGACTCATGAAACGGAAAGATGGCTCCGGAAGCGAACATCTGGAGGTTATCTGCTACGACGCCGCCCCCGGAATTCCCGGAAGCCCGTTTACCGGCCACTCGCCGTTCTCCGACGAGCTCGAAAAACTGGCCTGGCTTGAAAGGTCGGGATTTTCTGTTGTTCCGATGCACCGCTGCAAAGGAGCGAATGCAGTTATCGACTATCGTGCAAAGGTGATGGACCTGAGACCCTCGCTCCCCTACGATATCGACGGTCTCGTTGTCAAAGGAATACAGATCGATCCTGCCGACCTGTCCAGATCCCGGCCGGAAAAGCAAATAGCATTCAAATTCAGTCTTGAAGAGGCTGTCACCGTGCTTCGGTCGGTAGAATGGAGCGTTTCCGGAGTTACCTATACCCCGATTGCGGTAATCGATCCGGTACAGCTTGCCGGAACCACGGTCCAACGGGCTAATCTTGCAAATCCGAATCTCATCCGTTCAACGGGACTGAAAATCGGCAGCAGAGTCCTGGTAACCAAACGCGGTGAAATAATACCGAAAATTGAAGCGTTGGTGGAAAATCCTCCGGACGCGACAGACATTGAATTGCCATCGAATTGCGTCACCTGTGCAACCGCTCTTGTCGATGAAGGCACCCGGTTACGCTGTCCGAATCCCTCCTGTCCGAAAATCATCCATCATCGTCTGGAAAAATGGATTTCCGTCCTGGATATTCGCGATTTCGGCGTCAATCTTATACAACGGCTGTTCGATTCCGGCCGGGTCCGCTCGATTCCCGACCTGTACACGCTCACCGTGGACGAACTGGCTTCACTGGACCGCATGGGCCCTGTCAGCGCTGCCAAGGTACTCCGCTCGCTCAAAGCCCGCTCTTCGGTGCCTCTGCAGTCCTTTATCGCCGGCTTCGATATCGAAGGCATCGGCGAAACCATGGTGGACAAACTTGTGGAAGCCGGCTTCGACACCCTGGAAAAGCTCCGTTCGGCAAGCGAAGAAGATTTTTCGGGTGTCTATCAGTTCGGCTCGATACTCGCCCGTGCACTCAAGGAAGGTCTCGAAACGCTCCGGAGCGAAATGGATACGCTGCTCGCTTCAGGCGCCGTTTCTGTCACCGAACCGCTCCGGGGTGGAGTCCTCTCCGGCTGCAGTTTTTGTTTTACCGGCGAACTGGAATCGATGAAAAGG
>SHOL01000297.1 GCA_004294945.1 Treponema sp.
GATTCCAGAGCGCTGCACGCGCCCTCAAGCAAAACCGTACCGACGTGCTGCCGATGGGCTACCTTATCGCAGGCCCCATCGGGACTGGTAAAACCTTTCTTGTTTCGGCCTTTGCGGGCGAAATCGGCATTCCGATGGTCAAGTTGCGCAATTTCCGTTCCAAATGGCAGGGCGCCACCGAATCGAACCTCGAAAAAGTCCTGAATATCCTGCGGGCCATGGCGCCGGTCGCCGTCATGATAGACGAAGCCGATGCCTTCCTTGGCGACCGCGAGAGCGACGGAGACTCGGGCACCTCGAATCGCGTATTCGCGCAGATCGCAAGCTTTATGGGCAATACCGAATACCGCGGAAAAATCATCTGGTTCCTGATCACCTGCCGCCCCGACCTGCTGCCGATCGACCTCAAACGGCAGGGCAGGGCCGAGGAGCACCTTGCGCTCTTTTATCCGGAAACCCTCGACGAAAAAGTTGAACTCTTCAAAACACTGCAAAGAAAACTGGATATAAAGGTAAAAGATTTTCCCCTATCCGAAATTTTCAGGAATTTTAAATTCGAGGTGTCGGGGGCCGATATCGAAGCGATTCTTGTTCGAGCCAAGATGACGGCAACCATGGATAACCGCGCGATTGTTACCCGCGAAGATATGGAAGAAACTGTGCGCGACTTTATCCCGCCGGCGTATCCGTACGAAATCGAACTGCAGAACCTCGTTGCCATACTTGAATGTACCAGCCGTGAAATGGTTCCGGCGAAGTATCAGAGAATGGAGCGGTCAAAACTGGCTGCCGAAATCCGGGAGCTCAAGCAGTTGCTCGGAGAAAAATAAGGGTCGCCGAAATCGCGCACAAGGCAGCGAAACCGCGCGAACCAAACGTGCGTGCACCTGCCCCCAACCCTGCGCGCGCGTATCCAAGCCTGCGCGTGCGAGCCAAACGTGCGCCCGCTGTTATGCGCCGTCGAAATCGCGCATTAGACGCTCGACCAGCATACCTGCAATATCGAGTCCAGTCGCTTTTTCGAGCGCTTCGAAACCCGGGCACGCATTGATCTCGCACACCGGAAATTCCTCCGTGCCAAAGAGAAAATCTACCGTTCCGTACCAGAGGCCTGCTTCCCGCGCGATCCTGAGGACCTCGGAAGAAAGCCGTTCAACCAGCGCTTCGCAGTTTTCAGGAATTCGCACTAATCCGCCCTCGCTCGCGTTGGACACGAATGAGTCGTCCTTCCCGCGCCGTTCGACGCACGCGACTATCTCGCCCCCGGCGAAAAAAAAACGGAGATCGCGTCCGGCCGATTCTGCCACAAATTCCTGGAATATGTACGGCTCGCTTCGAAGGAGCGGTGCGAGCGCTTCAAGGTCGGCAGGCCCTTTGACGAGCGCCACCCCACGGCCACGGCTCCCGAATCTCGGTTTGGCAACAAACGGATAGCCAAGCGGTGACTCACCAGCTGTACACATCGCACCAACC
>SHOL01000004.1 GCA_004294945.1 Treponema sp.
TCTCCGCTCCGGTCGAGACCGTCATCCGCCGGCGCAATGTCGACGGCTTGATCATCGGCGCCGAGCAGCTCGATCCCGCCATCACAAGCCGGTTGATCGAAGAGGAGATACCTTTCGTGTTCATCGGGCGCAATGCCCAGATACAGCATTATTCCGTCGATGTCGACAACAAGGGCGGGAGCGATCGTCTGGTTTCGCACATGATCGGGGAAGGGTACCGGAAGATCGTCTGCCTTTCAGGACCTGCTTCCTATCTGTATACGCAAGAGCGCGTCGAAGGCTACCGGAGCGCCCTTGCGCGAGCCGGCATCGCCTGGAATGCCGTCGAGTACACCTCGTACAGCATAGAGGCGACCCGGGACATGATGGCCCGCATAATCTCGCTGTATCCCGACATGGACGCCCTGTACGTAACTGCAGGCGGCGACTTTCTGCTGGACTGCATCGACCTTCTGCGCCTGTCGGCCATCGATCTGCACAAATTCGGCATCGGAACCTTCGACGATTACCGCTTCTTTGATTACCTGTCCCTGCCTATATGCACTATCCGGCAGCCGCTGAAGGACATCGGTTCGAAAGCGGCCGAGCTTCTTTTTACGTTTTTATCCGGCTCTGTCCCGGAACAGATGAATTACATTCTTGACGTTGAACTGGTCTTGCGCTGAACCTGCCTGTTCCGGACGGTGCCAGGTTCGACTCCGTTTTTGATGGAACAAAACTCCGATTTTCGCCTATAGTGTGACAAGGACGTCTCGATTGATGTGCTGGTATTGTCTTTGATTGCTGCTGCCTTATGGAGGATTGTTGATGGACGTGTACATTAATCTGCTCGGTTATGCAGGCTCGTTTATTATACTGATTTCGCTTACCATGAAGTCAATCGTCAAGTTGCGCTGGATAAATGCCGCAGGATCTCTGTTGTTTGTCATTTTTGCTTTTTTGACAAAATCGACACCGACGATTGTAATGAACATCGGTATTATTGTGATCGATCTCTGGTATGTGTTCAAAATATCAAAGGTAAAGGCTGATTACCGGCTGGTAAAAGCCGAACGCGGAAGCGCATTCCTTGATTTTTTCTATGAACTGCACCGGAAAGAAATTGTCGGGATTTTTGGCGAAGACTCCTTTGCTGAAGCCCGCGGGTTTTCTTATTTTGTGTGCAACGGCGAAATAGCCGGACTGTTTGCCTGGAAGGAAAACAGTCCGGCTGAATGTCAGATTCTTATTGATTTTGTGACGCCCCGCTACCGGGATACCAAGATAGGCCGCTATTTTTTCGACCGGCAACTGCCGCTGTTCCGCGAAAAGGGTTATATCCGCTTTGTCTACAACAACGTTGGCGCAGCACACTGGAAATATCTTTCAAAAATCGGTTTCCGGGAAACCAGCATCGGCTCATTCGAAAAGGAAATATAGCCGGATCGAAAATCTAACCCGGTCGATGCACCCTGCGGGCGCTGTATCTTTCGCCCGTCCTTGCGCGCGACCTTCTTTTGTAAAATTGCCCAAAAGAGGCTCTTTCAAAACTCGGAAAGTTTTGAAAGAGCAACCTTAGATGTACATGGAGAAAAATCACAAGTCATCGAGGCAATTTCAAAAATCAGTGATTTTTGTAATTGCAACAAATAATGTATGTGGAGTTCAACAGCAAGTCATTATATTATAAAGACTTGCTGTTGAACTCCAAGAGCTTCTTGCAAAAGTAACCGACTTTTGAAAACGGCTCAAATGGCAGTGTTTTTTCTGTCACCCAGAACACACCGAAAAAGATAATCATTGGTCAGATTGAGTTCGTGTTCCACTGAAACACTCCTTGCCCTTGAATCGCGGAGAAATCGGCTTTCTGTTATGTGGAGATCCGGAATCCCCGTAAAGAATCCGCGCCCTTTCGAAGATCCGTTTATCGCGCGGATGCGCGCACAGACACAAAGCTGCAAAGCCGCGAAGCCGCACAGCGATGGACTCTGAGCGCGCAAACCGGGGACAGAGTGCGGGTTTTCTGGTATATTCGCGGGTATGAAAAGAGTGGAACAATTTTCCGTGGTGTATCAGGATGAACATATAGTCGTGCTCAACAAGGCGTCAGGACTGCTCGTGGCGCAGGACCGCTGGGATCCGGAGGCGCCGAGGCTCGACGTGCTGGCGACGGCGGAGCTCTGCGGCGAAGGGGAGCGGCTGTACGCCGTACACCGCATCGACAAGGACACGTCGGGACTTGTAATCTACGGCAGGACCGACAGCGCGCACCGCACACTCAGCATGGCCTTCGAAAACCGGGAGGTGGACAAGACCTACCATGCGCTCGTCCACGGACGACCGGGCTGGGACACGCATGAAGTCGACGTGCCGCTGCGGGCCGACGGAGACGCGAAGCATCGCACGGTCCGGGACAAGCACAAGGGAAAGGATGCAAAGACGCTGTTCACTGTTCTGGCGATTTGCGGACCGTACAGCTGGATCGAAGCGAAACCGATTACCGGGCGCACGCACCAGATTCGCGTGCACCTCCAGCTTTCAGACCTTACCATCGTGTGCGATCCCCTCTACGGCAACGGCGAGCCGCTTCTCCTTTCAAAGATCAAGCGCAAGTGGCAGGGCGACGAATTCACCGAACGCCCGCTTCTGGACCGGCTTGCCCTGCACGCGTACAAGATGCGCATCGCGCACCCGGCAACAGGCGAAATGATGGAGTTTACCGCGCCCTACCCCAAGGACCTCGACAGCACGCGCAAGCAGCTCGCAAAGCTTTACAAGGCAGATCCGCTGGAATCAGACTGAAGCGGGAAATCTTTTCGACGGAAAGAACGGCGAATCCGCAGGACTGCGGATTCGCCTTTTTTTATGCCCGGGAAGCACGCTCGGGACGGGTCCGATGTCGAATCAGGCCCGTGCGGGGTTCTTATTTAAGGCGGATTAGCAGGGCGCCGGTTTTCTGGTCAGTTTCCGCTTTCTTGTGCGCAGGACGGGGCACCGTCACGAAAGAACCAGAATCGAGGCCTTTGAGGTAATCGGCAGCCGCGTAGGTTCCCGTCAGCAGGACCATGCCCATTTCGGAGCAGCCGTAGCGTCCGGTGTAGAAGTCGGGCAGCTTGATGGGATCGCTCGTGATGCGCACGGAAAGGTCCGGGAACATGCTCGAAAGCCGCGACATGACGAGCGACGGGGCTTCTGCGGAAACGGGAGCTTCGGCAGCATCCGGCAGGACTGCGGATTCAGGTTCGGCATCGGTGGCCGGCTCTTCAGCATGTTCGGTCCTTGTTGAGAAGACGAACGAGAGCGCAGCGCGGTCTTTGGAAAGGCCTGCATCCTCGGACAGTTTATGCAGTTTGGCAGGGGCGTCCACGGTGTCGAAGACGAAATGGCACCATTTCCCGTAACGGAGCCCCGGAAACGGGCAGGTTGTCTGATGGGGACAGGGAGCAACTGCTTCGAAGCCCGTCCGTATGAGCGAATCGCGGAGCAGGGAGACAAAGCGGCCGGCGCGCGGTACGCCCGGCTCAATGACGAGGATCGACGCGTTCCGGTCGGCATAGCTTGCAAGGGTTTCCGCATGGTGCTTGGCCTGGGCTTCCAGGGGAAGGGGATTGTCCCAGAACAGTTCGTTGAACATATTCGCGCTCGCGACCAGGGACACTTTCCGGCGGAGGGAAACCCCGCACTCGCCCTTGATGCGCACGATTTCCCAGGGTTCGTTCCCGGTTTTTGCCGCAAGCGCAAGGAAGAGTTCCTCGCCGGCAGCGAGCGCTCCCTGCGAAATGTCGACACAGTACCATAGAATCTTCTTTGCGCGCAGGTCGGGGCGCGCCATCCAGAGAGCAATCGGCAACGTCAGGGGGCCGGAACCCAGGTCTACCGCTGCGTCGCCGTCGTTAAGCTCAAGCGGTAGGGACGAAAAGATGCGGGTCAGGCGCACGAGGTTCCACCACTGATAGTAGCGGATATAGGCACCAAGGACCGGCGGTTCGTTCATGTAGCCGACGCGGCGTTCGGAACGCTCGTCGGTCAGCTCGTGGGACAGTTCGCGTATGTCGTTCGGTAATCCCTGTATTTTTTTGCTGTCCATGGGGAATACCGACTGCACGATGTCGGGAAACGCTTCGAGCAGAGCTCTGGTTTCGCCCGGAAGCGTTCCGAACACCGGTATGCCCGCTCGCGGCGGAACAAAGGGCTTCCCCTTGTAGCCGCCTCCGGCAGAGGCACCCGTGCGGGGTCGGAAATCACCGGAGCGTTCGTTTGAGCGTTCACTAAAGCGTTCATTGCGGCGGTCGTCGCGGCGATCTCCAGACCGGCCTGAAGGCGGGCGGTCAGATCGCCCGTCCCAGCCGGAATCCTGACGGCCGCGGTATGGGCCACGCCCGTAAGGCTCGCGCCCTGCAGAATCGCTTCTATCCGTGCCTCGCTGTTCGCTTTGTTCGCGGGCAAAGAGGCGCTGGCTTTCGGCAAATTCGTTGTCGGCATGCGGATTTACCGGCCCGCGGCGGGCAGGACCCTGGCGGGCCTGACCTCTGCGAGCCGGGCCGCCGCGAGCCGGGCCGCCGCGATCCGGGCCGAAACGGCCGGTTCCGGGACTTCGGCGCGGAGAAGCGGGACCGCTGCCCGGGATACGCGGATCGGCTTTGTTGTCTGTGGATGCCTGGTCGGTTCGGGGCTTTTTCGCTCCGGGGCCTTCGTTGTTCTTCCTTTTTCTGGATGGACGGTTTTTTTTGGACAAGATATCCTCGTAGAACGGTTTGTTCTCTCCGTCGGGTTTGTCGGTCATGGCGTGTGTGTTTCTCCCTGTGAGCGCTCTTTGCGCACGATAGTATAGAGGCGCATCAATTCGGCGCGGATTTCGTTGAGTTCCTGCCGGGCGCTCTGGGCTTTGACGTCGGTGAGTTCGGCAATGAGCCGCTCTCCGGCGCCTTCAAGTGTGTACTTTTTAACCTGTACAAGGTGTTTTACGCGGCGTATGAGTTCGATGTCGCGGGTGCGGTAGTACCTCCGGCCCTGATCGTCCTTGCGCGGGCGAATAAAGGGGACGACTTCCTCCCAGTACCGCAAGACGTGGGCTTTGAGTCCGGTGAGGCGTTCTGCTTCTCCGATCGAAAATTCAGGCACTGTGTTAATCCTGTCGAAACGATGGGCGAGGCGCGGTGCGGAGCGTCATGTCTCGCGGTTTTCCCATTTCTTGCGGCTGCCTTTGACTTCGAGTACGACGGGAATGCGGTCAAAACCGAGGTCCTTGCGGATGCGGTTCCGGATATAGGCAAGGTACGAATCGGTGACGGATTCGGGCCTGGTAGCGAATACGAGAAATTTGACGGGATTCGTCTGCGTCTGCACTATATACCGGATCTTGAATTTGTTCACCCTCCCCTGCGGGGGCGGCGTAGCGGTTACCCAGTCGTTCAGGGCCATATTGAGCGCCGAAGTTTCGATCTTGCGCGACAGCTGGCCGTACAGTTCGATTGCCATATTCAAAAGATCGTTGACACCGGAACCCTTGAGGGCGGAAACCGGAAGAACCGGGGCATAGTCCATGTGGGCGAACATGACTTTCATGTTGCGCTCCATTTCCTTGAAGGACGTGCGCTCCTTGTCGATGGTGTCCCATTTGTTGAGCACGAAGATGACGCCGAGTCCGTTGTCCGACGCATGCGCGATGATTTTTTTGTCCTGTTCGGCAAGTCCTTCGTTCGCGTCGATCATGTGGATGACGATGTCGGCATGCTTGAGGGTTTTGATGGCACGATTGACGGAGTAGTACTCGATGTCTTCCTTGACGCGGCTTTTGCGCCGGATACCGGCGGTGTCGAGCACTTGAAACTTGTGTCCCTTGTACTCGAAGGCCCCTTCGACGACGTCCCGGGTGGTGCCGGCTATGTTCGATACGATGGAAGCGTCGGTGCCGGTGAGGCGGTTCGAGAGCGTCGATTTGCCGGTGTTCGGCTTGCCGACGATGGCGATGCGAATGCGCTTCTCCTCTTCGCCTTCCTCGACGCGGCTGAAGTCGAGCCTGCCGGTTATTTCCTCGCCGAGTTCGAGGATGTTGTCGCCGTGCTCGGCGCTGATGAACAGTACTTTTTCAAAGCCGAAGCGGAGGTAGTTCCAGGAATCGGCTTCGCGCCTTCCGCCTTCGGTCTTGTTGACCGCGACGAGAAGTTTCGATGCGTAGGGCCTGAGGAGCTGGATGAACTCTTCGTCCTCCGCGGTGGGAAGGCCTGCTTCGAGCAGGAGGAGGATGAGGTCTGCCTTCTTGAGCGAGGAGATGGTTTTTTCGACAACCAGTTCGTCCATTTCGGCTTCGCGGGTTCCCGGAATGCGCTCCAGCTTGAAGCCGCCGGTGTCCATAACGCGCAGGGGTTTTCCGTTTACAAAGCAGGCATCCTCGATGGGATCGCGGGTGACGCCGGGGGTCGGGTCGGTAATGGCGCGGCGCTTGCGGAGGAGGCGGTTGAAAAGAGTCGATTTACCGACGTTCGGGCGGCCAACGATTACGACGAGCGGGAGGTTCCGGTACGTCTTTTCTTCGTCGAATTCAGGGACGATATCTTCGGTGTCATTCATAGGTTTTCAGTTTTTCCTGTACGAGTTTCCGGATTTCGCGCGCGGCGGACAGTTCCATCGCGGCTTCGGCAATTTCTTGGGCATCGGTAAGGGTTACGCTCCGGACGAGTTCCTTGATCTGCATGACCAGCGAGGGCGACATGCTGAAGCTTCTGAGGCCCAGACCCATCAGCAGCAGCACCGAGGCAGGGTCTCCGGCCATTTCGCCGCACATGGACACTTCCGTACCCGTTTTTTTCCCTGCGTCTATCGTCTGCTTGATCAGGCGCAGAACTGCCGGATTGAAGCCGTCGAAAAGATGGGCTACTTTGGGGTTCTCCCGGTCGACGGCCATGGTGTACTGGATCAGGTCGTTCGTTCCGATCGACATAAAATCGGCTTTCTTGGCGAGCAGATCGGCACAGACTGCGGCAGCGGGGATTTCGATCATGACGCCTGCCTTGACCTCGGCGTTGAACGGGATGCCCGCTGCGGATAAATCCGATTTGGCTTCTTCGAGTACGTCGAGGGCCGCGTCGAGCTCTTCCACATTCGAGATCATGGGGAACATGATCCTGACGTCCCCGAAAGCGGTTGCGCGCAGGATTGCCCGCAGCTGCTCCTTGAACATGTCCCGGCGGTCCAGGCAAAAGCGGACCGCGCGCCAGCCAAGCAGGGGGTTTTTTTCATCGAGCTCGATCTGTTCGCCGATCATCTTGTCGGCGCCGGCGTCGAGGGTTCGGATTATTACAGGCGCCCCGTTCATGCGCGAGGCAACTTCGCGATATGCTTCGAACTGGGTTTCTTCGTCCGGGAGATCCTCTTCTCCAAGGAACAGGAACTCCGAACGGAACAGGCCGATGCCCTCTCCGCCTTCTATCAGCGACTGTTCTGCGTCTGCGACTCCGGCGATGTTGCACCGAAGCGTCATTGCCGCTCCGTCGCGAGTTTCAGCTTTTGCCGAAAGAAGAAAGTCCCTGTCGGCCGCGGATGCGGCGAGCTTGCGTTCGGCGGCCAAGGAACGCTGCCGGTAGGCCTCGTATACATCTTTGGCAGGCTCTGAAATGACCAGACCGTCGTTTGCGTCCAGGATGATTTCTTCGCCGTCGACCAGGCGCGCAAGGATGCCCCGGACGCCCATGACGGCGGGGATGCGCCAGGAACGGGCGAGTATGGCGACATGGCTTGTCGCGCCGCCTTCTTCGAGGATGATGCCGGTGATGCCCGAGTCTCGGAGGGACAGAGCCTCCGACGGCTTGAGGTTGCGGGCAACCAGGATGGTTCCGGGCGGAACGAAGCGGCTTCCGGCATTGCCTGAGCGGGCGCCGGGTTTTTCCTGCAAGAGGTGGCCCATGACGCGGCCGAAGGCGTCTTCAATGTCGACTGCGCGCTCGGCAAGATAGGAGTCGCCGGTCGAACGGAGGATGGACACGGATTCGTCAACCTTGGTCTGCAGGGCGGACTCGATATTTACAAGGTTTGATTCCATCGTTTTGCGGATCTGGGGAATGAATTCAGGATCTGAAAGCATCATCAGATGTGCGTCGAGAATTTCGGTCTGTTCCTTGTTCCGTTCGTCCCGTATCAGGGATATTTCTTTTCGGGACACTTCCAGCGCAGACTGAAAACGCTGCCATTCCCGGTCTATGTCCTTTGCGGCTATTCCGTATCTGGGAACGGAAACGGGAAGTTCGTCCGCAAGGCAGAACACCGGACCGATGACGATTCCGCGGGAAGCCGATAATCCTTCGAACTTGATCACTCCTGTACTATACCGCAAAAAAACAGCCTTGCATACAGCCGTTTTTAGTCGTATCATGAACAACTATGGCTGAACGGAAGAAAAAAAAGAACGCAGCGCTGGGGCCTCTGTTTTGGGTGGCCGTCATACTCCTTTTTATAGTGCTTTTTCTTCTTAACCGGAAAAACATCGCCGAAACGCTCGAAAAAACCGGGCTGAACGAGGTCTTTTCATTTGGCGGACGGAACACGGAGCTGGTTCCGAAGGACTTGGAACAGGTGACGGACCAGATCAAGAAAGATCCGGAAAAGGAAGCATCTGGCAAAGCAACTGGCGAAGCAGCTGCCGGCGCGGCGAAACCTGCAGACACGACCAAACCTGCCGGCCAGACGGGTGTTGTGCCAGCACCGGCCGAACCGCAGGCTGTCGCTGGAAGACAAGCCGAGTCTGCGGGAGGGGCACAGTCCACGAAAACCGCAGAAACACCGGCGGGGGGGGCTGCAGCCAAACCGGTCGCACCGGGTACCGCCGCACAACCGACGGCGGAGAAAACGACCAAACCGGCTGTTACAGTCCCGACACGAAAAGCGAGCCTCTGGTTTGTGAAAATCGACGCGGAGGGAACTGTCTCGCGAATAGAATCGCACAGGACAATTCCGAAGTCTGATTCGCCGATGACCGACGCTCTGAATGAACTGTTTCGGGGCACAACCCGGGCTGAGCAGGACAAGGGCTTGCGCAGCCTTATTCCGCAGGGAACCAAGCTTTTGTCGGCTACCGTGAAGGACGGAGTCGCGCTTATTAATGTCAGTGAGGAATTCCAGTTTACCGAGTATGGCATTGAAGGCTACCTCGGGCAGCTTGCCCAGGTGGTATATACGGCAACTACGTTTCCCACAGTGAAGTCAGTGCAATTTTTGATCGAGGGACAGCGAAGGGAATATCTTGGGGCCGAGGGAATATGGATAGGAACACCGCTGTCGCGCGATAAATTTTAACACTGCCGCAGGGATCACCGCATGAAGACACAAGATCAGGACACACGCTGGATTCAGACACTCGCACACGATCTGGAAACTGCGGTTTCCAGCATTTTTATCGGCTCGAAAGAGACTGTCAGCCTTGCGGTCACGGGAATTCTGGGCGGACTGCATATCCTCATCGAGGATATACCGGGAGTGGGCAAGACGACACTGGCCCTTGCGCTTGCAAAAGCGGCCGGCATGGACTTTTCGCGTATCCAGTTCACTCCCGATATGCTCCCGGGCGATGTGCTCGGCATGAATGTCTGGGATCCGGCTCTGGGAAACTTTGTCTTTCGCGAAGGTCCGATTCACACACACTGTATTCTGGCAGACGAGCTGAACCGCACATCGCCCCGGACACAGGCAGCGTTTCTTGAGGCAATGCAGGAAGGGAAAGTAACGCTCGACGGACAAACACGGCCTTTGCCCGATCCTTTTGTTATGATCGCGACGCAAAATCCAGAATCATTTACCGGCACTTTTCCGCTCCCGGAAGCCGAGCTGGACCGGTTCGGTCTTTCGTTTAAAATCGGGTACCCTTCGGCAGAAAATGAATACGAAATACTTGCACGCAAAACGGCACCGGGAAAAGAAGCCGACATACAAGCAGTATGCAATCCCGAGACCATCGCGCGCGCACGCGCTGCTGTCTCTGCAGTACATGTTTCCGATCCAGTACGCCATTATATTGTAGAACTTGTCCGGGCGACGCGGCAGCATCCGGACATCAGGCTCGGTGCCAGTCCGCGGGCGGCGCTCTATCTTCAGCAGGCGGCGCGCACCAGGGCTGCGACAGAGGGAAGGTCGTTTGTAATTCCTGAAGACGCTGAAAGCATTGCACAGGCTGTTCTTGCCCACAGAATACTGCTGTCATCCCAGGCACGACTTTCCAGAACGGACAGCGCTCAAGCGATTGCAGGGGTGTGTTCAGCGGTTCAAAAGCCGACCGGACTGTAAGCGCCGTGCGCATCAATCCGCTGGCGCTTGCCGTGTATGCCGTACTGGCGTTCATTTTCGCGACGTTCGACGGACTTGCGGGACCGCTGTCCGACCTGATTGCGCTTGGGGTGCCGATACTTGTGCTGACCTCGATTCTGCATCTTTTTCTTTCCAATCACTGGTTTCGATTTCATCAAAACTTTTCCAGCGACCACCCCCGCAAGGGACAAACCGTTGAATACGCGCTTTCTTTTTCGAACGAATCGGTTGTTCCGCTGGCACAGGGCGTCTGCGTTTTTTCAAATCCCGGACCGTTGGATTCTTTTAGCAGTTCGGTCGCGATTCCTTCCGGAGGCCTGCAAAGCGGCGAGTACCGCGCGGAAATCCGCTGTTCATACCGGGGAACGTACATTGTTGGGCTTTCTTCGTACCGCTTTACCGATGTGCTGGGCATTCTGACGCTCGAAACCCGCATCGAACCCCGCGTTTTTTATGTGTATCCCGAACTCGTGCAGCTCGATTCCTCGGTCGAACGCCTGGCGCGCTCCTCTGGCGCAGATCGTCCGGGATCAAGCGCGCTCGACGAAGATCCGTCCATTTTTGAATATCTTGCCCCGCTGCGCGCCGGAATTCCCTCCACACGGATCGCCTGGAAACGCTGGGCGGCGACGGGTACGCCGTCACGGATTGTCAGCGGAAAATCACGATCGACAGCGCTGCGCGTTTTTCTGGACCTCTGGCAAGGACCCCGAAACACCCTTGAAAAGCTTGCCTCGGAAGATATGGCTGTCAGTGCCGCTTTTTCGGTGCTCCAGTATCTCTCGCAGTCCAGAATACCTGCCGAGCTGGTCTTGGGAAACCGGGAACAGGGAATCAGGATAGACAACCCGGAAGACTTTACACGGGTGTTCGACCTGTCGACAAATATTATATTTATGGAAACGGAGTTTCCGGACCGAGCCTTTGGAAACAGTACGTCGACCCTGCTGATCACGACGAGGCCACTTGTCGGGAGCTTCGGCGGGGCAGAACTGGATCTTTTTACCGCATTCGAGGAAGCTTTGCCTGCGAACCGTGCTCCGCACCTGCTTGCCTGTCCGGGTCCGATTGCCGCCGAGCGGGAGCGGGCAACGGTCGAAGCGCTTCTGGAGCTGCAAAAAGCCTGCGGAACAAAACAGCTCGCCGCACTGGCCGATCCTGCACAGGGAATAGAGGACATACGCCATGCGCTTTGCGTTCCATCATAACACTGATCCAAACATGAGCGAGCATCGCAGGCATGCGGCAAGACGCCTTGCCAGAGCCCTTCTGTTTCTGTTTCCTCTCACCGTGAGCGTCGGCTCTCTTGTCGTTTTTTCGATCCTTCTTCGTGCGGAAGGTCCGCTGATTCAGGTGTATGCATGGAATGCGCTTACAGCGGCGGCTATTCTTCTGGCATCGCGAAAGAAGGATACAGCAGGCCAGGAAGTCAACAGCCGGAGCGCCCGGCTGCCTGTCACGCTGGGCACAGTTTTTCGCGCGGCCGCTTTGCTTCTTGCCGGAGCGGGAACTCTTCTGGTGCTCGTTCAGCTCCAGATTGCCCGCCGGTCGCTTGCAGAAGCATGGCTGGATATGGCCAGAAAGGGACATGCCTTCGGCTTTTTTTCCTTTTTTGTGTCCGAGCTTTACGCTCTGTTCCTGATCGGACCGCTGCTGCTGTTCGGACAGAAAAAATACGCTGCCTCTGCATGTGCATTTGCCGCACTTCAGTTTTTGTGCGCAGGTATTATCCTTGATCGTGCGCTGTTTCTGATACTCGCGTTTGTCTCGGTGCTGCTTTTGTATGCCTTTCTGGCAGGAAAGAACCCCGTCGCCCGGCTGAAATCGGCATGCGTACCGGTTGCTGCGGCACTCATTGTATCGCTGGTCATACGTGTGCTCCCCCGAGATCCCCGCGCAGAACGGTTTTTTTTGTCGCCGCCGGATATTGCCCCGCTTATCAACCGGATTGCCCCTTCTTTTCCGCTTTTACGGGATATTCCCGGCTACGGCTTTACGCCGGGAGCTGCAACAATGCCCTCCACCGTGTACTTTACCGGCAGACCGCTTTTTTCGGTGTACGGGGCGCCCCGTTCCGTCCACTACCTTGCCGAAACCCGGTATACCGACTGGAACGGGAGTGGATGGACCGAAGATGCCGACAAGGGGCCGGAGCTCTCTTTAGTGCGTGAAAACCCCGGGGAGGCGGGGCCGGCCCGCATCGGGCTGGCCAGCGCGGGGCATCAATCGGGCGCGGGGCAACAGGCCGACACAGTCGACCCGTCAGCCTCTGTTACGCTAGTGTTGACGGAGGATTTTACAACGACAATTCCTGTCTCTGTCGACACGGTTGCGGTTCGCTTGTCCCGGGACGCTCCCGAGCAGGCCGAAGGCACAGCATTCGGAGGCGTCCGCTTCCAGAGCGGAGCACGCAGAGGTATAAAAGCGACGCTTTATACCGCTCACGAAACGGAAAGAGCCCCTGAACCGGAAGGATATGCAGGACAGTGGACAACCCTGACGCCGCGACTTGCAGAACTTGCGCGCACGCTGCGCCTCCGGGCCCGGACCGATCGGGAATTCGTTTCGTTGATACTCGATTATTTCGGCGAAGGTTACACCTATTCGCTTGAAACAGAAAAGGTTCCCTCAGGGAAAGATGCGATTGACTTTTTTGTGTTTGAAGGAAAAAAAGGCTTCTGCCTCTATTTTGCGGGAGCTTTCGTGCTGCTTGCACGAGAAGGTGGACTGCAGGTACGGCTTGCCGAAGGATACCGCGTTCAACTGGATGATCGCGGATTGGGCTCGATCAGCGGAAACAACGCGCATGCCTGGCCTGAAGTATACCTCGACGGCGAATGGCGGATGTTCGAGCCTACACCGCCGTATGCCCGCGAAAACCCCTTTGACTACATAGATGCGCACGACAGAAATGCCCGAAAACAGATGGAAGCCTTGTTCGGTACAGCCCCGGAGCGTACCGTTGCTTCCGAAAGCAGAAAGGGTACAAGGCTTCAGCCCGGTTTGGCCGGATTGCTGCCGGGCATCCTTATGGCAGCAGCCGGATTAGGTGCGGCAATTTTTCGGCTGGCAGAGCCGCCGTCGAGGAAAACAATTCGCCGGGCCCGCAAAATGACTGCGAAATTCCGAAAACAGGGAATCGCCGGACCGGAAATCTCTGGATGGAAAAAATGGGGAGAATCGGTGGAAGCAAAAGCGCCCGATGCCAAAGGACCGGAGCTTGCCGGCAAAATGATTACTCTTGCCTTTGCGCCGCAAGATCGATCCGGGTAACAGACACAGCTTTATGGGTTTCAAGGTCGATGTCGACGATAAGCCCCCGCAGAGCGGCAGGCCCGGAGGCGCCTTCCATCCGGTACAGCACCTGCGTGATGTTGCGTTTAATCACAAGAGCGGGATCGACGCCAATTACCGAACGAACCGGACCGGTCATTCCCAGATCGGTTATATAGCCGGTACCGGAGGGCAGGATGCGTTCGTCGGCTGTCTGGACATGGGTATGCGTGCCGGCTACTACCGAAACCCTGCCGTCCAGGAACAACGCGAGCGCTTCCTTTTCCATTGTGGATTCTGCATGAAAATCTACAAGAATCACCGGGGGATTCTTTTCCGCAAGCCAGGAGGAGACCAGCGAATCGGCCTTTCGGAACGGACAGTCGATTGCTGGCATATCCTCACGGCCCTGCAGATTCAGCACCGCAATCCTGACACCGTTTTTTTCGATTACGCACGAACCGCTGCCCGGCAGGGCGTATGCGTCATCAGCAGAATCCGGATAATTGGCCGGCCTGAGAATGCGGGAATCAGAAGAAAGAACTGGCCAAAAATCCCGCTTTTCAAACGAGTGGTTACCGCCGGTAAGAATGTCTGCGCCGGAGTCAAACAGTGCCGCGGCGTCATCGGCAGAGACACCCGTTCCGCCCGTTGTGTTTTCGGCATTCAGTACGGTAACATCTATGGATTTTTCACTGATCAGAGAGGGAAGCAGGCTTTGAACGCAGCTCAACCCGACAGAACCGAACACGTCTCCGCCAATAAACACGCGAATCGAAGAGTCATTCTTCATCTGTATACACTGCTGTCCTGAGACTGTTGATGATGCCGGTTCGCCAGGGAACGGCCCGAGCCTCGAGCGCTTGTACCGCTCGCTCGATATCGTAGGGAATCCTGACGACGTCGAACGAAACCGAACCGGAGCCGGTTTCGATTATGCCGAACGAGGCGCGATTGTCGCTGTCCAGCGGTTTGCCGAGGCTTCCCGGATTGAATATATAGGAGCTGCCAACTTTCTGGTTTCTTGGTACATGGGTGTGTCCGCAGACATACAGCACTTTTCCCGTATACGGAAGCGCAGACTCGTCGAGGGTTTCCTCGTCCGATCCATGCCGACCGTGAATCATGTCGATCGTATATCCGTCCTGCACGAATTTGCGCCGAACAGTAAGAGCGCGGAGCCAGGACAGGTTGTCGAAAGAAAGCTGGTCGCGCGTCCAGCGGCAATGAACGACGCCGTCGGGACTTCCGAAATACGGATTATGGTCCAAAGCGCGTTCGTTGATAATGTAACGGTCATGATTTCCCGCCAGATACGTCTTGGCCGGAAATTCGCGGATGCGGCTGACGACTTCGTCAGGAAAGGCCCCCAGATTTACATAATCGCCCAGGAAGTACACCGGCTCTTCCGAAAGGCCGTGAGCGTCAAGATATTCAAAAAAAGCTTCAAGTGCGGGCAGATTTGCATGAAGATCCGAAGCCACTATCATTTTCATCAGAACACCAGTATAGACCAGATATTCCGCCTTTTCAATCAAGCACAGACCGGCTTCCACGGCAGCCCTGTACGCGATATAGTAGTGCTATGACAAAGATTCACCGATCGATCAATACACGAAAAGCCGCACTATGGATCCTGCTCGCAGCAGTTGTGGTTTCCTGCACGCCGCACAAACAAAGTTCGGCCGGGCACAGCGCGGACGGCACTGCCACAGAGGCGTCCCGTGCAAATAGGCCATCTTCCCGCACGATCGCCTCGATGGCGCCGTCGACAACCACCATTCTGTGTGCGCTCGGGCTAGGACCGTCGATCATCACTGCCGACTCCTGGTCCGCGGGAACCCCGGGACTTCCGGAAGAGATACCGCTGTTCGACATGATGAAACCCGATATCGAACTGCTTGCCTCCCTTGAAAGCGGCATCATGTTTGTCTCGGCCATGACAAAAGAAGGTACCAGCAAAGACCCCTTCAAACCCCTTTCAGACGCCGGAACAGAAGTTGTCTACATTCCGACCAGCGGAAGCATAGCGGAAATCAAAAACGATATTGCCCTGATCGCGGAAAAGACCGGCGTTCAGGACAAAGGCACACAGCTGGTTGCAGATATGGAAAAGAAGATAGCCGAAATTCGGCGCACAACAGCGAACATCCCTGCGGACCAGAAAAAACGGGTATTCTTTGAAATATCCCCTGCCCCGTACATCTACAGCTTCGGCTCGGGAGTATTCCTGAACGAACTGGTCGAGTATGCAGGACTGGTAAACATTCTTGCAGAAGAAACCGGATGGCTTTCCGTCAGCGCGGAAACCGTCGCGGCAGCAGACCCGGACATCATTTTTACAAACGTCAACTACGCCGGAGACCCGATCCCGGAAATTCTTTCGCGCACCGGCTGGGAAGGCGTTGCGGCAGTCCGGACCGGACAGGTGTTCTACATAGACAATAATGCGAGCTCGCAGCCTGCGCACACCGTTGTAAAAGCGCTTGAGCAGATGGCCAAAGCCGCTTACCCCGAACTGTTTTAGGCAGGCGATCAGATGAGTCACCCCGACGCTCAAGCCCAAACCCAAACACAAGCCCAAACCCAAACCCAGCCCCAGAGTCCGCAGCATTCGGTACAACCGCCGGTTGCCGCCATCACATTCTGGATGCCTGCACTGATACTTTCGTTCCTGACAATCGGACTCGCGACCGGAGCGGGCTCCGTTTTTATAGCGCCTGCAGACTGTGTTTCCATCCTGCTGCACAAAACCCTGGGAACGGAGCTCGCAGACGGAATCAAGGTGTCGGCAGTCGGCATTGTGTGGAACCTCCGCTTCCCGCGCGTTCTTTTCGCCTTCCTCGCCGGGGGCGCCCTTTCGGTGAGCGGCGCTGTCATGCAGTCAATCCTGAAAAATCCGCTTGCCTCGTCGTTCACCCTCGGCATATCCTCGGGTGCGACCCTCGGCGCCGCCCTGGTCATACTCGGCGCCGCCTATATCCCGGTTGCAGCTTCGCTCACCGTGCCGGCTGCCGGCTTTATCTTTAGCGCACTTACCTTTTTCGCCGTCATGGCTCTTTCTCGCGCGGTAGACCCGGAACTGGACAACGGAACCATCATCCTGACCGGCATGGTGGTCTCGCTGTTCATCAGCGCAGCGCTCACCCTCCTTTCTGCCTTTTCCGGCCAGGAAATGAACCGTCTTCTTCTCTGGCAAATGGGGAGCTTCGCCCTCAAGGGCTGGCCGCCGGTTTACGTTCTTTTGCCCGTCGCAATCGGAGGCACCGCACTCGTTTCGGCTTTTGCCGGAGAAATGGACATTTTGACTTTTGGCGACGAAGACGCCCAGGCGCTCGGCGTTAACGTCAAACGAACCAAACGCATACTGATTGCCCTCTCGTCGCTTCTGACCGGTTGCGCCGTAGCCTGGGCCGGAGTGATCGGCTTTCTCGATCTGGCAGTGCCCCATGCCGTGCGAAGAGTTGTCGGACCCGGACACCGCGCCCTGATTCCCCTTTCGTTTTTTACCGGTGGAATTGTGATGACTCTTGCAGACCTTGCCGCCCGGACATTGATTCCACCCCTGGACCTCCCCGTTGGAGCGATCACCGCTGTTCTCGGCGCTCCGGTTCTGGGCTGGATCTATTACCGTTCCGGAAGGGGGCGCAGATGACCGGAACAGTGACTGTTGGAACGGAACATACTGGGCTCGATCGGGCAGACGGTTGCGCCGCGGATGAAAAAAAAATGCCGATTCTCGAACTTGAATCGGTCAGCGCAGGCTATGGAAAGCGCGGAAGGGACATTATTTCCGGCATCACTTTTTCCGTGCAGGACGGAGAGCGGCTTTCTGTCATCGGACCGAACGGTTCGGGGAAAACCACCCTGCTCAGGGTTCTATCCGGAGCACTTCCGTACCGGGGTTCGGTTCGCATCCGGACAACACGCGGACCGCGGGAGCTTTCGGAACTTGCCCCGAAGGAACGGGCGCAGTGTACCGGCGTGCTTTCGCAGCTGACCGGCGCGCATTTTCCGTTCACCGTTGCCGATACCGTGCTTCTGGGCCGCTACGCACGCAAAAAAAGCGTCCCGGGAGGCGATTTTTCGGACGCAGACCGTTTGGACGCCCGGGAAGCCATGCGCATCTGCTCGGTGCTCGACCGTGCCGACGAACTGCTCACCCGGCTTTCCGGGGGACAGAAACAGCGGGTCTTTCTTGCGCGCACGATTGCCCAGGACCCGGCGGTACTGCTCCTGGACGAGCCGACAAATCATCTGGATCTGGGCTCCCAGCTGGAACTTATCGCGCTCATCGGCGGACTGTACGCACAAAAAGGGAAAGCGGCAATCGGCGTGTTCCACGACCTTTCGCTTGCGCTCCGGTTTTCCGACACCATGATCCTTCTGGACAGCGGCCGCATCGCACAAAACGGCTTGCCCGACAACGTCGTCCGGAGCCCGGAAATCGAACGAGCGTACGGCATTCCGGTCGCAGAGCGGATGCGGGAACTGCTCGCCCAGTGGTAAAATGCGCCCGGTGGTACATGGCGCCCGGTGGCAACCATACGGGTATCAGGTGTGCGCAGCCCTGATGCCCCTCTTTAAAAACGTGCGAAAAAACTTTGGAGTGTGTTGAATGACAGAAAAAACAAAAAACGCAACCGCCGCCGCCCTGGCCCGCGAACTCGCGTCCGCACACATCCGGACCGGGACGCTCTCCGCCCCGCGAAGGTCCGGAACCGCACACAGCATTGCAGTCAGCACTGCAGATTGCCCCGCTGACACCACCGCCGCCGGTACGCCGCAACCGGCAGGCGCGCCACAAAAAATCCGCGTGCGTGCAGTCGTCCTCAAATCCGGGCTACGCTGGCAGATCGAAGAATTCCGCGGAGCCCAGAGCTTTCACCGCAACGTCGACGCATCAGAGCTGGAGGCAGAACTTGAACAATGGTTTTCCGGCTCCTGGGGGCGTGCGGAATTCGCTTGCGCAAACAAGCACTATACAATTATGACAAACCGAAGGGGCGAGCTCACCGTTCTTCGAAAATCTGCCGAACGGGGGGAAGCAGAAGAACCGGGTTCGACATCCGATCAGGAGCAGGATGCAGAGGAATGCCGCATCCCGGCGCATGACAAGGCAAAGCACTACATACTTGCCGAAGGAACGCCCGTCCCGTTTCTGGTGGATCTTGGCGTTATGACCAAAGACGGCTGGGTCGTCAAGGCGCGATACGACAAATTCCGGCAGATCAACCGCTTTCTGGAATTTATAGAAGATATTCTGCCGGAGTTCGACGCAGAAGCGGGCACTGAACGGCCGCTTTCCGTGATCGACTTCGGCTGCGGCAAGTCCTACCTGACCTTCGCCGTCTATTATTATCTGACCGTCGTCAAAAAACTCAACGCCCGGGTAACCGGGCTCGACCTCAAGACAGAGGTGATCGGGCGGTGTGCGGCGCTTGCCGATGCCTACGGCTACCAGCAACTGTCGTTCGAAGTCGGCGACATTGCACGCTATTCGGGCGCCGAACAGCCCGATCTGGTGATCAGCCTTCATGCCTGCGACACTGCCACCGATTTTGCGCTTGCACGCTCGGTGCAGTGGAACGCCCGGGTTATTCTTGCGGTTCCCTGCTGCCAGCACGAAATAAACGCCCAACTCGGAGACGCCCCGGTAACG
Source organism: Treponema sp. (assembly GCA_004294945.1). GTDB lineage: Bacteria > Spirochaetota > Spirochaetia > Treponematales > Treponemataceae > Teretinema. The sequence goes on from SHOL01000004.1 coordinate 19,208, forward strand.
GAGCAGCAAAAAGAGGAATCGAGGATCGACACCGGTGAAAGCTCTCGCCAGGTTCCCGGGCGCGCTGCTTTGGAAGGCGCGTTCAGGTTCGGTATAGTACGGGAACGGATTGCGGCCCTTCTAACCGATGCGATGCGCGCCGAGGCGCTCGAGGATTCAGGATACCGGGTGCAAATTCTGGAATTTATCGATATGACGCATACGCCCAAAAACCTGTTGATCCGGGCAGTCCGGAAACACGATAACGATGCGGGCACACCGGACGGCAGAACACCGGATGGCAAAACACCGGAGGGCGAAAGCGGGCGGCACGTACGCACAAAACTGGGAGCGGCGTTCGGTGTGCAGTCGACCCTTGAAATGGAGCTGGAACGATGGAAAAAGTCCTTGTAGGCATGAGCGGAGGAGTCGACAGTTCGGTTGCCGCGAAAATCCTGATCGATCAGGGATACAGCGTTGCCGGAGTTACCCTCAAGCTGTTTTCGAACGAAGATATTCTGTGCGCGGAGAAGGAAGGAAAAACCTGCTGTGCGCTTTCGGACGTGCAGGACGCGCGATCGGTGGCGTTCAGGCTCGGGATCGACCACTTTGTGTACAATTTCCGCGAGTATTTTACGGAGAAGGTGATCAATCATTTTGTTCAAAGCTACCTTGAGGGGAACACCCCGAATCCGTGCATCGAATGCAACCGGTGGATCAAATTCGACAAGATGCTCGAACGGGCGCGGCTTCTGGGCTACGAATACATCGCGACCGGGCACTATGCGCGCAGCGAATACGATCCTGCGTCCATGCGCTGGCTTCTAAAAAAGGGAATCGATCCTGCCAAGGACCAGAGCTATGTGCTGTATACGCTGACGCAGGACCAGCTTGCGCACACGCTTTTTCCGCTTGGCGGCATGGACAAGCGGCAGGTCCGTTCGATTGCGGAAGCGGCAGGGCTCGTCAACGCCAAAAAGGCCGACAGTCAGGATATCTGTTTTGTGCCCGGAGGGGATTACGGTGCGTTTATAGAGAAGGCGGCTCCGGGGAAGGTGGAGCCGGGGCCATACGTGAATGCGGAAGGAACGGTGGTCGGTACGCACAAGGGCGTTGCGCACTACACTATCGGTCAGCGGCGCGGAATCGGTATTGCGCTCGGACAGGCAGCGTATGTAACCGCTAAGGATGCGAAAACCAACACCGTGTCGCTCGGTCCGAACGAGGCGCTCATGTCACGCTCCCTGGTTGCCCAGGATGTGAACCTTATTGCCGTCGACCTTACAGAATTCGAGCGGCTGGCAAAACCGATGCGTGTTACGGCTAAAATACGCTATAATCAGAAAGAACAGGATGCCTGGATCAGTCCCGAGGGGATCGGCCGAATCCGGGTCGATTTCGACGCAGATCAGCGGGCGGTTACGCCGGGACAGGCAGTTGTCTTTTACTCCGGCGACATTGTTGTCGGGGGGGGAACAATTTGACAAACGGTGAGTGTAAACGTACACTGACAAAGCAGGCATTACGCGTGCGACAACAGGAGAAGGATAGATGATCGAGGAACAGGACGTTACCGGCAAAATATTATATGAAGACGCGGATCACAAATTCATTTGGCTCGGCACCGAAAACCGGTACCGGAAAGGCGTTATTCAGACTATGCAGTATCTGATTATCGACCGCGGCCGCGGCATTTTGCTGGATCCGGGCGGAGTGCACTTGTTTTCCCGGGTTGTCGCGTCGGTGAGTCGCTATATATCTATAGACAAGATAGACACTATTTTCTTTTCGCATCAGGATCCGGACGTTTCTTCCGGTATTGCGCTGTGGCTTGGAGTAACTGACGCCAAAGTGTATATCTCTTCCCTGTGGACCAGATTTTTGCCGCATTTCGGCATTGTAGACACCTCACGCATGATCGCGATCGAGGACAAGGGCGGATCGATCAAGCTCGCTTCGGGAGCGGAGCTCAAGATGATTCCGGCCCACTTTATGCACTCGCCGGGACAGTTCGCCCTGTATGACTCCCGGGCAAAAATTCTGTTTACCGGCGATATCGGTGCGGCGGTTTTTGGCGACGGCGACGAAACACTGTTTGTAGAGGATTTCCGGGAACATATTCCGCTTATTCAGGGATTCCATACCCGCTACATGGCATCCAACTCGGTTGTCCGAAAATGGTGCCAGCTGGTCGGAAGGCTGGATCCAGAGATGATTGCTCCCCAGCACGGGGCTATCTACAAGGGTAAAACGGCAAAGGAATTCCTTTCCTGGCTGTCCGAACTCCGCTGCGGCACCGACCTTCTCGACCAGTATTTCGGCGCGTAGGAGACTGACCCATGGATGTGAAAGAAATAAGCGGCAACTATTCCGACGCGATTGAAAAATTCGTTGTCGGTTACAACAAGAGTATCATTTTAAACTCGATAACCCTCCATTCGCTCGAAATTCTCGACGATGCGATGGACCAGGTTGAAAAGGGCTTGAACACTATCGTGAGCGCCTTCGAGGAAATGCGTGCGACGAGCGCAAGCACCTCGGAGAACACCGGACGCATCGATTCGATGATGGCAGAAATTCTTGCAAAGAACAGCGCAATGGACCAGAGCATCGAAGCGCGTGTGTCCGAAATCGAGAATGCGGGAAATAATGCCAAGACGATCGCAAACCTGTTCGAGGAGCTCAAGGAGAAGTCGCAGAATGTTGCGAGTATTACCGGTTCGATCCAGGATGTATCGGATCGCACCGGCATTCTTGCAATCAACGCGTCGATAGAAGCCGCACGCGCGGGAAGCGTCGGACGGGGATTCCGCATTATCGCGAACGAAGTGCGCACGCTTGCGATCCAAACCGGAGACTTTGCGAAGCAGATCGAGTCGAACATAGACGAATTCCAGCAAACCGTGGAAACAATCAACGGCCAAATGAGCGATTTTATCGCCCTGTTTTCCAAATTCAAGGCTTCTTTCGGCGATGTTCTGGCGAATTTCTCGGAAAACGCAAAAACGATCGATCAAGCAGGCAGTTCTCTCTCCCAGATTACCGGTTCAATCCGCGAAGAAGCGCAGGCGCTGAACGACGGGCTGTATTCGCTTGAAAAAGTGAACGATTCGATGCGCGACACGCATGCGATCCTCGGCGTCATTCAGCACAGCCATCAGTATCTGGACTCGCTGCTCGAAAAAGACTCATCTTCGATGGGCGTCTGACAAAACGTACGGACCTCGGGCGTTTCGGGCTTTGTCCTTTTTTTACACGTTCGATCTTCTCCAGTTGGCCTGAATCCGGTATAGTACGAGTATGAAAATTCCTGCAGACATCATCGCAATGGATCTTGACGACACGCTCCTCAGGCACGACCTGACTATTTCGGACCGGACCGTCGACACGCTTCGACGGGTTTCGGAAGCCGGCAGTACAATACTGCTCGCTTCCGGTCGAGCGCCCGAAGCGATGAGCGCCTACTCGGCCCGTATCGGGCTTGACCGCATGAAAAGCTATCTGATTACGAACAACGGTTCTCAGGTAATAACCTCCGATACAAGGGAAACTGTTTTTGAACATTTTTTGCCTGTGGACGTAGCCATCGAAGCGTTTCGGCTGGTAATCGACGCGGGGCTTTCCTGCCATATCTACGAAAACGACATCAACTATGTTTCGAAAGAAACGGAATTTTCGGATCGAGACTACCAGTTATCGGGCTTGAAACCGGTAATACCGGAAGACTACGAAGCCCTGCTCAGAAAAGGCGCGTACAAACTGGTAATTCCCGGACATCCGGACTATATCGTGCCGGTCGAAGCCGAATTCAAGGTTATTTTTGAAGGTCGGGCCAACGTATTCGTCAGCAAACCGTATTTTCTTGAACTCCTTCCCCTGAACGCAGGAAAAGGCGAAGCGCTGCGGGAACTTGCAGAAAAGTATCTTGGCGCAGCGCAGGATCGCGTAATGGCCTTCGGCGACAGCATGAACGACGAGTCGATGATTGCCTGGGCGGGACAGAGCGTTGCAATGTGCAACGGACGGCCGGAAATCCTCAAACTGGCAAAACACCGCACGTACCTTTCAAACGACGAGGACGGCATCGCGGATTTTCTGGAGAAACACGTACTGTAAAGATGCAGGGCGCGCGGGGATAGTGTATACTTTTCCCATGCTTGCCATTCCGATACATCAGGATAATTCCCCCGAAGCGGTCATCAGCATACTTTTCAAGCTGAAAGTCAAAGATGTTATGACGCATCCGATTCTGACCGCCAGCCCGTCCGATACCCTGCGCCATATCCAGCAGGTTATGAAAAAAAACCATATTACCGGCATTCCGGTCGCGGACAGCGAAAACCGGCTGCTCGGCATAGTCTCGATGGACGACATCGTCACCGCGCTCGACAACGGATGGATCGAAGATCAGGCTGGACTGCACATGACCACGAACGTTATTGTCCTCGAAGAAAATATGTCTCTGTCGTTTTGCGTCAGCTACTTCAACAAATACTCGTTTGGGCGGTTTCCCGTGCTCGATTCCCGGTCGCGGCTCGTTGGCATTGTGACGGCCTCGGATGTCATTTCCACTCTGCTCGTGGCGCTCAACAAGGAAGTCGAACGGTTGGAGCATACTGCGGAAAGCGCTGAAACCGGCCCGGCAGGAGCGAAACCCGAAAATTCGGGCGAACAGGTGATCGAGTTCAAGACGGAGCCCTTCAATTTTGAAATCGCAGGACAGGCTTCGACCGAAATCAAAAAATTGCTGAAATCGGGCGGCATTGATACCGCAATCACCCGCAGGGTCGGTATTGCGAGCTACGAACTTGAGATAAATCAGGTCGTTCATTCGGCAGGCGGCATCATGCGCTATATTCTGAAAGCAGACACACTCGTTATCGAAGCGGAAGACACCGGGCCGGGCATTCCGAATCTGGAAAAGGCTATGACCGAAGGCTTTTCTACCGCAAACGAACGGGTGCGTTCGCTCGGATTCGGGGCCGGCATGGGCCTGCCGAACACCAAACGGGTAGCGGACGAGTTTTATATAGATTCTGCCGAAGGACGGGGAACCCTTGTCCGGGCAACATTCAACCTTAAAGGATCAACAGCAGTATGAAGACAAGCGAACTGGGCTCCTTTCTTGGAGCAGACTGCCTGCAGGGCGACTACGAAGACCGAGACATTGCAGGGGCCTACACATCGGACTTGTTGAGCGACGCTATGGCAAACGCAGTCGATGAAGGAATCCTGATAACCATACAGGCGCACAAAAACACGATCGCCGTCGCGACGATCAAGGATCTTCGGGCGATTGTCCTGTGCAACAACCGGCCGGTGCCCGACGACATGATCGAAGCGGCGCGCAACGAAGGAATCGCCCTGTTCGTCACAAAAGACAGCCAGTACGAAGTGTCGGGCAAGCTGTACGCACAACTGTCCGGAACATAAGGATGTTCCGGTGACTGTCCTCGCAGACTTTCACACCCATTCATGCCTGTCTCCCTGCGGAGACCTTTCCATGTCGCCGCGCGCGATTACGCAGACGCTTGCCCTGCGGGGGGTTCAGCTTGCCGCCCTGACCGACCACAACAGTGCGCTCAACTGCCCGGCCTTTGCGGCGGCGGCAAAAGAAGCGGGCATTGCAGCCCTGTACGGAATTGAAGCGCAGGGGCAGGAAGAATGCCACATCCTTTGCCTCTTTGCAGAACTCCAGGCCGCACTCGCGCTCGGAGCGGAGCTGTATGCGCTGATGCCTCCGGTTATGAACATTCCGGAGAAAATGGGCGACCAAGTGTATGTTGACGAAGAAGAGAATATTGCGGGAGAAGTGGACAAGTACCTTATCACGAGCGCGGACATCGGCCTGGACGCCCTTGCCGAACGTGTCGTGACGCTCGGGGGGATCGTAATCCCCGCACACGTCGACCGGCCGGCGTTTTCGCTTACAAGCCAGCTTGGCTTTATTCCGGACGGCCCCTGGGCGGCACTGGAAGTCGTGCGCATCCCGAGCGAGGCTGACACCCGGGACTACCCGCTGATCACCTCGAGCGACGCGCACTACCTTGAACATATCGGCCGCCGTCCCTTCGAGCTGGATATCGGCAACGACCAGCTCGTGGACGCACACGGCAAGGTTAATCTGGAAACAGTACAAAAAGCGCTCGCACGGCGGCCGCGGCGGGAAACACCTCAGGATCGGTCAGTTCGATCGCACTGACGGTTTCCCCTACGGAATTACTTTGTGACAGTACTACTTTGTGTAGGTTCGCTTTACCTTGCGGGTTGTGGTCATCTCAAGCGGTTCGGCCAGAATAGTGAGTTTCGAGATGCGCTGGTACGGCTGGAACGTCTTGTTCACCTTGTCGATAATCTCATCAAGAGCCGAACGCATGGCATCCTCGCCTTCTGGAGCCCCGCGCATGACGTTGAGCCGTTTGTAGAAGTCGTCGGTGGGGTACACCAGCGCTTCGATACCCTCGCTCTTCGTTTCCTTGTCCATGATATAGCCCTGCACCGTTATCTGTTCGATTTCGTTATAGTAGAGCTGGAATGCGTTCTCGATTTCTTCGGGGTACACATTTTTTCCGCCTTCCGTAACAATCATGTTTTTCGCACGGCCGCACAGGTATACATAGTTTTCCTCGTCTATCCAGCCAAGGTCGCCAGTCTTGAACCAGCCGTCGGCCGACAGCACTTTTGCAGTTTCTTCGGGCATCTTGTAGTAGCCGAGCATGACCATCGGGCCCTTGATCGCAATTTCACCGATGCCCTTTTCGTCCGGATCAAGAATCTTCATTTCCATGTACGGATAAAAATTGCGGCCGACACTATCGATCTTGAAATTCTCGATCGGATTGAGCGTCACGATCGGCGAGGTTTCGGTCAGACCATAGCCCTGAATAAAGTCTATGCCGAGTTCGTTGTACATGCGGAAAATGCTCGCAGCAAGCGGACCACCGCCGGAAATGGCAATGCGGACCGTCGAAAGGCTTGCCTTGTCCAAAACAGCCCGGAACATTTTCTTGCCGGGGTTTGTGCCGGTCAACTTCTTCACCAGGTACGAAATACCCATCATTGTCTTGATCAGGCCGTACACAAGGGGACCTTTTTCCTTGATTCCCTTCATGATGCCGGCGAGCAGTTTGTTGAAAAGAAGCGGGACGCCGAGGAGCATGGTGATTTTTCCTTCGCGAAGCTCCTTGAGCATCTTCGAAACAGCCATGCTCTTGCCAAATACGATTTCTGCACCAACAGACATCGCTTCGATAAACACAGCGAGCATGGTATAGGAATGGTGAATCGGGAGAAGCGCATAAAACACGTCGGTCGGATAAATCGCAAGATTGGTCTGGGCAATGTAACAGTCGGAAACAAGATTCCGGTGCGTCAGCATGACACCTTTCGGCGTGCCGGTTGTTCCAGAAGTGAACATGATGGCGGCAAGATCGGTTTCGGTTGCGGGCTCGATTTTCACAGCCGAAGAAGCTGAAAGCCCGTACACGTACGTATCCATGTACTTTTTGCTGAGCGAATACACAGACCACCTTTTTTTGAGCGAAACAAAGTGGTCGTGTTTTTCCTCGTCCACAAAAAAGAGCTTCGGCTCCGAGGCATTCAGGAGATTTTCGATTTCATGATCGTGAAGGGCGTAATCTATCGGAATAACAGTCGCACCGGCGAACAGGGTTGCCATATAGACAACTGCCCATTCCGGCGAGTTCTTTCCGGAAACAGCAACGTGGTCGCCCCGTTTGATGCCCTGTTCTGCAAGCCAGGACGCAAGCTTTTCTATGCGTTCGAGCGCTTCTGCATAGGTGAGCGTTACACGGTCCGGCTCGAAGGCGGTAAAGCAGTTGCGTTCGCCATAGCGTTTGACGCTGATCCGGAACATTTCGGGAAGGGTCGGCCACTCACCGGAAAACTCCTTGCCGCGCCAGTCATCAAGAAAAGCCCAAGGTTTGCGTTCAACCAGTTTCATATTAATTTTCCTTAGATATAAATGTATGATTCCGGGAAAACCCGGACCGGCTTCCCTGCGGAGCCGCATCAGCTATAGTATGACATAAGACAAGGGGATAAAGTTGCACAAAATGGCAAAAAAACATTTTTTATGGTCTGTCTGCGTTCTTTTATTCGTGTGTGCTGCGCTGTTCAGCCTCGCATCCTGCAGTCCGTCGCTCAGTGTTTCGCTGTCGCCGGATGGAACCGGCGCGATCTCCTGGAAGGGAACGTTGAGCCCGTCTTCGCGCACGCTGGTACAGCGATTCACCGAACCGCACACCGGATCGGAAGGAAGCCTGTTTAAGCCCGAAGCCATCCGGATCAGTCTGGCACTGGCCGGGATTACGGCCGAATCGGTATCTGCGCCCGACAGCGCAAGCCTTGCAGTCAAAGCCTCCATAAAGGATGTAAATGCATTGCCCGCAGGATGCCTCCGGTTCGACGGAAAAAAGAACGCCGTCACACTCACGCTTTCCAGGGAAGTTCTGGCCGCATCGCTCGGCTTGATGCCGCCGGAAACCGCAGAGTACATCGAACTGCTGATGGCTCCTGCCTTCACCGGCGAAGCCCTGTCTCCGGCCGAATATCGGGACCTGATTGCCGCAGCGTACGGAAAAACAATCGCCTCCGAACTTGCTTCCTCCGCATTCACGCTCGTGCTTTCCTGCCCCGGGCAGCTCACCCGGGTCGAATCGACAGCCCCTGCAACGGTGAAATTCTCGGACAAAACGGCGAATATCACTATCCCGCTCGCCGATTTGCTGACCCTTGAAAAACCGGTTATCATCAATGCAGCATGGTAAAATCGGGATTTTCCTACCAGCAGACAGTTTTTGCGCTTTTTCTTGCAGCCAGCCTTTTGCCCCTGATTGTTCTTTCATCCGTGACAATCGGACTATCCTCGGAGATGGTCGATTCGATATTGACACAGAACGTCTCCGCAGGGGTCGAACAAACGGGACGCAAGCTTGACGCATTTATCGGGTCCGCAGGACGATCACTCGTTGCGATAGCGGCCCGTCCGGAGCTTCCGGAACGGCTTTCTCCAACAGGTACGTCAGAGCAAGACAAGGACACCCGCCCAATTTCCGCAACAGTACGCCAGTGGTTCAGGACAGACGAACCACCGGTTAACGTATATATACTCACCGCAGACGGGCAAACCTTCTATTCGACCAGTGGCATGCCCTACCGAATCGCTTCGGTACCCGCAGACAACAAAGCTGAACTCGACCCCTTTCTCAAAAAAATAGCACACAATCCGGCCGGGATTACCGTTTCGGCACGAAAAACGGACGAAAACCGGGATCGCTATGCCTCGTTCAGGGCAGGCACCGCAGTAATCGGCGCATCCGGAGACTGTACAGGCTTTATTATTGCGGAAGTGCCCCGCGAAACACTGAAAACAGTGCTCGCTCCGCTTCCGCAAATTCCGGAACTGTCGGTAATCGACGGAGACGGCATCGTTGCGTTCAGTATGTCGGCCCAGGATGCGGAAGGACTTCCATACCCTGACAAGGATCAGACAGCCGAAGCAGCAGAAGCCAGTTCGAACACCCTTGCCTACTCAGGCAGTAAATTCTCCATACGGGCCGAAAAGCCGACGCGCCTTGTGGAAACTCTTGTGGAAAAACTTTCCTTTATTTCGGCGGTGTGTTCGCTCGGCTGCGCCCTGTTCGCACTGATCGCAAGCAGTATTCTTTCCCGGCGCCTTTCAGGCCCGATAACCCGGCTTATCGGAGCGACACGAGCCGTAGCGGAAGGAGATCTTTCCGTTCGTATCGAACCGGACGGCCGCGGAGAGCTTGCAGATCTGATGAACAATTTTAACGTAATGGTGAAAGACCTCAAGCGGCTGTTCGACAAGACGGTCGAAGAACAGCATCTTCTAAAACAGGCAGAGCTGGACTCGCTCGGATCACAGATACATCCCCACTTTTTTTTCAATGCGCTTTCCTCGATCGATGCCCTCGCAAAACTCGGCTCCTGCGCGGAAATCTCGACCGTTACCACGTCTTTGGGGAAACTGCTGCGCAGCAGTATTGCGGGAAAATCCCGCGTCTCGACCCTCGCCGAAAGCGTACAGGAAACGCGTCACTATCTGATTATCCAGAAAATCCGGTTTGCCGACAAATTCTCGTGGACCGAACAGATCGAAGAACACACAGGCGATGCAGTGCTTCCAAGGCTTGCAATCCAGACGCTTGCGGAAAACGCACTGATCCATGGCATTGAACCGAGTCCGGAAAGCGCAGTGCTGGAAATCGCATCCCGGCGCAACGGAGACCTTCTAACAGTCACAGTTGCCGACTCGGGCGTCGGAATCGGAGCGGGACGCCTTGCCGCCATCAACGCAGCGCTTGAAGGCGGTGTAAAACCAGCCGGGAATGTCCATATCGGGCTTATGAACCTGAACCTCCGGATCAGGCTCGAATACGGCGAGCAATACGGCATACGCTTGCGCGAACGGGAGGGCGGGGGTATTATCTCCGTCATGACGCTTCCTTTCAGGAGATTGGACTAGTGTACCGCGTACTGCTCGCAGAAGACGAAGAATTGGTACGGCGCGCCATCATTGCGACTATACACTGGGAAGCGCACGGGTTTGCGCTGACCGATACCGCAAAAGACGGTGGCGAAGCCTTGTCGCTCATTTTCAGAACAAAGCCGGATCTGGTTGTTACCGACATCAGAATGCCGGTGCTGGACGGTATTTCGCTGATACGAATGGTCCGTGAAGAGATGGACGAAGAAGACCTGCCCGTTTTTATCGTTCTCACCGCGCACAGCGACTTCGACTATGCGCGCCAGGCAGTCAAGCTGGATGTCGCCGATTTTCTGCTGAAACCCCTCGACGAAGAGGAGCTTGCGGCCTCGCTGGACAAGACTAAAGCTCGACTGGACCGAAAAACAAGATCGGGAATACTGGAGGCTATCTCGGGAGCACATCCTGCCCTGCTTTCGATTGCAGCAGCGGAGGCACCGGTCGGCGGAGACCCTACAGATACGTACGTTTCCAGAGCAATAGATGAAATCTGCAGGTGCTACTCGAGCGATCTAAGCCTGGAAGACACCGCTGCCCGGCTGGGAATTTCGGAAGGATATCTGGCCCGTGTATTCAGGAAAAAAACCGGAAAAACGTTTTTCGATTATCTGACCTTCGTCCGCATGCGCCAAGCCATGGAGCTGCTTCTGGATCCCGCCGCCAGGATTCAGGAAGTCGCTGCAGCCGTCGGATACACCGACCAGCGCAATTTCAGCCAGCGATTCAGACAGATTGTCGGCTGCACCCCGACCGAATTCCGGCAGGGTAAAGGCGCCGCAAAACAGTGACAGGCCGGCCTGCGGCATTTTGATCGTCCCGTTGACCGCTGGCTCTCGCTTCTAACATCTCAGAATTTCTCCTTGAGCTCCACCTTCTCCACACCCCCGATATCCTTGAGCCGCCGGTACAGATCTCCGGTGTCGGTGTCGACTGGTATACCGACCAGAAAGCGAACCTCGGCTTCGCCTTTTTTCATGTTTTTTTCAACATCGACAGACTGAACCGGCACGCCGAAATCTTCGATTACGCGGCGGGCTTTTTCCGGGAAGTCGGAGTTGCCGGAATACCCGACTACCAAATGCTTGAGCCGCTCTGCCGGAAACAGCCTTCGCTCTACAGGTTCCAGAACAACCAGGGCGAACAGGGACAGCAGGAGGGCAATCGCAGCGGGGAAATACATTCCAGCGCCGATAACCAGACCGATGGCGGCAACAAACCACAGCGAAGCTGCAGTCGTCAGCCCCTTGATCGTATTACCCAGCCTGATGATCGAACCGGCACCCAGAAAACCGATGCCCGAAACAACCTGAGCCGCAATGCGCCCCGGATCGCCCGCGCGTTCGCCCATATACTGTGCAGGCAGCCATATCGAAAGCAGCATCAGGAGCGTTGAGCCGAGGCAAATCAGAATATGCGTGCGCAAACCCGCGTTTTGCTTGCGTCGGGCACGCTCCAGACCAATGATGCTCCCGGCAAGGAGCGAAGTGCCCAGCCTGAGAACTGCGACCGAATTGGTTATCTCGTTTGTGTTAAAAAAAAGATCCATGAATATTCCTTTTGCGAGCCCGACTCAGGCGGTCACTCTTCGGGCAGCACCCGAACCAGGCTTTCCTTTACGGAAATAGACACTTTCGAGCCCTCGGGCCACACAGTCCGGTTTGCCGGATCGTCGATCTGCGCAAGCATTTCGCCGTAAGGCGTCGACATCCAGGTTTCCACGCTGGAGCCAAGATAGATATTCGTCGTTACCGTACCGTCCACCAGCCCCTCGCCGGGTTCGCCGAGACGCAGGGATTCAGGACGAGCCATAAGGGCGGCCTTCGTTCCGGCGCGGATGTCCGCATTTCCGCTCATTTCGCCGCTGATCCGGGCTTTCACCTTCTTGCCGCCAATCGAGCATACTGCTTCCATGCCGTCGACGCCTTCGACGTCGGCCGGAAAGAACGCGACCTTGCCCACGAAGCCCGCAACAAATTTGGACCGCGGATTCTCGTAGATGTCGGAAGGCTTGCCCATCTGCATGATATGTCCGTCGCGCATGACGATGACCTTGTCTGAAAGGCTCATTGCCTCGACGCGGTCATGCGTCACGTACACCGTCGTATTGCCGAGCTTTTTCTGGATGCGCTTGATTTCCACGCGCATCTGCTCGCGAAGGAGCGCATCGAGGTTCGACAGCGGCTCGTCCAGAAGGAGCACTTCCGGCTCGACGATAAGGCTGCGCGCAAGGGCGACGCGCTGCTGCTGGCCGCCGGAAAGCCGGCCCGGATTGCGGTCTGCAAGGTCGGAAAGGCCGACCATCGCGAGAGCCTCGGCAACCCGCCGGGAGATCTCCGCGGGTGCGACCTTGCGGAGCTTGAGGCCGTACGCGACGTTGTCGCCGACGTTCATGTGCGGGAAAAGACCGTAGCTCTGGAACACCGTGGCCGTGTTCCGCCTGTTCGGCGGAAGCATGGTCACGTCCGCATCTCCGATTCTGATGGCGCCGGACGTCGGCAGCTCGAAGCCCGCGATCATGCGGAGCGTCGTCGTCTTGCCGCAGCCCGACGGCCCGAGCAGCGTAACCAGTTCGCCCGGTTCAATCGTGAACGTCGAGTCGGCAACTGCGACGACATCTTTTTTCCCCTTCGTGTTGGGGTATATTTTCGCGACATGGTCCAACGAGACCGCAACGCTGTTTCCCATAATCAGTTTCTCCTTCACGATACGATGTTTTTTTCCATGACGCCGTCATCGCGAACCAAAAGGTTCATCACGCCGAACGCGCCGAAGACAATAATAATTAGAGTCGTGGCAAGCACGCTCGCAAGCCCGAACCGCAAGTTTTCCGAAAAGTTATAGATTTGCACGGTCAGGTGATACCAGCGCGCCGAAATCAGGAAAATAATCGCAGACACGGCAGTCATCGAACGGACGAAGGTGTACGACATGCTCGAAATGAACGACGGCCGCAGGATCGGAAGCACAATCGTGCGGAACACTGTGGCCGTATCCGCGCCGAGATCCTGCGCCGACTCTTCGATGGAGGGATCGACCTGGCGAAGATTCGCGACGCCCCCTTCGAGGCCGACCGGAAGTTCGCGGATTACATAGTTGATCACGATAATCGCCGCGGTGCCCACCAGAATGAGCGGGGGCTTGTTAAACGCCAGAATGTAGGAAATGCCGAGCAGGGTTCCGGGAATCGCAAACGGAGTCATCATCGTCGCTTCCAGAATCCGTTTGCCGATGAAGGATTTTCGCACCAGAATGAGTGCGCCGACCATCGAAAGAATTCCGGCAATCGGAGTTGCTAGGGCAGCGAGCGTGACGGTGTCGAAAATAGCTTTCTTTCCGCGAGACAGGGCTTCAAAAATATTATCAAGCGTGAAGCTGTAATCTATACCCCAGTTCCGGACAAAGCACCCAGCGACAATCGTTGCATAGAGCGCGACGATCAGCGTAAGGATCAGCACTACCAGACCCGTCAAAATCCTGCGGACGCCGGGGGAGGCAAGCTCGGTAAGGCGGCTTGAAGGCTTGCCCGTAACCGTGACGAAGCTTTTCTTCGAAACCCAGTAGCGCTGGGCGAGGAAGGCGGTAAGCGTGGGCAAAAGGAGCATGACCGAAAGAGCTGCGCCGCCGCCGAGGTCGTTGCGCCCGGTGACTTCCATATACGCTTCCACAGACAGAACGCGGAAGTCTCCCGCAAGCAGCAGGGGGTTCGCGAAGTCCGCCAGGCTGTTGGTGAAGACAAGAAGCCAGGCGCTCAGGACTCCCGGCATCGCAAGAGGAAGCGTGATCGTCGTGAACGTCTTGAAGCGTCCGGCCGAGAGATCGAGCGCCGCGTCTTCCTGGGTCGAGTCGATCGATTTGAGAACTCCGGACATGGTCATATATGCTATCGGGAACATGCTGATCGTCTGGACGATCACAAGGCCGTCCAGCCCGTAGATGCTGAAATTGGAAAGCCCGAGAAGCTGTCTGGTGATGAGTCCGTTGTTTCCCGCAAGCAGGATGACGGACAGGGTGAGCGAAAAAGGCGGCGAAATAACCGGCAGCGTCGCAAAGGCGTTTGCCAGTTTCTTGCCGCGCATGGACGTGCGGTTCACTGTAAAGGCGAAAAGAAAACCGATCAGGGTGGAGACGGTCGCTGTGAGCACGCCGAGCAGCATGCTGCCGCCGAAGGCGCGGAGGTAGTCGCCACCGAGAACGCGCTTCCACACGTCGAGGGAGAAATGCCCCTGCGACATGACCGTCAGGCGGAAGGTCTCGAACAGGGGATACGCGATGAACACGAAGGCGATCACCGCAAGGATAATGATTGCGAAGGCGGAGATACGGTCGCGGGCAAAGGCGACGACAAGCCAGATAACCGAGAAGAGCGCGAGGACGCCGACGGCGAAGATCAGGAGAATGCGGTCAAAGTCCTTGAAGGCTCCCGATTCCCGGGTGATCATCAGAATGCCGACAATGTCGGTTTCGTCGTCGTTCAGAAGCGGTTTGAAGGTCACATTCGTTTTGAGTCCCTCAAGCTCGAAGGTTTTAGCGGTGGTGTACGGCTCGAAATAGTATGCACTGTCGAGTCCTTTAACGAATTCGGGATCGGAACTGTTTGCCGCCCAGAATTGTGCAAGCGCCGGTTCCGCGTCTACCGGCTTATACGTGCCGGTATCGGGGTCGACGGAAATGAAGGTTACCTGTTCGCCCTCAAGGGTTTTCTTTGAGGATTCAAGCCATCCGGAAATATCGGCAGGGTCCAGGGGGGCTGTCCCGACAAACAGGTCGACCTGTTTGGCCTGCATTCCGTCCACGATCCCGATAAACGCCTTGCGGATGGTCAGGAAAACCCATGCATCCGCGCAGGCGAACACCGTGAACGCGGCGGCGAAAACAAACAGTTTTTTCCGCGCGTTCGTCATGTATTACCTCTTTGATCCGATTTCTTTGTTCCAGCGGTCCTTGAGCCGGTCGACGTTCGCCTTGTCGCCGTCCCAGCGGAGGTCCTGGTTCACGGTCTTGATTTTGTCGATCGCAAATGTATTCGGGTTGGTCGTCGCGATTTTCGATACGGGGATCACATACCAAGTGGCGATCAGATCCTGGGCTTCCTTGGTCAGAATCCAGTCATAGAGCTTCTTGGCCTGTACCGCTTCTTTTCCGCCCTTGATCAGGGACATCGAGGCAAGTTCGTATCCGGTTCCTTCGGCCGGAGCGGTAATCACAACTGGAGCTTTCGCGTCGACAATCAGTTTGACCTGGTCGTGGGCATAGCCGATCGCAATCGGAATCTCGCCGATCGCGACGCTCTTGCTTGGAGCGGAGCCGGACTTGGTGTACTGGTCGATGTTTGCGTCAAGCTTGCGAAGGTAATCGAACGCTTTTTCCTCGTCTCCGTTGAAAACATAGCGCTGCGTGGTGATCAGGTTGTAGGCGGTGCCGGAGGTGAGGGGGCTCGCGACGCGGATCTGTCCCTTATAGACGGGTTTCAGGAGGTCGGCCCAGGACTGGGGAACCGGCAGACCGAGCGCTTTTGCGCGTTCGGTGTTTGTGACGAAGGTAAGCGGGCCGACATAGAGGCCGATCCAGTAGTTTTCCGGGTCGCGGTATTGTGCGGGAGTGTTTCCCGCAAGGCGGCTCTTGTATGCTTCGGTAAGACCGGAGGTCTTTGCCATGATGTGGTCGAGTCCGACGCCGCCTACCCAAATGGATGCCTGGGGATTGGCTTTTTCGGCTTCGAGCCGGGCCACGACTTCGCCGCCGGAGAGGCGGATGAAGTTGACGGTTGTACCTGTTTTTGCTTTATACAGGTCGAACAGAGCTTTCGCGAGCGGCTCCTCGAGAGTCGTGTACGCGGAAACGGATTCCTGCGCGAACATGGTTGCCGCGGCGAGAAGCGCAAGAACGGCAGTTGCCAGACGCTTTTTCATAACATTTCCTCCTTGGAAATTGCAAAAGGTTCGGCGGCGGCATGCCTGACCACGAATCGCTCAACGGGCTGTTCAGCCTGACGGTCGAAACGCGCTCCCGCACACCGCTCCTTTTAAAGGCTACGCCGGAACATCCGGATACGCAAGATGTAAAACCGGTACTTTTGTTTGAAAAACAAACCTTTCCTGCTCGCGTGAAACGGTGGAACCATAACAGGCGAGCCGATTTCAAAAGTCGGTTACTTATGAAACCGAGTTTTGAAAGAGCCTCAGGCTCATTGATAAAAACCCTGAATATCGATACAATAGTATCGGTATTATTCGATATAATTTTATCGACTACATTTTGGGGGTTTTACATGGCTACAGCGTGCGGGTTCTCGAACGAACTCAATGCTTTCATCGACGAATGGAAGATGAAGCCCGGCAACCTGATTATGATCCTTCACCGGGTCCAGGAAGAGCAGGGGTTCATTTCAAAGGAAGCGGCAACCGAAGTCGCTAACAGGACGGGAAATCCGTTGGCCCGCGTATACGGAACAATGTCTTTCTACCACTTTTTCAAGACGGTCAAACCGGGGAAAAACAAGATTTCAGTCTGCCTCGGAACCGCATGCTACCTCAAGGGAGGTCAGGATCTGATAGACGAGGCTAAAAGTCTTCTCGGCCTCGGCGAACATGAGATCACCACCACCGACGGTCTGTTTACCGTCGAACCGGTGCGCTGCATCGGATGCTGCGGCCTTGCGCCGGTGCTCTCCGTCAACGGCGACGTCTACGGCAAGCTCACCAAAGACCAGATCGACGGCGTTATCGCCAAGTACAAGTAAGCGTTATGCATTATACGCTGTGTGACATGTTCAGCGACCTGACGCAAAATGCGATCGAAGCTGGATCATCGATCATCACGGTGGAAATGATCATGACAGATACGACTATTTCGGTATCGATCCGAGACAACGGCAAAGGAATGACGGGAGAACAGCTTGCACGCGCAACGGATCCGTTCTACACCGACGGCATCAAGCACCCGGGGCGCAAAGTCGGACTCGGCATACCGTTTTTGATCCAGACTGCCGAAACAACAGGCGGAAGCTGGAATATACGGTCGGACAGGGGCAATGGCGCGGACATTCCTTCGGGAACCGCTGTTGACTGCAGTTTCGACCTTACGAACATCGACACGCCGCCGGTCGGCGATGTCGCCGGATACTTCCGGCATATTCTTTCCTTCGACGGAAGGTATGAACTGATTATTTCGGGAACCTTTCCCGGAACATCGTTCACCGTCAAACGATCGGAAGTGCTTGACGCTCTCGGGCTCGCGGAACAAGGCTCGTTTACCGACGCCGGTTCGCTCAAGCTCCTCGGCATGTATCTGGAATCTTTATTGGAGGCATACTATGGCTAAGATGTCCCTTGAGGACCTGCGCAAGATGCGCGAAGCAACCCAGCAGCAGATTAAAAAACGCGAAACTGACGGAAAAACAGCACAGATTATCGTTGGTATGGGTACCTGCGGCATTGCCGCCGGAGCAAAAGCAACGCTCGATGCATTTGTCAAGGAACTTGACGAAAAAGGAATGGGCGGAGAAGTAGTCATCCGTCAGACCGGATGCATGGGCCTTTGCAACAACGAGCCCACTGTTGAAGTTGTCGTACCCGGCATGCCCAGCATTATCTACGGCGGAGTGAATGCCGCTGTGGCCAAGGGGATTGTCGAGAAGCACCTCATGAAAAAAGAACTGCTCAACGACCGGATTATCGATCGCCCAGCGGTCGACCTTCTGAAAAAATAAAGGAGAGGCAACACAATGGCATATACCCATTACATCCTTGTCTGCGGTGGAACAGGCTGCGAATCCAGCAACGCTGACGGGATTTACAACAACTTGCTGGCGGAAGCAAAAGCCGCCGGCGTAACCGACAAGGTTCAGATCGTAAAAACAGGATGTTTCGGATTCTGCGAAAAAGGTCCGATTGTCAAGGTGCTCCCGGAAGACTCGTTCTACGTTGAAGTAAAGCCCGAAGATGCGAAGGAAATCATCAACGAGCAGATTGTCAAGGGTCGCGAAGTTACCCGGCTCCTGTACAACAAGGAAAAGAGAAGCATAGAGGACGTCGAAGAGATCGAGTTCTACCAGAAACAGCTCCGCATCGTACTGCGCAATTGCGGCGTCATCAATCCAGAAAGCATCGAAGAATACATTGCCCGCGACGGCTACCTGGCGCTTGAAAGATCGCTGTATGAGCTGACCCCCCAGCAGATTATCGACGAAGTGAAAGCCTCCGGCCTTCGCGGACGCGGCGGCGCGGGATTCCCCACCGGTATGAAATGGGAAGCAGGGCTCAAGGCTCAGGGAGACGTCAAGTATGTCGTCTGCAACGCTGACGAAGGCGACCCGGGCGCATATATGGACCGTTCTACCATCGAAGGCGACCCCCATTCGATCATCGAAGCCATGACCATTTGCGGCAAGGCTATCGGCGCTCACCTGGGATTTGTCTACATCCGTGCGGAATACCCCCTCGCCGTAGACCGCCTCAAGATCGCAATGAACCAGGCCCGCGAATACGGACTTCTGGGCAAGAACATCCTCGGCTCGGGCTTTGATTTCGATATCGAAATCCGTCTGGGCGCCGGGGCATTCGTCTGCGGCGAAGAAACCGCTCTGCTGCGTTCAATCGAAGGAAAGCGCGGCATGCCCACTCCGAAACCCCCGTTTCCCGCACAGTCCGGTCTGTGGGGAAAGCCCACGATCATCAACAACGTTGAAACCTGGGCAAATATCCCTGTCATTCTGACCAAGGGACCCGAATGGTTCACAAAGATCGGTACCGCCGATTCCAAGGGAACCAAGGTTTTCGCCCTCACCGGCAAGGTAAAGAACTCCGGACTGGTTGAAGTTCCCATGGGCACCACCCTCCGCGAAATTGTCTTTGAAATCGGCGGCGGTATCAAGAACGGCAAGAAGTTCAAGGGCGTCCAGACCGGCGGTCCTTCCGGCGGTATCATTACCGAAGAAGCGCTCGACACACCGATCGACTTCGGCGCCCTGACCAGACTCGGTTCGATGATGGGTTCCGGCGGTATGATCGTCATGGATGAAGACGACTGCGTCGTTGACGTTTCCAAGTTCTACATGGAATTCTGCGTGGATGAATCCTGCGGAAAGTGCTCCCCCTGCCGCATCGGAACACGCCAGATCCACGCAATCCTGGACAAGATTTCCAAGGGCAAGGGAACCATGGATGACCTCGAGAAGATGAAGGAAATCGGCTTTGCCATGCAAAAGAGCTCGCTGTGCGCGCTCGGGCAGTCGGCGCCGAATCCCACGCTTTCGACGATCAAGAAATTTGAAAAAGAGTATATCGAGCACATCGTCGACCACAAGTGCGCCGCGGGAAAGTGCAAGCACCTCCTACAGTTCATCATCAACGACAAGTGTATCGGCTGCGGCGCGTGCGCCCGCAAGTGCCCCGCGACCTGCATCTCCGGCGAAAAGAAGTCGAAACACGTCATCGACCAGACCAAGTGCCTGAAGTGCGGCGAATGCTTCAACACCTGCAAATTCGGCGCCATCGACAAGAAATAAGGAGAAAGGCGAATGATTAACGTAAAAATAAACGGAAAGGCCGTTCAGGTCCCCGAAGGGACCACAATCCTCGCGGCCGCCAAACAGGCGAACGTCAAGATACCTTCGCTGTGCTACAACGCGGATCTTCCCGCCTGGGCCTCGTGCGGCATCTGCATCGTCCGCATGGAAGGCACCGCGCGCATGATCCGCGCGTGCTGCACCAAGGTTACCGAAGGCATGAGCGTCATTACCCACGATCCTGAAATCGTCAAGGCGCGCCGAACGGTCCTCGAGCTGATCCTTTCGAACCATCCCCAGGAATGCCTTACCTGCACCCGCAACAACCAGTGCGAACTGCAGTCTCTGGCCGCCGACTTCGGCCTCCGCCAGATCCGCTTCGAGCACTTTATCATCGACCGCCCCGTAGACAACAGCAACGACGCGATTGTGTTCGACCGCAACAAGTGCATCAACTGCGGCCGATGCGTGGAAGTATGCCAGGAAATGCAGAAAGTCAATGCAATCGAGTACCAGGGACGCGGCGGAAAGACGGTTATCGGACCGGCGGCCCTCGCAGACCTTGCCGACTCACCCTGCGTACGATGCGGTCAGTGCGCGCTTCATTGCCCCGTCGGAGCGATTTATGAAAACCACTCCACCCGCAAGGTATGGGACAAACTCGCGGACGGATCGATTGTCGGAGTCGCACAGATTGCCCCGGCAGTTCGTGTCGCCCTCGGAGAAGAGTTTGGCTTGGAGCCCGGTGTTATCTCCACTAAAAAAATCTATTCAGCCCTCCGCCGCATCGGTTTCAAGTATGTGTTCGACACCAACTTCTCGGCCGACCTTACTATCATGGAAGAGGGAACCGAGCTGATTGGACGGCTCCTGAAAGGCAAGGGCGAAATTCCGCTGTTCACGTCATGCTGCCCGGCATGGGTCGATTATGCGGAAAAGAACTGCCACGACCTTTTGCCCAACGTCTCGACCGCCAAGAGCCCCCAGCAAATGATGGGAGCCATGATCAAGACTTACTGGGCACAAAAAACAGGCATCGAACCGTCAAAGATTTTCTCGGTTTCGATCATGCCCTGCACTGCCAAGAAATACGAACGCAAGCGCAATGACGACATGAGAAGCTCCGGTTTCGACGACGTCGACAGCGTACTGACCACCCGCGAACTGGCGCGCTTTATCAAGCAGGCGGGCATCGACTTTAACGACCTGCCGGAAGAAGAAGCTGACAATCCGCTCGGACCGTACACCGGAGCGGGAACCATCTTTGGTGCAACCGGCGGCGTTATGGAAGCGGCGCTCAGAACCGCGTACGCAGTTATCACCGGCAAAGAGCTCGGCGACATCAACTTTACGCCCGCACGCGGACTGAAGGACGTCAAGGAAGCGAAAGTCGACGTGAATGGCACAGAAGTACGCATCGCAGTCGTCCACCAGCTGGGCAACGTGGAACCGGTTATCGAGGCGGTCAGAGCAGCGAAAGCCGCAAAGAAAGAGCCGCCGTACCACTTTATCGAAGTCATGGCATGCCGTGGCGGATGCATCGCAGGAGGCGGACAGCCCTACGGCGCTACCGACGAAGTGCGCGCCAAGCGCATTGCGGGACTGTATACCGACGACGCAAAAAGCGAAATCCGGGTTTCCCACAAGAATCCCTACGTCCAGGCGCTGTACACCGAGTACCTCAAGGAGCCGAACTCCGAAAAGGCGCATCACCTGCTGCACACCCATTATGTAGAACGCCCGTTGTACAAATAACCGTATGAGCTGCCCGCACACGCGGGCAAGCTCACAAGCGCGCGGGCGGGCAAACTCGCAAGCACGCGGGCGGGAGTACAAGCGCAGGCTGCTGTTCACCAAATGAACGGCAGCCTGTTTTGTTTTACCGTCCGGGACACGCGCGCGGGCGGCCAAGTGCGCGCGCGCAAACTCACAAGCGCGCGGGCGGGCAAGCT
>SHOL01000120.1 GCA_004294945.1 Treponema sp.
TGCCGATACTGCCCCGCCTTTCTCCTGAACAGGGCAAGCTGCCGTTCCAATGCAGCAGAACGCTCACCCGAGAGGAGCTGTTCAGTTGCATCCGCAGCTTCGCCCCACCGCTCACGATCCGCAAGAAACCTGATGTAGTCGCGCCGGATTGCGGTATTGTCGCTCCAGCGCTCAAGATACGCCTGATACGCGTTTTCCAATGTCTTGGCACGAGAAGATGTGGACGCCCTGTCGGATCCGCCATCGGTAAGCAGCGCTTCGCAACAGGCAATAAATCCGATGCTCGCTTCTTCGTCGTCCGGATCAATTTCCAGCGCTTTGTGATACCAGCCGGAAGCGAGGTCGGGGAGTCCCAGACGGTAATACGTAAGGGCGAGCGCAAGGAACAGTTCGGGAATAGCACCGGCGGTATGGATTTCCTGTTGAATTTCAGAAAGAATATCTTCGGGAGGAATGTCGAGGTGGGAACGGGCAAGAACTCGGTACAAAGATAACGCATCAGGATCGCAGCCGGCTTTGGCCGCCTCTGCAACCGCGGCGGCTAAAGACACCCAGTCGCGCATGCCGATGTGTACCATCAAAATCCCGTAATGCGGCGAAGGATTGCTGCGGTCGAGCGAAAGCGCGCGACGAAAGTGCGCAAGCGCAAGGTGCGTATTTCCCAGATTTCTGAAAGCCTCGGCCATGAGAGACTGAACCTGGGCAGAATCTCCATGCGCTTTGATAAAAGACCGGGACGCTTCTACAGCCCCGGACCATTCTTCCCTGTCTATATGGTTTTTGATGATAGTCAGCAGTACAGCCGGCCCGGATGGATCTTCCGCCCCCGCAGACAGACCGCGGTCCTGCATCAATCTGAGTGCGCCCTCCATATTTCCGCTCTGTACCAGTGCCGAAACCGGATACCAGACAAGAGACGGATCGTCGGGAGCAAACATCATTGCAGCTTCGTACTGCCCCATCGCCTCGGCCGTGTACCCAAGATCGCGGAGCGCATGCCCCAGATACAGGCGGGGAACGACGCCGTCGATATCGTTATTGATTAAAAACGTGAGCATCTGGCGGGCTGTTTCCGCATCGCCCCTGCGGTAGGTTCGCACGGCCTCGACAAACAGGGCATTGCGATATCCCTGGTTCAGCTTTTCGTTGTCCGGATCGTCGTTCAGCGCCTGTTCGAATATGGAGCGGGCAAGTGAAGGCTTGCGGCATTTGAGCAGCGCAAAGCCCAGCATGGTGCGGGCATCGATCGATACCGGATTGTATTCCAGACTTTTTCTGAACGCATGAACCGATCGTTCGAAATCGCCGTTTGAAAACAGCGACCGGCCCAAAAAAAACCAGCCGGCGCCGTCTTCCGGACTGAGGGCAAGATATGAACGGGCGCAACTGACGGCTCGGGCAAACATGGATTCTGAATGCCATGAGCGCGCAAGGTACAGAAGAATTTCAGGATGTTCCTCAGCAAGGCCGCAGGCAGCCATGTCTTCAAGAAGGATGATTGCTTTCTTGTAGTCGCGTTTCTGCCCGGCCTCCAGTACGCGCTTGAACTGTGCCTGAAAAGAACTGGTTCCCATATCTCCTGGTCTCAGCGCTTTCCGGCCTGGACCAGGGTAACCGCTGCAGTCACGACAATATCCTCAACAGAGCACCCCCGCGAAAGATCGGAAATGGGTTTGGCAAAGCCCTGCAGGAAGGGACCGTAGGCTTCCGCTCCAGCGAGCCGCTGGACAAGCTTGTAGCCTATGTTTCCGGCTCCAAGATCGGGGAATACGATTGTATTGACTTTTCCGGTTATCGGGCTGCCCGGAGCTTTCTTTTGCGTAACTGAGGGTACGAGGGCGGCATCGGCCTGCAGTTCGCCGTCAAAGGCGAAATCGGGTTTCCGCTCGCCAAGCAGGCGGACGGCTTCCTGCACGCGAAGCACATTTTCGTCCTTGCCGCCTGAGCCCTTTGTGGAAAACGAAAGAAGCGCAACAACCGGATCGGTTCCGATGAACTCGCGGCAGCTTTTCGCCGCAGATACCGCAATGTCTGCGAGCTGTTCGCTGGACGGAGTGGGAATAACGGCGCAGTCGGAGAAAATCATCAGACCGTTCGAACCCCAGGAGGAGTCTTTCATTTGCATCACAAAGCAGGAAGATGCCGTTTTCGTTCCGGGAGCAGTACCGATAACGGTAAGACCAGCGCGAAGCACGTCGGCGGTGGTATTCTCGGCTCCGGCAACCATGGAGTCGGCAAGATCATTACGCACCATCATCACGCCGAAGCGGAGGCTTCCGGCCATATCGATTTTAGCCTGCTCCGGAGTCATTCCCTTGGCTTTGCGCTTTTCATAGTATGCGGCGGCGAAATCGGCGAGCAGAGCCGAGGTTGCGGGATTGATCACGGTAATGCCGTCGAGGCTGACAGAGGCAGCTTTGGCAACCGATGCAACCGCAGACTCTTCACCGAGCAGGATTACTTCCTGTGCGATTTTCGCGTCGATAATTTTTCGGGCTGCCTGCACGGTGCGCGGTTCGGTTCCTTCCGGCAAAACCAGCCGGTTCTGATACGCGACTGCAGTCGCTTTCATGGATTCGATGAATTGCATATTGTTATCTCCTAATAAATTGTTCAAAAAGTCGAACTACAGGATACTCTTCGCGAACGTTTTCCGCAAGGGAGTACCGATTGACAGCCCCGGCCAGTTGCCTTTAGCCTGCACTCATGAACAAGACTGGAATCATCGGACTTGGCCGCTTTGGTACGTTCTGGACACGGGTTCTTGCACACGGCTGGGAAGTGTACGGATATACCAGAACAATTCCTGCACAGCCGCCCTGCGAGCTGCTGTCTTTCGATGAACTGTGCACGCTTCCGGTACTCTTCCTGTGCGTACCCATACGAACCATGCCCGAGATGCTGGACCGGATGGCCAGCCGCCTCAAACCGGGAACGCTCGTCATTGACACCTGTTCCGTCAAAATGGAACCGGTACGATGGATGAAGGAACGCCTGCCCGAATCGGTGGAAATCATGGCAACGCACCCCATGTTCGGCCCCGAATCGGCGAAGGAAGGTCTTTCTGGTCTTCCAATGATGATGCATCCCGTACGAATGGCCGACGCCCGGTATCAGGAGTGGCTGCACTACTTCAGATCGCTCGGTATCATGGTCGTCGAAATGACACCCGAAGAACACGATCGCCAGGCCGCAATGAGCCAGGCATTAACGCACATGATCGGACGAACGCTCAATGCCATGGGGATAGATGAAACCCCGATCGGTACGCTCTGGTACCGGAAATTGCTTGCAATTTGCAGACAGGTTGCCAAAGATTCGCCGGAACTGTTTTTCGACATGCAGACACTGAATCCGTATGCCCCCGGGATGCGTTCGGACTTCATGGATGCCTGGAATACCGTCTGTACCAGCTTGACCGATCTCTCCAAAGACGGCTAGTATCTTAAATTATGGTAGACAATACAGATAACGACCTTCTTGACCTGGATGAAGAAGATTACGATACCGTACTTTCCCCCGATATAGATTTTACCGGCACGATCAACTTCGAAGAACCCTTTATGATCAAAGGCACCGTCACCGGAAAAATTGATGCAACCAGCGACCTGCTCATCGAAAAAGGGGCCAGCGTCAAAGCGGAAATCAAGGCAAAACGAGTCGTCATCAAAGGATCCGTCGAAGGAAACGTAGAAGCACAGCAGATGGTGCATGTATTCAGTTCCGGAAGCTTGCGCGGAGACATTTCCGCACCCGAAGTTGTACTGGAAAGCGGATGCTTTTTCAGCGGCATTTGCACCATGAACAGGTAAAGAATGCTTCGTACGCTCTTTTACGCTGCAGTGCTCGTTGTCGCCATACTTTCTCCCGCAGCCGGTCAAACCAAAAAAGACGCGCTGGTGTTGTATCGCCAGGCACAGTACGCAGAATCGATTGCTGTGTGCCTCGAAGAAATCACCGCAAATCCGTCCAGCCTGGAAAGCCATGTCGTTTTATGCTGGGCGCTTGTCGCCGCCGGCCGATACCAGGAGGCGGAAACCTGGGCCGAGAAAGGGAGAACCATATCCCGCTATGACCCCCGCCTTATCGAAATACAGGCAGAAGCGCGCTTCTATCTTGGTTTGAACGAACAAGCCCTGCGTCTTTTTCAGGAATATATAAGCAACGCACCGAACGGAACCCGCATTTCCAGCACATACGCATTTATGGGAGAAATCTATCTGCGGCAGGGACAATTCCGCCATGCGGACATTGCCTTCTCTACCGCAGTCGAGCTAGAAAAAACAAAGGCGGCTTGGTGGGTGCGACTGGGGTATGCACGGGAAATGGCAAAAGAATACCGGCAGTCTCTTGAAGCCTATAACAGGGCGCTGGAGCTTGATTCCAGCCTGCAGGATGCTTCGCGCGGAAAAGCCCGTGTTTTGGCTGCACTCTGACCGCCGCCTCCATTGCAGGTACTACTATGGAAATCATCCATTTCGAAACGCTCGGCTGCAAGTTAAACCAGATTGAAACAGAATCCATAGCAGATGCCTTCAGCAAAGCCGGTTTTAAGCCGGACCTTGGGAGAGAAACCTCGGGCGACAATCAAAGCGACAGCGCAGCATACCTACCGGTAGGTATACCGATTTTATCTATCATCAACACCTGTACGGTAACCGGTAAGGCAGAACAGAAGGCGCGCAGACTCATCAGGCTTCTTCTGCGCAAATATCCGGCCTCTCCCGTCCTGGTCACCGGCTGCTACGCCGAAGTCGAACAGGCCTCTATCGCCGCAATCGATCCCCGCGTCATCGTCTTCCCGGGCTCCGTCAAAGGAGCACTCGCCGAACTTCCCGAATTCCTTCTGGAACGGGAAACCCGCAATCCCGGAGAGCCCGTCAAGGCAATACTCGAATCCTTCTGCACCCGGGCCCGGGAAACAGACGGCCAAACATCACACACCTTCGCACTGGCTACCGACACCTTCATCGCCCATTCCCGCGCCTCAATAAAAATCCAGGACGGATGCAACAACGCCTGCTCCTACTGCCGCATCCGCCTGGCCCGGGGCAAATCGGTCTCCATAGACGCCGCAGAAGCGATCGAACGCATCCGCCGCATCGAAATCGCCGGATGGAAAGAAGTCGTCCTGACCGGAGTCAACCTCTCGCAGTACCGCTCCCGGGGCATCGACTTCGCAGGACTGCTCGCCCGCATCCTCGACAAAACAGACTCTATCGCAATACGCATATCAAGCCTCTATCCCGAACGGGTCAACGCCGAACTCGCACCCATCCTGACCAACCCGCGCATCCGTCCCCATTTCCACCTTTCCGTCCAATCCGGCAGCGACCGCATCCTGGAAAGCATGCGAAGACCCTACCGCGCACAAGATGTCGCACAAGCCGTATCCATCCTCCGCACAGTCAAGAAAAATCCCTTCCTCGCCTGCGACATCATCGCCGGATATCCCGGCGAAACAGACGAAGATTTCGAACACACCCTCACACTGTGCAAAACAGCCGAATTCGCATGGATCCACGCCTTTCCCTTCTCGCCCCGGCCAGGCACAGAAGCCTGGAGCATGAAACCGCACATACCGGAACGAATCGCAACAGAACGGGTTGACAGACTCACCGCCCTTGCCCAGGAAAACCGCCGCCACTACACCGAATCCTGGATCGGAAAAGAACTCGCAGCCATCGTCGAAAAAAAAACAGGAAACGGATCAATCCACATCCTTACCGAAAACTATCTCGAAGCCGAACTGCTCCTGCCGCCGGGCACAGCAACACCGGAACCCCATCCCGGAAGCGAAATCCGGGTACAGCTCGACTCGCCCGGAATCGCCCGATTGAGCCGAACGTGCGCGCAATAAAAAGATTTCCGGTTGAGCTTTACCGGATCATGGTTTAAACTGAAACAAGGAGGCCAGATATGAAACGCATCACGCCGATGCCCCTCGCACTGGCAATCGCGGGAATAGTGGCAGCAGTATCATGCGCATCCTGCAGGCAGCTGTACACCACCTCTCTGGCTGCGTCCCTGGCGCGCGATTCGGTCAATCTTTCATCACGCACAAAAACCAGCGATCTGGTCGCATTGGCAAAAACCGACGCTGCCGGAGATTCCGCCCTTGCAAAAGAAGTGCTGGAAGTTCTTTCCGGAAAAGATACAACCGAGATAACGAACCTCGCGCTGGACGACAAAACAGCAATCCTCAACTTGGCGACAACTGCAACAGTCAAGCTCTCCGATCTCACCGCGATTGCGGCAGAAGCAGGTACCGACGGCGCCGACACGGACGCGCTTATCGAAAAGGCGTTCGACGCATTCGACAACACCGTCCAGTTAGGTGCGGTCCAGACTCTTCTTGCCGATCGGGAAACACTCGAACAGGCACCGGTTGAAACACTGGTGCTCGCATCGGCTGTTGTAGCAGCGGACGTTGCAAAAGACATCGGCACCGGTCTTCTCATGGAAATTCTGGAACAGGACAATCCGGACATCTCCGCCCTGCCTGCAGACCAACAGGCAAAAATCGAGCTGGTTCTGAATGTAAAAACTGCTCTGGACCAGCGCTCGGCAGAAGACCTGGAAGCGGCCTCAATCGGCGGCTTTAATCTGGCAGATCTTCTTGGAGGAAGTCCGATATGATTCCGTATACACCATTGATTCGCTCCCGTTTCACTGCCAAACACCTTCTGATAGCCCTCATCCTGGCATCGGCCAGCCCGCTCGCTGCACAGAACTTCACTCCGGTCACCCCGGAGATAGTCTCAGCCCGGCTTGCCGGCTTTGGCGGAGCATACAGCTCGATGCAGGCAGGCTTCGACACACTTTCAACCAATCCCGCAGCTCTTGCTGCCGTAGACAAGGAATGGTCCATCGCCCGGCTGGCAGTCAACGCCTCCGGCCCCCTGTTCGACCTGGCATCCGTGCTTCAGGCAGACGATCTTACTGACGGAATCCTGGATCTGGTAAGTAAAAACGAAGGAATACATCTGGGATCGTCCATAACCGGTCCGCTTGCGTTCGGCCTGGTCGACCGCAACTTCGGGTTCGGCCTTTTCAACCGGAGCGTAGTCAACGCCTCGATTCCCTCCATTACAAGCGCAACTGTCCTGGCCGGAGAAGAACTGCAGCTTGTCGGCGCCTACGGCCTGGACGTCCTGACACACAAAAAGCACGCACTTGCCGTTGGACTCCAGCTCAAGGGTTTTTTCCAAACCTTCCTGACCGAATCCGGAACTGCGATAGCAGTACTTTCTACCTTTACCGGCAGCGAAGGTTTCAAGCCCCAGAACATACCAACCGTACTGGCAACCGGCTTCGGAGTGGATGCCGGCCTCCTGTACCGGTTCGGATCGCTCCTTAACGTCGGCATTGTGTGCCGTAACGCATTTACGCCCGTATATATTTCCAGCTATGCAACCTTCACCGATTACCTTGACGGAGTGCCTGCCGGCGACACCAGAAGCGACCGGCTGGAACCTGAACTGGACGCAGGCGCAACAATCAGAATTCCCCTGCCGGAAAACTGGATTACCGTTACTGAATTCCGTGTCATGGCCGATTACCGGAACATTCTTGACCGCTTCAAGCCCGCCGCAAGAAATCCGGTGCTCGAAGCCGCTGTGGGAACCGAATTGCGACTGCTGGATGTAGTCAGCCTCCGCGCAGGCATCAGCGAAACGTACCTGTCATCCGGTCTTGGACTGGATTTATCCTTCTTTACCATCGATTTTGCCATGTACGGCAGGGAACTCGGAAGAGAACCGGGAAAACGCCCCCTATTAAAC
>SHOL01000298.1 GCA_004294945.1 Treponema sp.
TTCGCGCACTGCTTGATGCGGAAAAAGACCTTGCCTGCGTGTTTCCGCCGCCCGCACTGTGTACGGACAACGGCGCTATGGTTGCAGGGCTGGGGTATCAGTATCTTGCCCGGGGCGAAACCAGTCCCTGGTCGACAATCGCAAGCGCTCGGGTAGAGGGATTCAGAAAAACCGGACGCCGCAGTTCCTGATCGTCATTTGCGTTGACTTTCGGGTGTCGGGTGTACTAGTATAACACACATGAACAGCACTTTTTCGCTCGATGATGCGATCCGCAAAGTTCCCGACTTTCCCAAGCCAGGAATTCTCTTTTACGATATAACCGGAATTCTGGTTAATCCCGAAGCGTTCCGCTATTGCATCGACCGTATGATCGAACTGTACAAGGACGCCAGAATCGACGCGATTGCCGCGATCGAATCGAGAGGCTTTGTTTTTGCGGCTCCCTTTGCCGAAAGAATGGGCATTCCGCTGATCCTTATCCGTAAAAAAGGCAAGCTTCCCGGGAAAACCTTTTCGTGCAAGTATGCGCTTGAATACGGCACTGCCGAAATAGAAGTACATCAGGCCGACGTAAAACCCGGAGAACGCATCCTGGTGATGGACGACTTGATTGCGACCGGCGGTACGCTTAATGCGGCAAAGTCCGTGCTGGAGCAGGGCGGGGCAACTGTAACCGGCTTTTTTGGCGTTGTAGGGCTTCCCTTTTTGAATTATTCGAAGGTGCTTGGCGACACTCCCGTTCAGACGCTGGTGGAATACGACGGCGAATAGCCGTCCGCAGCACTTGTCGGGTCTGTGATTTTATGCGGTTTCCCCCTGGAAACTGTTGACAAGAAATCACCGTTATAGTATGTTCATTTTCGCCTTCACTCCCCGGTTGTGTAATGGTAGCACTACAGACTCTGGATCTGTTTGTGGGGGTTCGAATCCTCCCTGGGGAACTACCGGAATAGGGCCAACCTCGCGGTTGCAGCCCTTTTTTTATGTACGCCGGAATCGGCAGCTGTCCGGAAGCCTGCTTCGATTCTCTGTCCAATGGTCCCTTCGTCTATCGGTTAGGACAAGAGATTCTCAATCTTTAAAGACGGGTTCGACTCCCGTAGGGACCGTTTGTTCCGTCAGGTTTGTGCCTGGCGGTTTTTTTTTGCACTGAGCCGATTTCGAAGTACATCTGCGGTTGCTCTTTCAAAACTTTCCGAGTTTCAAAAAGAGCCTCTGGTAAAAAAAGTGAACCTGCAACATACTGATAGATAATGGATGAACAACTCCCGGTATTCGACAGACTTGTACTTTCTCTGGACGCCACCGAGCGTCAGCTGATTCTCAGGCAAATTGCCGAAACCAGCGAACTGCAGCAAACAGAACAGATTCAGAACCAGCCTCCTACGGATATCCTGACAGGCGTTACTCAGTCGCCTCAGGAAAAACTGCAGGAAGAGCCCTTCTGGATAC
>SHOL01000299.1 GCA_004294945.1 Treponema sp.
TCCTTCAGTTCCGGGAACGACACTGCTTCCGCTGCAGATAAATGCACGAGAATTTTAAGCCTGCTCTGTTCGTGCACAATCCTGTTCATCGCTCCCTCTTTCTTGTTGAAACAGCAATAGTTACAGCAAAAGAAATCATCAGCGAAGACGACCAGGCGGCAAGCCAGAAGAACTGATGCGAATGCATGAATACCAGCGAGGCAAAGCCGAATACTGCGGATACTGCCGACATGGTAAAATAGTCCGGAGTCAGGAACACAATCGCAAAGAGGGCGATGATGAACGAATAGTAGAGCGAGATTAACGGAAGCAGAATCCAGAAGTCGCCGGTGCGCGTTCCTGTAATAGATCCTGTTACAATAACTGTGAACATGCCTGCGTACAACAGCGCGAACAAAGCCGAATATTCCGAATCACGAAAAAAATCGCGGAATGTCAGCGAAGCCCTCTGTTTTGCAAGGTTGCAACTGATGATGCGCGTTTTCCAAATGCCCGCCAGCCCGGTGAACAGCAAAAAGACTGCCGCCAAAAAGACCTTTGCGCTTGCCGTTACCGATGCGAACGAGCCTGCTTGCAGCACAAGTACCCCGATTGCAGAAAAAAATAATCCGAAGAAAATCGCTCCAACCACACTCAGGCCAATAAACTGACGGTCAAGCAAAATGGGGGTTATCAATCTCAAATGTCCTTTCACGCTTTTCTTGAGTTCGGCAATGTCATCCAGTGCTTGCTGTATTTCACGGTCTGTCATGGTGTTCTCCCTTTGCCTTCGCAGCTGTTCACCGACTTCCAGTGTACTGTCGAGTCGGACTACGGTAACCGAATCTTTTTCATAAACAGGTTTATAGTATAAACCTGTTTATGAAAACATAATGCCTGCCCGAGCATTTGTCAAGAGCGAATCGGAAGCGCTTGCAGGTTCCTGCACTTTTACGTGAAATCGAGAATCGCCCCGGTGGATTCGCCCGCGCCGCCTATGCGGCCGTGGGACTAACGTTCTTCGTTGCGCGTTCTGGATCAGTTTTTTTTGGTAGCGGCCTGAAACGAATGACTGGCTATTTTCCGATATCCTTTGCGCGCTGGTTAATCCAGAGGCCGGCGAGAAGGAGGGCGGTGCCTGCGGCGAAACGGACTGTGACGGGCTGGCCGAGGACGATGATGCCGCCGAGGGCGGTGAGGGGGATTTTGAGGAAAGTGTGGACGCTGCCCGAGGTGGTCGGGATGTCGCGGAGGCCGATGGTGATGCAGATTTGGGCTGCGTAGGCGCCGGCTCCGGCGAGCAGGAGAAGGATTACTGCCGGCAGGTCAAGGTGTGCGATCTGGCCGGCTGAAAATGCGGTTGCGATCATGCCGACGATGCAGACGCCGAGGTAGATGACAATGGGGTCTTCGGTTTTGGACGCCCGCTTGTTGAAGTGGTAGGAGATGCCGGCGAGGAAGCCGCTGAGCA
>SHOL01000121.1 GCA_004294945.1 Treponema sp.
CGATGGGCCGGTACGGACGGCACTGATTGCGGAAATTGGAACCAGCCATAACGGGGACTTTGCGCATGCCTGCGCCCTGATCGATGCGGCAAAAGAAGCCGGAGCGGATTTTGCCAAATTCCAGATTGTCTACGCGGACGAGATTCTCCACCCGGACACCGGCTTTGTCGATCTTCCCGGCGGGCGTATCAGACTCTACGACCGCTTCCGGGAACTTGAAACCGATCCCGAGTTCTATGGGCGGCTTTCGGACTATTGCGAAAGCGCGGGCATTGCATTCCTGTGCACGCCCTTCGGGCTGCGCAGCGCACGCGAGCTGATTGCGCTTTCGCCGACGCATATCAAGATTGCGTCTCCCGAGCTCAATCACCTGCCCCTTCTTGACGCCTGCGCGAAAAGCGGTCTGCCGCTGATACTGTCGTCGGGCGTGTCTACCCTGGCAGATATCGAACGCGCCTTGGAGCGCACCGCAGGCGCAAAGGAACGGATTCTGCTCCACTGCGTAACCAGCTACCCTGCTCCCGAAGAAGACTACAACCTGCAGGTGCTCGAATCGCTCTCTGCCGTTTTCGGCGTCGGGGTCGGCGTGAGCGACCATTCGCTCGATCCGATTCTTGTCCCGGTGCTTTCAGTTGCCTGCGGCGGAACCTGCATTGAAAAGCATATTACCCTTTCCAAAACGGGAAGCGGGCTGGATGACCCGGTTGCGCTGACGGCAGAACAGTTTGCGGAAATGGTGCGCGCGGTGCGGCAGGCGGAAACGCAGACGAAAGAGGAGATTGTGCACGGTATGGAGCTGATATACGGCGAGCGGAAGGTGCGTGCGGTGCTGGGCGACGGGGTAAAGAGGCTCGCTCCGTCGGAAAAGGCGAATTATGCGCGAACAAACCGGTCGATCCATTTTTTGCGCTCGATGAAAAAGGGCGAACGCATTGGGGAGCGCGATATTGCCCTTCTGCGCACCGAAAAAGTGCTGAATCCCGGGCTGGGGCCGGAGTTTTTGGAACGCGCGATCGGCTCGGTGCTTGCACGCGACGTGCAAGACGGCGCGGGTCTTGAGTGGGAGGATCTGCTGGCGCGCTAGCGCCCGCTACAGTACGCGCGGACCAACCTGGAAGCGCGCGGCCAGCTCTACAGAACGCGGGAAACATAGCTGCTTGCGGGGGGTGTAACTGCCCGCCCGCGTGGGAAGTTTTGCAGTACGCGCGGGAAGTTTTGCAGTACGCGCGGGAAGTTTTGCAGTACGCGCGGGAAGCGCTTTTTAGCCGATGATGCCGGCGATGAGGTTGAGGCCTTTGAGGGTGAGCATGGGGTCGGTCACGTTGAAAATGTCGGTTACCGAAGCGAGCACGTGCGAAAGTCCGCCGGTAACAATGACCGGAGCTTCGCTGCCCATGTCGGCGCGCATCCTGCGTACCAGAGATTCGACCAGCCCCTGATAGCCAAGCACCACGCCGGCCTGTATCGCATGAATCGTATTGGTGCCCAGGCTCGACGGCGGCACTTCCAGCGGAACCGAGGGAAGCTGGGCAGTGTCGCGGAACAGTGCCTTGACGGCGGTGCCGAGCCCCGGGGTAATGGCGACGCCGCGGATCGAGGCGTCGGTATCGATAGCCGTAAAGGTCAGCGCCGTGCCGAAATCGAGCACAATGCACGCCGACTGATAGCGCGCATACGCTGCAACCGCGTCGCAGACAATATCCGAACCGATCTCGTGGAGCGCGGATTCCGGCACCGTTACCGGAAGACGGTAGTACAGCGACGGATCGAGCATAACCGCGGTTTTCCCGGTCATTTTTTTGATCATGCAGACAATGGTATCGTTCAGGGACGGTACGACCGACGAAATAATCGCCCGGTCGATCGATGCGGGCACGATGCCCGAATCGCGAAACAGGGAACGCAAAATCGAAGTGTATTCGTCGTCAGTTCTGCGGGGATCGGTATACAGTCTCCAATCCTGGACCAGATCGTCTCCATGAAACAAACCGACAACGACGTTGGTGTTACCGATATCAATAACCATCTGCACAAGGATCCCTCCCGGAGAATATTGCACAAGACGCGCCTTGCGGGGTATCATAGCACCATGGCAGAACTTATACAACCAAAAGTATTGAAGGGCTTTCGGGACTTTCTTCCCGAAAACGAAATCTCGCGGGCGCTGCTCGTCGAAAAGCTCACCTCGACCTTCCGCACCTTCGGCTTCGTCCCCATTGATACACCGGCTCTTGAATACTCGGAAATCCTCCTGCGCAAGAGCGACGGAGAAACCGAAAAACAGGTATTCCGGTTCGAGGACAACGGCGGCCGAGACGTCGCGCTCCGCTTCGATCTGACCGTACCTTTCGCGCGCTTTGTCGCAGAACACCGGGAAGAACTCTACTTCCCCTTCAAGCGCTACCATATCGCAAAAGTCTGGCGCGGTGAAAAACCCCAGGCGGGCCGCTACCGCGAATTCGTCCAGTGCGACTTCGACATCGTCGGGTCGGACTCGGCCGCAGTCGACTTTGAAATCCTGGACATGATGCGCGCATCCCTTGCCGCAATCGGCGTACACGGAGTGACCATCCGCCTTTCGCACCGGGGCATTTTTAACCGCTTCCTTGCAAAACTCTCGCTTTCCGATAAAAGCGAAGAGGTTCTGCGCCTGGTAGACAAGCTTTCCAAAGTCGGCGAAGACGAAGTTCGCGCCCAGCTCGAGGAGCTTGCGGGAGCCGAAAAAGCGGCCGAAATCCTTTCCTACATCAAGGGAGCCGGGGACACAAGCGAAGACTTCCTGGCAACCCTCGACCACCTTGAACGCCTTGCCGGAGGGTGCGCCGAAGACACTACACGGATGCGGGACATCTACACGTTCATGAAAGACACCGGGATTTCGGGGTCCTACGTATTCGATCCCTCGATCACCCGGGGTCTTGATTACTACACGGGCGTCGTCTACGAAACCTTTTTGAACGATCTCCCGTCGATCGGCTCGGTATGCTCAGGAGGCCGCTACGACAATCTTGCCGGCTTGTACATGAAGGACCGCGTTCCCGGCGTGGGGGCATCCATCGGCCTTGACCGGCTGATCGCCGGATTGGAGACGCTCGGGGTGCAGTCGGGGCAGAAGTCGTTCACCGACGTCTGCGTATTCTGCCAGAGCGCCGAGGCTATGACCGTGTATCAGAAAACAGCAAGCGCGCTCCGTACGCTCGGCATTGCGTGCGAGGTGTTCCCCGACCCCAAGAAAATGCCCCAGCAGTACGCCTGGGCAGAGAAAAAATCGATCAAGTGGGGAATCACCGTCGACACCGATGCAGAGACCGGGAAGACAATGCTGACGCTCAAAAACCTTGAGACCAGGGAAACCGTTCAGAATATCACCGTCGAACAGATCGCAGCGAAGATACGCCCGTAAGGGGCAGGCAATCAGGGCCAAAACCGAAGGCACCATGACATAAGCAGGTCATGGTGCCTTTTTGTTTATATGCGCGCTGCGCTCTTTTTTTTGCCTGCGCTCTTCCGGCTTCTGCCGAAGACGCACGAACCGGGACTGTGCAAAGAAAATGGACCGATTTTCTTTTGGTTGCCCTCCCCGTTCTTGCGGGTATCGGCGGCGGAAGCGGAGCTGTCGCCGCAAGTGCAGCTGGAGCCGCCGGAGCAGTGTTTTTGTTCGCTAGTGCGTCGAAAGCGGTGGGAGACAAAGGGTTCGGGGCGGCAGATCTCAGGATGGCGGCAGCGATCGGCGCGCTCGGCGGGTATCGCCTGTGTATGTACGCCAGTGCGGCAGCAGTGCTTTTGAGCCTTCCGTATGCAGTGAGTGCCAGGGGGACCAAAAAACAGCGCTCTTTTCCGTTTGTACCGCAGCTGACTGCCGGCACGGTCTGGTCTTTGTGCGTTGTGCATTTTTTTCCACACATTTTTCGGGCAGAAACGCTCCTTACGGCTATCAGTTTCGCGGGATGAAAAACACCGTGAAAAAAATCGCCGCTACTGCGGCACTGTTCGCCGCATGCTTACTCAACGCACCCTGCAAACCGGCCGGCACCATCAGCTTCGAATTTATAGACCAGCAATTCGGAGATATTCTGTACGCCCTCTCGTCGTTCAGCGGCATTTCGATTATCGGAGACGAAACCGTAATCGGCAAAACAACGTTTCAGTTTTCCGGAACCTCGTTCGACGACGCCTTCGACCTGTTTCTCCGGACTAACCGGCTCTACGCAGGAAAAACCGACCGGTGCTGGACTGTGACGAAAATCAGAACAGAACGGACAGAAGGCGGAATGCTGCGGATCGATGCTTTCGATTCGACTCTGGGCAGCATACTGGAACGGCTTTCGGCAGAAACGGGAACGGCAATCGTGTTCAGCGCGCTTCCGCAGACGGCTATTTCGCTGCACGCAGAAGCAGAAGATTTGTTCGAGCTGGTATCGCTTGCGGTGAAACCCTTTGCAGGCTACGGAGCTGAACGCTTCGGGAACGGTATTTCCGTCGGACAGACTGACCGCGCACATTCCCAGATTTCCGGACGCATACCCTTTGCCCTGCGAAGCGGGAACGGGCTGTATTCCTGCGATATCGACGGAACACGCGCGAGCGACGTATTCGCGTCGCTGTGCGCCGAGGAAGGCGTGTCCTGGAGCAATCTGGTGAAAAACGACAGCCTGGTGTCGGGCGTGCATCTGGAAAACGTCGATTACGAAACACTGTTGGAAACGGTGTTGGTTCAGAGCGGCTGCGACACGTTTTTGGACGGTTCGATCAGATATTTTACCAGTGCAAAAACACAGGATTCGTCGAAACGGGCGCGATCGCGCAGCGAAACCTGGACGCGGATTGAAACCGGCCGTCTTTCTCCGGCAAAGGCCGCCGCGCTGCTTTCGGGCCGGTTTCCGGAAGCGGAAACGGTCCCGCTCGAAGACGGGAGAGCGATCCTGTTCAAGTCCGATGCGGCAAAAACCTCGGAAGCACAATCCTTTTTAGCCCTTGCAGAACAGAGCACGATTTCCGAAGCGATCAAACTGAAATACATCAGTTCGTCCGAACTGCTGAAAGCCCTGCCTCCGTCCGCGGACAAATCGTGCATTGCGGAGACCGGCACCGGAAACAGTATTTTCTTTACCGGCCCGACCGAGATGAAAGAACGCTTTCTTTCGGATCTG
The DNA here is from genome assembly GCA_004294945.1 of Treponema sp. Lineage (GTDB taxonomy): Bacteria > Spirochaetota > Spirochaetia > Treponematales > Treponemataceae > Teretinema. Next base: position 5,151 of record SHOL01000121.1, read on the forward strand.
GCGGAAATGGACAAACCGCGTGAACGGATCAGATACGACATGCTGATTATCCAGTACGACAATTCACGCTCGTCCAAATGGGCCGCGGGGGCCGAACTCAAACAGACACGAATCGGAGACATGACCGCCGTCAGCGGAAACTTCGGCAATCTCCTCAATCTGAATTTCGATGTTATCACGCTGTTCGGATACCGGTTCTCCATGAACCTCGACGCGGCGCTCGCGGAAAACCGGGCAAAGGTGTGCACCGACACGACGCTCCATGCAGTGTCGGGCGAAACCGTGAAATTCCGAAACACGAGCACCTACCGCTACCGGGATACCGCGCTTGATCCTGAAACCGGGAAACCTGTATACACCGGTGTTACAAGAGAAATCGTTTCCGGCATCGTGCTGGAGATTACCGGCAGAATTTCCGGCGACGGACTGGTGACCATGACCGTACACGCTTCCGTTTCCAAGCGCGGCGCGGACGTGTCGTCTACCGCGGGCAATCCGCCGGCAACGTCGGAAAAGAGCATTGAAACCCGCCTGAGCGCAAAGAACGGAGAACCGGTTATCCTGAGCGGCCTTACCCAAAACGATGAAAGCCTGGCAGAAGGCCGGGTTCCGTTTATCTCGCGCATTCCTTTGCTTGGCTTGCTGTTCAGGCATACAGACAATAAAAGTGAAAGCGCGGAAATGGTTATCTACCTGGTTCCCCATATCTCGAACGGCCCGGATTCGCCGGGAGAAAAACAGGAACGCCTTGCAACGGCGTTCGAACGGCTCGTACGCGGAAAGGAGGATTCGGAATGACGCAATTCGACGCCCGGTTTTGCGCACAGCACCGCCTGATTGTGCTGGAAGACGCCGGAGAACAGCTGGTTATCGGTGCGGCGGGAAAGAGCGACCCGGAGGTGCAGGAACGGATCGCCAGAATCATTGGAGGCTCAAGACCGGGCACTGAAATTGTGTACCGCCGCCTTGAAGACAGCGATTTTCAGTACCACATGGCAGCGCTGTGCGGTCCGGGTTTTGCCGGTACCTAGGCACCGAAGAGCGAAACCGCAGGGAATTTGGTTCGCGGCGACAGTGTTGAGATTTCCGGCATCGATACCGCCTCTTCCATAATTACCCTGCTCAACAGCATTTTGACCCGCGCAAAAGCTTCGCACGCTTCGGATATACATATTGAACGGAACAACGATACAGCAGAAATCAGGCTCCGGACGGACGGTGCGCTCGGCACGCTGCATACCATGGACAGCGCGACAGCGAAGGCACTTGTGAACAGAATAAAGCTGATTGCAAACCTTGATACCCTGGAAAACCGGAGGCCCCAGGACGGCCGCTTTACGATTACCGCAGCGGGCAAAACCTTTGACATCCGGGTTTCGGCAGTTCCCTGCGCCGGCGGCGAATCGGTTGCGTTGCGGTTTTTGGACACCGAAGAAAGCGGCATTGACCTTGCGTCGCTCGGTTTTGGGGAAACAGCATATCGGCTGCTTGCGGGACTTCCGCGAATGCGCTCGGGGCTTGTTTTGATCACCGGCCCCACCGGCAGCGGAAAGACAACGACGCTTTCTGCCCTCGTCAGGCTTTCTTCCCCGTCGAAGAGAAAAGTAATCAGTATAGAAGATCCCGTTGAGTATCGAATTCCTGGAGTTGTACAAATCCAGACGCATGCCGGAATCGGTCTGACGTTCGCGGAGCTCCTCAGAAGAATCGTGCGGCAGGATCCGGACGTTTTGATGATCGGCGAAATCCGGGACGACGAAACGGCGGAACAGGCAGTCAGGGCGGCAATGACCGGGCGGCTCGTATTCGCAACGCTGCATGCGCGATCGGTTGCAGAGGTTCCCGAACGGCTGAAAAACCTGGGCGTCGACAACTATGCGGCTTCTGCGGTTCTGTGCGCTGTGGTTGGGCAGCGGCTTGTGTGCACGCTCCCGTCGGGACGGATTCCGGTGGTTGAAATTGCGCTGGCAAAAAACGGGATGCTGGAAACGGTGCTTTCTTTTACGGAAGAAATCGTGCGGTGCCGTGCCGGCGGACTGGCAGGGCGCGAGCAGCTCGAAGAGGTTTTTGGAGTTGCACAATGAACGCCCAGGCGATCAGCTTTGCCCGTTTTACCGTTGATTCGCTTTCCGGAGGCTGCAGTCTGCGCGATACGCTGGATGCGCTTGCATCGGAAGGCAGCACCGACGGAGTCAGAAAAACCGCAGTGTCGGTGCGAACCCTTGTTGAGCGCGGTTGGACGTTTCCGGAAGCGTGCCTTGCACAAAACGTATTCCGCGGTCAGGTGTGGAAACGGCTGCTCGGCGATCCGGGGCAGACAGGCAGGATTCAGAATGCGTTCGAGCTGGCACTGTCGGTACACGAAGCAACATCCGCGCTGCGTTCCGGAATGCTCGCTGCGCTGCCGTACCCTGTAACCATGCTTGCCCTGCTGTTCGGCGCGACGCTGTGGCTGTTTGTTTCCGGCATCCCGCTTTTTTCTGCTTCCGGTCTGATTGGCAGCCCTGAAATTGTAATCGGCATGAAGCGCGGCGTTTTGGAAGCGCTTGTGTTT
>SHOL01000122.1 GCA_004294945.1 Treponema sp.
GTGCTTCAGGACCTTGTTCCCGCATCGGTCAAGGCATGGATTGCTTCACCGAATACGAATGACCTGACCGTTCTTCTTTCGCCTGCCGATGCAGAAAAGCTTGATGCCGTCTTCAAGACTGCCTTGAAAAACGAAATTGCAAAAGGGCTCGAAGTTAAAGCCGACAAGGCTGTTTCCGGCGGTTTCAGGATCGGAACCAAAGATGGAGCCGCTTACTACGACTTTTCAGCCGAGGCTGTTGCTTCCCTCTTTTCTGAGTACCTCAACCCGCGTATCGCCGCAATTATGAAAGATGCGGCAAAGGAGCTGTAAGGCGTGAGCAGTTATTACTACCTGATGGCACAGCTTCCGGGCATTCTGCCCGGAACACCTTTGGCCATCACGTACGACCGGTTTGTCGAAACTGCATCCCGTTTTCTGTCATCCAGGGACAGTCGAATTCTGGCTTCTCTTTCGCTGGAACCGCCGCGCGACACCGTATCTACCGGATCACGCTTGCTTGATTCCTGGTATGCCAAAGAACGCGCCCTGAGAATGGCTCTTGAAAAAATGCGGGCTGCCAGAATGAAGAGAGATTACTCCGTCCGGACAGACGATGAAGAATATATTGGCCGAATGCCGGAGGTTCAGCAGATAGCGCGGAATGCTCTGGCTATGGATAATCCGCTTGAAGCCGAACGCTATCTTGATTCGGTACGGCTGAATGCTGTTGAAAACCTTCGGGGTAATCATTTTTTCGATTCCGAAGCTGTTTTCGCTTATGGACTTATGGTGCTCCTTCATGAACGAAGCGACCGCTTCACGGTCGATGCCGGAAGCTCATCATATACCGCCATTTACCACCAGATTCTGGAGAATAACGTATGAGGGATACCAAAGGGAAAGTAGTCGCCGTTAACGGCAACATGATCAGCGTCTATTTTGACGGGATTGTTGCCCTGAACGAAGTTGGCTATGTACATGTTGCGGATAAAAAACTGAAAAGCGAAGTAATCCGGATTCGGGGCAATGTCGCTCAGTTGCAGGTTTTTGAAATAACAAAAGGCATTGAAATTGGCGATGCCGTACAGTTTACCGGCGATCTGCTGTCTGTCGAACTTGGGCCGGGACTGTTAGGCCAGATTTACGACGGACTTCAGAATCCGTTGCCCGAACTTGCAAAAAAAGCCGGGTATTTTCTTGAGCGCGGAACCTATATTGAACCGCTTGATTCTTCTTCACGATGGAACTTTACTCCGGTAACCAAAGCCGGCGATCGTGTCCAGGCCGGAGATACCATCGGAACGGTTCCAGAAGGCACCTTTACCCACCGGATTATGGTACCGTTCTGGCTTCAGGGAACAGCCGAAATCAAGGAAGTCCGAACCGCTGGCGAATGCGGCATGAAAGACCAGGTTGCCGTAATTCTAGATGAGAAGGGCAATGAACATTCGCTCGGTTTGAGCTTCCATTGGCCGATAAAACGGGCAGTGAGCTGTTTTGCGGAACGCTTGAAACCGGTCGAGACGCTGACGACAAAAATTAGAACAATCGATACTTTTTTCCCCGTTGCCAAGGGTGGTACCTATTGCATTCCCGGTCCGTTTGGCGCCGGGAAAACGGTTCTGCAGCATTCGACCAGCCGCAATGCCGAAGTCGATATCGTAATTGTGGCTGCATGCGGCGAACGTGCGGGCGAAGTTGTCGAACTGCTTAAAGAATTCCCGGAACTTGTAGATCCGAGAACCGGCCGATCGCTCATGGAGCGGACAATCATCATCTGCAATACGTCGTCTATGCCTGTCGCATCCCGCGAAGCCTCCGTTTATACCGGAGTTACACTGGCCGAATACTACCGGCAGATGGGACTTGACGTTCTTCTATTGGCCGACTCGACCAGCCGCTGGGCTCAGGCTTTGCGCGAAATGTCGGGACGTCTGGAAGAAATTCCGGGAGAAGAAGCTTTCCCTGCCTATCTGGAGTCTTATATTGCCGCTTTCTACGAACGCGCCGGCATTGTCCGTCTCAGGGACGGAACAATCGGATCTGTCACTATCGGCGGTACAGTTTCTCCTGCCGGCGGAAACTTCGAGGAACCGGTCACACAGGCAACGCTCAAGGTTGTCGGTGCGTTCCACGGTCTGTCCCGCGAACGTTCTGATTCCAGAAAGTATCCGGCTATACAACCGCTTCTTTCCTGGTCCAAATATACGAGCATTCTTCCTGCTTCGGCAGTAAGCTATGCCCACGACTTTCTCAGCCGCGGTGTGGAAATCGAACAGATGATGAAGGTTGTCGGCGAGGAAGGCACCAGTCTGGAAGACTTTGTTATTTATCTGAAAGGGGAATTCCTGGATGCAGTATACTTGCAGCAGAATTCCTTCGATCCTGTCGATGCGTCCGTATCCAGAGAGCGGCAGCATTATCTGTTCAGAATTATTCTGGAGATTCTCGGGTCCTCGTTCGGTTTTGGCTCCAAGGAAGAAGCGCGTTCCTGGTTTAATAAAGCCAGGCTTCTGTTCATCGACTTCAATTCTTCTACCTGGAAATCGGAGGAATTTACGGTCAAAGATACCGAAATTCGGGCCCTTGTTGCAGAACGAGCCGGCGCTCTGGATTCTACGGCCGAGAAGCTGCTGGCTCTTGATGAACTTGCAGGGAGAATGGAGTAAGACATGAAAAAGGTTTACAGCAAAATAGAATCAATTACTGGCTCTGTCATAACCGTCAGGGCAAATGGAGTAAAATACGGAGAACTGGCCGAAATCGAAACTCGTTTTGGTACCTCCCTTGCTGAAGTCAACAAGCTGGACGGAGACTTGGTGTCGTTGCAGGTTTTTGCCGGCGGCCGCGGTGTTTCTACCGGAGATGAAATCAAATTTCTTGGAAAAGAAATGCAGGTCAGCTTTTCCGATAATCTTCTCGGCCGTATTTTTAACGGTTCCGGAGAGCCCCGCGACAAAGGCCCGTCCCTGAAGGACAATATGATTCAGATCGGCGGTCCTTCGGTAAATCCGGCGAACCGAATCATGCCCCGGCGCATGATTCGTACCGGTATTCCGATGATCGATGTTTTCAACACTCTCGTCGTATCGCAGAAGCTCCCGATTTTCTCTATTTCCGGAGAACCGTACAATGAACTGCTCGCTCGAATCGCGATGCAGGCAGAAGTTGACGTTATCGTACTCGGGGGAATGGGCCTCAAGTACGATGATTATCTGTATTTCAAGGATACGCTGGAAAATGCAGGTGCGATGAACCGGACAGCAATGTTCGTGCATACGGCAGCCGATCCTACGGTTGAATGTCTCATGATTCCGGATATGTGCCTTGCAGTTGCAGAGCAGTTTGCCCTGAAAGGGAAGGATGTTCTTGTCCTTTTGACCGACATGACGAACTTTGCCGACTCCATGAAGGAAATTGCAATCATCCAGGAACAGGTTCCGTCGAATCGCGGTTATCCGGGCGATCTGTACAGCCAGCTCGCAGCCCGCTATGAAAAAGCGGTAGACTTTGCGAATGCCGGTTCTGTCACCGTTTTGGCAGTTACAACCATGCCCGGCGACGACGTTACCCATCCCGTTCCGGACAATACAGGCTACATTACTGAAGGACAATTTTACCTGAAAGGGGGACGAATCGAGCCGTTCGGCAGCTTGTCCCGCCTCAAGCAAAACGTTAACGGAAAGACCAGAAGCGATCATCGCTCCCTGATGGATAATATGATCAAACTCTATGCTTCCTATAAAGATACTCTGGAAAAAAAATCCATGGGCTTTATGATGAGCGACTGGGATTCCAAACTTCTGAAGTACGGTGTTCTGTTCGAGAAGCAGATGATGGATTTGTCTGTCAATATTCCGCTTGAAGCGGCTCTCGATGCGGGCTGGAAAATTCTTTCGGATTGCTTCAAACCCGAAGAAACCGGAATTAAGACCGAGCTTATCAAGCAATACTGGCCTACCAACTAAAAGGAAAACGGAATGGCAATCAAGCTGACAAAAAACGAGCTGAAAGCCCAGAAAGAAAGCCTGAAAATGTATCAGCGCTATCTTCCAACGCTTCAGCTCAAAAAGCAGCAGCTGCAAACCGAAGTCCGCACCATAGAAAATCGGGCTAAGCAGGTACGGGCTGACCGTGACCGCCTGAATGCGGAATTCCGCGAATGGATTGCGGTATTCGGCGAGGCTGATGCATTTACTCCTGATATGCTCGCCGTTCGATCCATTCGGACATCTACCGGCAATATTGCCGGTGTTTCGATTCCAATATTCGATGGAGCCGAATTTGAGCGATCGCGCTACGATCTGTATGCTACTCCTTTATGGATTGATACAGCGGCGGACAGACTGGAAAAAGTATTATTACTGGATCTGGAAGCCCGGATTCTGGATGAACAGGTGCGTTTGCTGCAAATTGAACTGCGAACAACCACGCAGCGAGTCAATCTTTTTGAAAAAGTGAAAATACCGGAAGCCAAGGAAAATATCAAGAAAATCAACGTGTATCTTGGCGACCAGCAGGTAGCAAGCGTTGTTCGCGGAAAAATATCCAAGAGAAATCTTCTCAAGGCATCGGAGGTGAAGGAATGATCGTTCCGATGAAAAAGATCACCCTGCTGGTTCTGGCCGCGGAACAGAATACTGCGCTGGAGGTCTTGCGCCGCACGGGTGTTGTTCATGTAGAGAAACGAAATGCGTCGAGTCAGGGCATCAACAGCCTGCAAACCCTTCTTTCAAAGGTCGAAAATGCACTTTCTGTTTTGTCGGATGCGGGAACTGACCCAAAAATGGCACAAGCTCCCTATCCCGGACGGGATAAAATGCTGGTACATGCGGATTCGCTGCTCCAGTTGCGCGACAAACGACGAGCCGCGTTTGATGCGCAGGTCGCTCTTTCGAACGAACTGGACAGAATGGCTCCCTGGGGAGATGTTGATCCTCAAAATTTCGCATTTCTTGCGCACAACGGGATACGCCTCCGTCTGTATGAATCGGCAGCGAACGAGTATGAGGCTCTGGATGAAAAGGTCCGGACCCTGGTTCTGTCGCGAAACAAGAAAATGGTACGTTTTGTTGTATGTACCCTTCCTGGAGAGGATGATGCGAGTCTTCCGCCGGAAGCAAGAGAATGCCTCCTTCCGCAGAAATCCGTGTCGGAGCTTCGCGAGGATCTTGATCGCGCTTCCCGTATGATTCCAGACACTCTGGAGCAAATACATTCGTTCGGGGCCTATGCTCAAGCTTTTGCAGCCCTGAAAGCTGAACTGCTCGAGGAACTGGAATTCGAAACTGTCCGTGCAGGCATGCCGGTAATAGCACTAGACGATGCAGCCGGAGCTGTCGCTGACACTGAACTGGCCTGGCTTACCGGCTTTGTGCCGGTCGATCAGGTTGGACAGATTTCCGGAGCTGCCAAGGATAATCAATGGGCACTTATTACGGAAGATCCGTCAGAAGAAGATGCTGTTCCGACACAAATCAGGAATAACAGGTTCGTCAATCTGATCAGCCCTCTTCTGGATTTTCTCGGGACTGTACCGGGATACCGGGAAATCGATATTTCGGTATGGTTTCTCCTGTTTTTCGGAATGTTTTTTGCAATGATATTCGGGGATGGAGGATACGGACTGCTTTTGGTCCTCGTTTCGGGCTATATGATTGCGTCTTCCTTCCGGAAAAAGCAAAAACCCGGTACTGCGCTCTACATGTTTTTGTATCTCGGGATCATGACGGTTATTTGGGGAACGGCAACCTGTACATGGTTTGGCATACCTGTGGATTCTCTGCCTGAATTCCTCAAATCAATAGCCGTACCGGCATTCTCCAATGCCAATCCCGAGGCGCCGCAGAATATAAAGATATTCTGTTTTGTCATCGGTCTGGTACAAATCTCGCTGGCCCATGTTATCGGAATTGTCCGGAACCGGAAGTCGCTCAAACTGCTTGGCGAACTGGGCTCCCTGATGCTCGCGGTCGGTATGTTCTACGTTGTTTTAAGCCTGGTGGTCGACGCCGACAAGTATCCGCTCGGATCTGCATTCGGTACTGCAATGATCGGTCTGATTCTTTCCGGATTTCTTCTTAACTTTCTGTTTATCAACTATAGCGGAAAAGTGGGAGAAGGCATTGTCGAGAGCCTCAAGAATAGTATAACAATGATACTGGGCGTCGTGAACATGTTCGGCGATATCATGAGCTATATCCGTCTGTGGGCAGTGGGTCTTGCAGGAGCTGCAATCAGTACTACGATAAATACCATGGCCGGCCCGATGCTTGGCGGATTTATTATATTTGCAGGCATCATGCTGCTCCTGTTCGGACATGGACTCAACATGGTTATGAACGTTCTTTCGGTTATTGTTCACGGTGTACGCCTGAATACGCTCGAGTTTTCGAATCATCTGGGTCTGACCTGGTCAGGCTTTAAATACGAACCGTTCGCAAAGACGGTCAGAAAATAGGAGAGGTATATGAATTTTGGAATGTTTGGTGCTGCATGCGCTCTCGGTCTCGCCGCTATCGGATCTTCGATCGGTCTTGCCATCGCCGGTCAGGCGACAATCGGTTCCTGGAAACGGTGCTATATGAACAACAAGCCCGCTCCCTTCGTAATGGTTGCTTTCGCGGGTGCTCCGCTGACACAGACGATTTACGGATTTCTTTTGATGAACGCCATGCTCGCGTCGGCAAAAGATCCCTGGTACCTGCTGGGGGTTGGACTTGTGTGCGGGCTTGCGATCGGCTCCTCTGCGGTTGCGCAGGGAATGGCCGGAGCTTCGGGGTCCGATGCGATCGGAGAAACCGGAAAGGGTTTTTCACAGTTTATTACGATTGTCGGTTTGTGCGAAACTGTTGCCCTGTTCGTTATGGTTTTCGGTTTGATTTCGGTCTGATTTCGCACTGATTCGCAAATTCGCTGGTGCCGGTGTGCGTATTCAGTTAACACCGGATTGTCTGGTGCTGGAGCGCACTCGGATGAACAGAATGGTTGTCCGGGTGCCTGGGGCAAATCCTGTACGGATTTGCCTTTTTTTTTATCGCCCGCTCTGTACAACCGGTTTTATTGCCGATACTATGTATAATCATGAACGATGTGCTTAAAACCAGAACTGTACGAATCGGCGGGAAGGGCCGTACCCGGTCAATATCCATCGGAGGCGATTCCCGTGTTTCCATTCAGACAATGTGGAAATCGTCACTCATCGGCGCCGATCTTGATGCGATTTCGCGGAATCTTGCCGAACTGGAACAGCTGGGGTGCGATATTGTCCGCTTCGCCGTCCCGGATATGGAAAGCGCTGACCAGCTTGTGTCCCTTTCTGCACGATCCACGATGCCGCTTGTTGCGGATATTCATTTCGATTACAAGCTTGCGTTGAGGTGTCTTGAGGGAAATGTCGCAAAGATACGGATTAATCCCGGCAATATCGGTAGTATTGAGAAAGTCAGGGCGGTTGTCGAGCGGGCAAAGGATTCGAATGCAGCGATACGAATCGGAGTGAATTCAGGCTCATTGCCCAAGGACCTTCTGGAGAAAGTAGAAGCAGCACGTTCGTCACCAGATGCCGCCCTTGTCAGAGCTTCTGCGCTTGCGGAGGCTGCAGCTCGCGAAGCCGAAGTGTTCGAGAAACTTGCGTTCGATACCGTAGTTG
>SHOL01000300.1 GCA_004294945.1 Treponema sp.
GTATAGGTTTTTTTGACAGAAGAGCGGGAGGTTCCTCAACCTTTTTTCCCGCTCTTCTATTCTTCCCCCAACAGTTTGATTGTCTCTATTATCGGGAGAAAATTCCGGAAATCAGGAATTTATTTCGGGAAGCGACAACATAGCCCCATTCGTCTATGATCAACAACTCAGCCTTTAAGATACTTCGAAGCAGTTTTTCAAGCGTGCCTGCGGCGAGTGCCTCGGAAAGGAGGACGACAAGCTGGGCTGCCGTGAAGAACTTGACCCGAAATCCGAGCTCGCAGGATCGTATGCCCAGCGCAATCGCGAGATGGGTCTTGCCTGTTCCGACAGGTCCGTACAGGACGAGGTTTTTCTTCTCGATAACGAATGAGCATGATTCCAGGTCTTTTCGGCTCACCAAGGGCGGGAGCGTCCAAGATCCATCCTCGTATATCTCGAGCGTTTTATAGACCGGGAACGCAGCCTCTCGAAGCAGTCGTGCCCGTCGAGTCTCCTCACGGTTTGCAATCTCGGCCTCAAGCACGCGAAGCAGGAATTTCTCGTTCAGCGCGTTCGCTTCTTCCTCGCAGATTCCGATAGCCGTCTGACTGAACGAGACCTTTTTCAGCAGGAGCGAAATCGCCTTTCGCGTATCGGAACGGTTTGTACGTTGCTGTCTCATCGCTCGCCTCCATCGCCATGAAGGAGCGCCGAGTCATATACGCCGAGATTCGGGCCCGAGTCGGGAATCTCGCCGAAGATATCGTATGCCTTCCGGGCGGCAAGCGCTTGCAGGCTGTACTCATCGTCGGTTCCGCGCTTCACGGCTTCTTCAAGAGCCGAAAGGGCGACATCGAACCCATACTGTTCGGTATTCTTGCCGAGAGCCCGCAGCAGTTCGCCTCGCCGAGCCTTGGTCATTTCGTCGATAATGGATCGGCTTTCTCCGTCCAGTTTGTTCCGTATCTCGCAGTTTTTCCACGCGCCGCTTTTCTTGACGAGCATGTCGATACTCGTCGAGTAATCGGTTGAGTCTGACCGATACGTGCCGTAAACCCTTTCGTGGCATGCGATTATCTCTCCCGCTTCCGAATAGACGGTAATCGTATGGGCGCCGAGCCCGACGACGATGTTCGCGTATGCGTTCTCCGGCCTCGTCGAATACCAGTGATTCGAGTCGGTACAGAATTTTCCGTACCCGTCAGTTCGATATTTGACCAGCCGTTCAACCCGAAACGGTTTCGAGGGAAGAGGGGCGAGAGCCGCCTGGTCTTGCTTGAAGAGTTCGGCGATCGGTTTGCCCTTCTTGTAGTGTTCCCGGTCGAAGTCGCGCTCGCACGTCGACAGCAATTCTTTGTTCCACGAAATTGTATCCGTTACCGCAGGGATCGGAACGTAACCGTCAATTTCAAAGCGTCTTGACGACTTCATCAGGAGTGATTTTGTACG
>SHOL01000301.1 GCA_004294945.1 Treponema sp.
CGGCATCGCTTCCGCCGGAAAAAAGCGCAACCAGGCCGTCGCCGTCGTAGCGGGCGATAATCCCGCCATTCGCGCGGACCAGGGGCGCAACCAGGGCAAGAAAACTGTTCAGGAACCGAAACACGTCCTCCGGCTCCATTTTTTCAACGCGCACCGGGAACGAGCCGATTTTTGCAGAAAGGACTGCAAGCTCGACTTCCGAGGCATCTCCGGCGCGGACAGATGCGGGGTCATGGCTGTTCAGCAGCCCCAGAAAGTCGTCCGGTACAAAGCGCTTGAGCGCGCGGTTCATCATGTGCAGCTCGGCCGACATTGCGCCGGCTTTCCGGAACGACATCGAATACCGCGAAATTCCCATCAGCGCAATTATGCACAGCCCGAACACCATGCCGAAATGGGTAAGGCTCATGCCGGAAAGCACCCACATGGACACCAGCAGGTCGTGCACATACAGGACCGGAGCGGCAGAAAATGCGGCAACTGTCCAAAAAGCCCCTTCGAGCTTCCGGATGCAGGCCCTGACCAGCAGGAACACCGTCCACAGTAAAAACCCCAATCCGAATACCTGAACAACCGGAAGGAGCTGTGCCGTTATGCGCTCCGGCGCGAATACAATAACCAGGGAGTACGCGCAAAACGGCGCCGCTGCCCCGAGTGCTTCATACCGGCGCAGCAGTGTTGGAAACAGGGAAGCAAGATACCCGGCAATACAGACCAGCGAAAGCGGAAACGTAAGATACCCGATCCGGAACAGCACCGGCCAGGGCAGCGCCGGGAACAGGTCCAAAAGCACAAAATCATCATAACACAGACTTCGCACGCCCAGTAAAATACACAGGAGGGAAAACCAGAAAAAACTGTGTTCCTTGCGGCGCCAGGCAAACAGGGCAAGGAAAAAAAGGCCAAGCGCAGACAGAACTGCGGAAACAAAGGCCGCCGACAGTTTTCGGGCGTCCAGCATCGAATACGCAAGAGCAGCATCGCCAATGTACACCGCAGCGTTCGAACCGCCCAGCCGGTCGGTAAAGTTGGATATCTGCAGCACAATATCGGCAGTTCCATCCGCTCGCGGAAAAAACTGGGCAACCAGAGAATTCCAGCCCGGCACCTCGGAAGCCGGGCTCGTTCCCGGATTTCCCGCGCCGGCCAGCCGGGAGCCATTTACCAGCAGGTTGCAGGCCGACAGCGTGTGGCCAATCCGGACCGCATACTGGCGCCCGCTGTCCAGCCCGGTAAGGGAAAGCCCGTACGAAGCAAAACCCGTCCGCTCCGTACCGGGAAGCGCAGCCCAGGACCCCGGAAAGGGCGCATACGCTGCCGGCAACATCGACGACGGATACAAGTCCCAGGACTTCCAGGCAAAACGCCATACTCCCGAAACCCGGTGAATTGTGTCCGGATCACCGGACAGATCCGCATAACCGTTT
>SHOL01000302.1 GCA_004294945.1 Treponema sp.
GTACTGCGGTTCCCGAACTGCGCCTGTTCGACTCGCTTGAGCAGACGCTCGATGCTGTCGACGCGCTGGACGCTGCGAACGGCACACGCTCGTTCCGCGTTTCGCTCGACGTACAGGATGCTTTGTGTCCGCTTTCCCGCGCGCCGTTCGGTGAAGTGTCGGCCGGGCGTCCCGCGCTGCTGTTTATCGGAAGCGAGCGGGGCTGGAGCACAGGCGAACGCGCGCTGTTGCGCGCAGCCGGATGCACGGTGTGCTCGCTCGGCTCGCGCATTCTGCGCACTGAAACCGCCGCGACGGCTGCCGTCGCGATTACTCTCTCCGCTATAGGCTGCATGGAAGGTGATAAATGAATCAGGATCAGATAAAAGACATTCTGCTCAAGCTTGAAGATACCGAAATTGATTTTTCGGTGACGATGACGGGAAAGAAAAGCAAGAAGGTGAATGGCCTCTACAAGCCGGACACGCGCGAGATTCTGCTGCACAACAAGAATTTCGACGACGACAACCAGCTGGTGTATACGGCGATTCACGAGTATGCGCATCACCTTGAGTGCGTCCGTCAGGGCGAGCTTCGCAGTCCGCGAAGCCATACGGCAGCGTTCTGGGCGCGCTTCCACGGGCTTCTGGAAAAGGCCGAGCGCACCGGCGTATACAAAATCGGCGTTGAAAACTCGGAAGAGCTGAACGCGCTGACAGAAGAGATCCGCCAGAAATATCTTGCGGAAAACGGGCGGCTGATGAGCGAGCTTGGCGGACTGTTGGCGAAAGCGCAGGTGCTGTGCAAGAATGCGGGTGTGCGCTACGAGGACTACATCGACCGCGTTCTGTGCCTGCCACGCACCGCCGCGAAAACCGCGATCCGGGTGAGTTCCCTGCAGGTGAACCCCGCGCTCGGGTACGACACGATGAAAATTGTCGCGGCCCAGCCGACTCCGGAAAAGCGGATGGCGGCCGAGCAGCAGCTGATGGCGAAGCGCAGTCCGGATTCGGTCAAGGTAGACTTGGGCCGGAAGCCGGAAGACGAGGACCCGAAGGACCGGCTGGAAAAGGAAAAGAAGCGGCTCGAAAAAACGATTCACATGCTGCAGGCCCGGCTCGATCAGGTTGAGCAGAGTCTTTCGAATATGTAGGCAGGAAAGAGGTCTGTGCAGATGATGCAGCTGTTCAGGATTCAAGAAGTGTTGCGAAGGGCACGAAGGGTGCTCGTTGTCGGGCTCCGGCTTTTGTGCGGCCCGGTTTTTATTTCCGGCCAGACCGGGTACCTTCCGCCGAATCCTGTTGCGCCGCCGGAGATTCAAAAGATTGCGCCGCCGACGGTGACTCCGCCCGCCGCACCGACCGCACCGACAACATCTGCCGCGCCCGCCGCGCCCTCTCCGGGCAGCACGCAGGGTGCCTCGTCCGGGAGTTCTGTGTCGCAACGT
>SHOL01000123.1 GCA_004294945.1 Treponema sp.
CTGCATCATATCCAGCACCGATATTGCCAGCCCGAATATTACCTGTGCGTCTTCGGTGGTGGTTATGAATCAGGATAGCCTTGCTCCGGCAGCTTCCGTGTGCGCCTCCGGCGGTCTTCTGATGGTCAATTCGTCCCTTGTGGCGGATTCGGAAATCAAAGCCGTGTGCGACACAGAAAAAAAGACGAGCGGCAATATTTTTAAAATTGTTGCAATTCCCGCAACGGAAATGGCGGCAAAACTCGGCAATGCGAAGATTGCGAATATGGTGATGCTGGGTGCTGCCGCCCGGTATACCGGTGCGCTCATTCTGGATTCGGTCCAGACAATTCTGGAAAGCTTTTTTCCACCATCGAAGCATGCGTTTATTCCTTTGAATGTAGAAGCGATACGGGCAGGGGTGAGTCTGGGGCATCTATAGGACAGCTCTGTAAGCTGCAGGATGGACACTGCAGTTCTGTTCAGGCTACAGTATTGCCCGTATGCGCATTTCCCGATTTTTTCGCCGTGTTCGGGCAGTTCTTGTGTATCTGCCTCTTGCGATCCTGTACATCCATCTGGTCTTTGTCCAGCTGACTGTTATTCCGCTGTATCTGTACAAATACATACGCCCGCCGGTAACCGGAATTCAGCTGTATCGCAGTGTCTTTTTCCGGTGGCCAACGGAAGCGCAGCGGTATCTGCCGCTGGAGAAAGTTCCTGCGCGGATTCGGACCATGATTATCCGGGTCGAAGACGGAACCTTTTATCAGCATCATGGAGTGTTGCCCGCTGCAATAAAACATGCCTGGAAGCTGAATAAAAATCTTGGAAAGCCGGTGTATGGGGGCAGTACTATCACAATGCAGACAGCCCGCACCCTGTTTTTGGTTCCGGAAAAGAGTTATCTGCGCAAGTACCTTGAAGTAATCATCGCATTCGAGATGGAATGGATTCTGGGAAAAGACCGCATTTTCGAGCTGTATCTCAATAATGCGGAGTGGGGAAAAGGCGTGTACGGTATCGAAGCCGCAAGCTATTACCATTACAAGAAGAGCGTCTCGAAGCTGTCGACTGAACAGGCGATCCGTCTTGTCACGCTGCTTTCATCGCCGATCAAATACGGGCCGTACAATCTGAACAAGAACGCAATACTGGCTCAGCGGTATGCGTATCTCAGAAAACGCTTCGAGTAGCCAGAACCCGACACCGTTCCCTGAATCTAGTCTTGCCGTACACCTCCTGGGTCGGCTATACTGCTCCCTATGCGCGTAGTAATAGTCGGTGCCGGCACAGTCGGCATTCAGATAGCTCGTCATCTTATTGCGGAAAACCGCGATGTTATTCTGATCGAAAAGAATCCTGAAACAGCCCGAATCGCCGATAACGAACTGGACTGTCTGGTAATAAACGAGGACGGCAGTCGTCCCGAGACCCTCCGTATGGCGCGGGCCGGACAGGCAGACTGGTTTCTCGCACTGACCGGTTCCGATTCGGTAAATATTGTTGCCTGCGGTCTTGTTTCGGCCGAAGCAGAACGGCCTAAAACCATCGCCCGGGTTGAAACGCCATTTTATTCTGCGCTGTCTTCTTCCCAGCAAGAAGCCTTCGGCCTTGATATTCTTGTAAATCCTGCCCTGGAAGCAGCCCGTGCGATAATCCAGATTATGGACACCGGTTTTGCCGAATCGGTTGTACCGCTCCATGACGGCGCCCTGCAGCTTCGTATGGTGCCGGCATCCTCTTTTCCTGCAAGCGTCGGAAAGACACTTGCCGAAGTGCGCCGCGAGAGCCAAAGCATCTACCTTGTGGCGGCAATTGTACGCAATTCACGGATACTGGTGCCTCGCGGCGACACCCGGATTGAAAAGGGCGACCGCCTGTACATCCTGGGAGAACCGGAAGCCCTGGATGTGTTCCTGGGCAAGGTCGAAGGTCTTGCCGACGAAGCGCGCCGAATTCTCCTTGTCGGGGCTTCCAGGATCACCGAACGGCTGCTTTCGTTGATGACCGATGCTAAAACAACCAGGTCCAGCCGTACCGGCGGCTCCAGTGGCACCGGCGGCCGGTTTAGCGATTTTCGGAACTATATTGCACAAAGGCTTTTCCCCGGAAAAATCGATATAACACTGGTGGAACCTTCTGCAGACGAGGGAAAACGTTTTGCCCAGCTGTATCAGTCAATTCAAGTGATACACGGCGATCCGCAGGAAGAGGGCGTCCTTGAATCCTGCGGCGTCGGAAAAAGCGATCTGTGCATTGCTGCAACAGAATCTCAACCCTTGAATATCGTAACTGCCGAGCTGTCCAAAGCATTGGGCGCAAAAAAATCGATTTCTATCGTGACCGGAGACCGATACCTTGTTTTGGGCCCGCAACTCGGTATCGATGCGTACGTGTCTTCGAACGATGCTGTTGTCTCTGCGGTTCTGGAAGCGGTACGCAAAGCCCACATAAAAACTATCTTCAGTTTTTATGAAGATGAGGTGGAAATAGTAGAGCTCGCGATCAGCGATGCCTCTCCCGTAACCGGAAAAAAACTGATGGAAATTGTTCTGCCTGTGGATGTTTTGGTCGCTTTTGTGATTCAAGGCGACCGCATCATTGTGCCAACGGGCCAGACCGTTTTGCAAGGCGGAGACATAATCGCTCTGGTGTCCGGGAAAAGAAGCATTGCCGCGCTCGAAGCGATTTTCGGGGACCGCGATGGAATATAAGGCGCTTGCGCGTTCCCTGTCGGTATTGCTCGCTCTGGTCGCATTTTGCATGGTGTTCTGCCTTGGTGCGGGAGTCCTGCTCTCCGAGGGGGCTGTCGCTCTAAAATCTTTCGGACCTCCGATACTTACGGGGATCGTTCTTCTGTCGATCGTAATTCTTTCAGGTGGTGATTCCGTTTCTCTGTCTCCGAGGACTGGCTACCTCTTTGTAACGCTTGCTTGGGTTTTTTCCGCTTCTCTCGGCGCTGCTCCGTACCTTTTGTCGGGTTCAATGAGCCGCCTGAGCGACGCTCTGTTCGAGTCTATGTCCGGCTTTACAACAACCGGTGCAACAATTCTTTCTGATATCGAGGCGCTTCCCCGCTGCATTCTGCTGTGGCGCGCAACAACTCATTGGCTCGGCGGGATGGGGATTGTTGTTCTGACTGTAGCAATTTTTCCGCTTCTTGGCATCAACGGCCGGGCTCTCATGGAAGCCGAGTCACCGGGGCCTCAGGTCGACAAATTCACCCCCCGGCTTTCGCAGACTGCGTCTATTCTCTGGCTCATCTATATCGGACTGACAGTGATTCTTGTTGTGCTGCTGCTGTTCGGCGGGATGGATATCGTCGATGCAATGTGCCATGCGTTTGCGGCAATGGCGACCGGAGGTTTTTCTACCAAAAATGCGTCTGTCGCCGCATTTGGATCGGTATACATCGATTGCGTGCTAACCGTATTCATGGTGCTGGCGGGTATCAATTTTTCCCAGTACTGGAAGCTGCTCCGGGGCGATTTCCGCCCAGTTTTTTCTGACAGTGAAACCAGAACGTATCTGCTGATTTTTTCGTGCTCCAGTGTGCTGATCGCATTCAATCTGCGCGGGCAGGGGCTGTATGCTTCTTTTGGCGAAGCTTTGCGATTCTCGTCGTTTCAGGCTGCTTCCATTTTGACGACTACGGGGTCGGCGACGGCGGATTATCTTTTGTGGCCGTCGTTTTCCCAGGCAATTCTGTTTCTTCTGATGTTTGTCGGTGGTTGCGCCGGTTCTACCGCAGGCGGAATCAAGGTGAGCCGGATACTAACTCTTTTTCGGATGGGGCTTGCAGAGATGAAGTATCTGCTGAATCCCCGCGGAATCTATGGTATCTTTGTAAACCGCACGTATATGAAAAAAACAATTGTGTACGATATTGCTGCAATGGTGTATCTGTATATTGCGTCGATACTTGTTTCGACTCTGGTGGTTTCTGCGGGCGGGTACGATATCCTGACGAGTCTGTCGGCTACGCTGGCTACGCTGGGCAACATCGGTCCGGGCTTTAATCTGGTCGGTCCGGTGTGCAATTACGGATTTTTCCCGGATTGGCTGAAGCTCTGGTTTTTCTTTGTAATGATGTTAGGCCGTCTTGAAATATATACGGTTCTGGTGCTGTTCACGCGGAGTTTCCGGAAGCGGTAGCGCAGGCCCCAACGGGCCGGCGAACTTGCCGGGGGG
This sequence comes from Treponema sp., assembly GCA_004294945.1. GTDB lineage: Bacteria > Spirochaetota > Spirochaetia > Treponematales > Treponemataceae > Teretinema. Next base: position 4,174 of record SHOL01000123.1, read on the forward strand.
CTGTTGGCGGCGGGTTTGCGGGCGGTTCTGTTGGCGCCGGGTTTACTGGCGCCGGGTTTGCTGGCGGTGCTGTTGGCGCCGGGTTTGCTGGTGCCGGGTTTGCGGGCGGTTCAGCCCTCCAGATGCTTTTGAATTTTTTGCACCTGAGTGGTGTTGTGCGCTCCGGCTTGTGCGATTTCTGCGGACACTCCGCGGATGTTATCGACAGCTTGCTGGAGGCTGATAATACGCTCGTGCAGTTCTCGCGAAAAGCGGGCGATAATTTCGAAGCCCTGCCGCTGAAAACCGACGTTCTTCACAACCGTATTCACCAATTCCGAAGATTGGCTTCCGCTTTCTACGATTTCCTGTACTGCATTCATGACTTCCCGCGTTCCGATATCCATTTCGGTAACTCCGCGAAGAATTTCGTCGATCGAGTCGACCAGGTCTTTCATCTCTTGCGAGCTTTTTTCGATATAACCTGCAAATTCCTGAGTCATCTGTACTGTGCTTGCCACAGTGGTTTCGTTATTGTCGAGCAGCTGCTTGATGGTTCCGGCGTTTTTCCGGGTTTCTTCCGACAGCGCGCGGATTTCCTGCGCAATTATCGAAAAACCCTTACCGGCCGAGCCGGCGCGTGCCGCTTCGATCGATGCGTTCATGGACAAGAGTCCGGTTCTGCTGGCAATATCTTCCACGGTGTGCACGAACAGGGCAATTCCCTCCGAGGATTTTTGCACCAGCTCCACCGATGCAAGCAGATTTTGCACCAGATCCCGCTGTGCCGTATTGCTCTTTGCTATGTCCGCCAGTGATACCCGCCGCTTTGTCGCGATTCCGCTGATGTTCTGCAGGTTGGTGCTGATCTGGGTGATCGCCGCCGAGGTTTGGGTTATTGCGGAACTCTGTTCTTCAAGATTTTTTTTCATCGTTTCTATGCTTGTTGTAACTGCGCTGCTTGTCTGTGCAAAATTGCCCGATTCCTTGAGGAGGCTTTCCGAGCTTGTTCCCAAATAGTTTTGAATTGTTGTAACCGATTCGACCGACTTGACAAGTGAATCGGCGGCGCGTTGTATTTGCGCTCCGATTTCCATGCCGGCAGCAGTTTCGGCCAGAAGTGCGTTGATCTGATTGAGTGCAGCCGTTGCCTTGCGGGTTTCGTCCAGAGCCGTTTCCAGAAGATTATCCGACAGCTTGCGCACCTGATCAAGAACAATGATTTCTACGGTGACGCCAAGCACGCCGGCAAGCAATATTGCCGCCGTCAGCGATATGTCTGCTTCGAAGCGGTCTCTGAATATCGTTGCAAAGGACAGCACCCATCCGGATATCCAGGCAATGCCATAGAGCCTGATTTGTATCCGTTTCAGGGAAACCAGCATTGTGCAGGCGGCCATAACCGCGCTGAAGGCAAACGGGCGGTATGGATCGAACGGTGAACCAGAATAAGGCATAGTAAAGAGCGTTGCCAGGCTGCTGCCCAGCAGCGTTGCGGACATCATCCAGCTTGCCTCGCTGTACTTGCCTTTCCGGAGCGCGACAAGGGCGCAGGCAGCCAAACCGATGAGGATGAGCAGAAGCAGTTCGAACAGGTTGACTTTACCCCTTGAACTCAGGAGTGCAACCGGTTCGAGCAGTATAAATACCGAAAGCAGGACGACGCTGGTGAGCGCAAGAAAGGGAAGTTGTTTTTTTACCCTGAAGTCTGTCGATGCATACTGTGCTTCAGGAAGCAGAAAGCGGATCAGATTACCTTTCATGAACAATCATCCTTTACTGAAGGAGTACCCGAAAAATTTCTTTTTCGAGGCGGTATACCGCTATTTGAGCTCTGATATCCGGAGCTGATATCCGGCCTGTACCGGACAGCCTGCTAATCGGATTCGATCCGGATAGCAACTACGGTCGGCGCTCCCTGCAGTCCTGTACGGACTGGTGCCGGAGAAAGACAATTCCCTCCGAAGCTCACTGTTACTGTATCGGCAGGAACGGCGACAAAAAATACGCTGTCCGAAAAAAGCCGGCCCGTTTTCGAGATTTTCAGTTCTCCGGCTGCAAACTCGATGCGAATTGGCTCCGTGCCGGGGAATGCCGACGGGAAGGAGCCGGCAACAATACCGGGTTCAAGATTGTCGCACCGGAGCAGGCAGACTGTTTCCCAGGGGGAAAGCACCATATCGGTTTTCCCCGGTATCCAGTACGTTGCAGCGTCGAGGCGAACTTCGCCTGATGTGGGAACTTCGCCGGATGCGGGAACTTCGCCGGATGCGGGAACTTCGCCAGCGGCGGCGCGGAACCAGAACCCGTCAGGCACACTGAACGTTCTCCGTTTTGGCGACTGGTTGGAAAATACAACATATTCGCGATTTCCTGCGGTGAACGACGCTTCGCAGATCCCGTCAGTGAACGACGAGCTGATAATGTTCTTGTGTACGAACGGGAAGCCCGAAAAATACAAAGCTTCTTCCCGATCGCTGTACTCGCGAATATCATCCGACGTGAAAAGCACGCTTCCAAAAATATTGTTGATATAAAATATTGTTTTTTTCTGCGTATCGTTCAATTTGATATTGGTATGTCTCAGCAGAAACACGTCCGGATCGTTCAGGAATGCATGCCCATCCAGGTGATTGCGGGTAATCGAGTTTTGGAGCGCATATTTTGTCGACGGGAATTCGCGGTGGATAAGGGCTCCGTATGCCTTGTTGTGCCATTGCAGGTCAATATCGGTGCCGATTCTGCAAAATTCGAACGTACCGAAGCTTTGTGCGAGCGGAACTCCGCACCCAAGAATTGGCGTGGCAGGAGCGCATTCCCGCAGCAGGGCGACTGCGTCTGCCATAATACGGCCCCTGGTTTTTCCGTCCCGGGGGCGGATGCACGCACCGTAGAGGAAGTCGAGCTTGAGCAGCCTGAAACCCCACTCGTGTATAACCGTATCGAACACCTTTTTTAAATAGGCGCGCACTTCAGGATTATAGATGTCGAGCGAATAAAACGCTGACCAGTTGCCGCCAGTCGCAAACGGCTCGCCGGCGTCGTCTGTAATAAACCAGGAACGGTGTTCTGCAAAAAGCTTCGATTTTGTCTCGCCGGCGAACGGCGCAAGCCAAATTCCCGGGGTATACCCGGCTTCCTTAATCCGGTCCGCAATATGTTTCATGCCGTTCGGAAATCGGTCATTGACGGAAAGCCAGTCTCCAACAGCAGTCTGGTATCCGTCATCAATCTGAAAAATGTCGAGCGGTATCCCCCGTGATGCAAAGGCGTCAAGATTTCCTAGGATAATCTCCTCGCTGATATTCTGATAATAGTTGTACCAGCTGGTCCAGCCAGTGCTGGGTTTTGCGCTCAGGGCAGAGATCCCGGAAGCCTTGAACCAGGAAGCTACGGCCT
>SHOL01000124.1 GCA_004294945.1 Treponema sp.
CCCGTTTTCCCGCTGACCTCCGTCGCGCTGGTTGCTGTCGCGCCCGCCGTTTTCCCGCTGACCTCCGTCGCGGTTTTCTCCCGGATCCCGGACAAATTGCATATCACTTCCCGGAGCGGCGCTCGACGGGCCACCCTGCCGGGAATCGAAGGGTACCGGCTTGCGCCGTGATCGCTGCCGGACTATCACCCTTTTTTCGGGTACCTGAGTTTCCGGCTCTCCACCGGAATCAGCATGCGCAAGTGTATTCTCTGAAGCGGAAGTACCAGTGCGGTCGCTGTCTGTCTGGCTGTGGTCGGAAACAGCGGCATCCGGTGCGCTGTTTTGATCCGGGGACGCAGACCCGGATGATGCTGGTGAGCTGCCGTCTTCCGAAACAAAGCCGGAATCGGAGGGATCAAGCGAAAGCTGCCCCTGCTCTGTCAATTCGTTCGTCTCGCTTTCCGGATTGTCGGAAGCGCGGCGTCTTCTGATTGGTGCCATGAGGAATCTCCAAATATTGAATACAGGAATACTGTTTACGTAACATTAGTGCTGTCAGGAATGATTTTTTCTTTAAGTAGAGAAAAGAAAGGGTAGAGTCAGTATACGGCTTCACCCCAGTGCCTGTCAAGACAGTCAAGAACCAGTAGAAGAGCCTGAGTGACTGTGCTGCTTCGTATACTGTTTCGGTTTCCCGAAAGCGAAAGCCTGACTGATTCCGCAATCGAGATACCGTCCTGTTCTGTTCGTTTTCCGACTGAAACCCATACAGTACCTACAGGATTTTCCGGGGTACCGCCGGAAGGCCCCGCAATACCACTCACCGCCACGGACACATCGCATCCGGACACCACAAGCGCGCCACGCGCCATTGCTTCGACCGTTTCGCGGGATACAGAGCCGAATTTCGACAAGATTTGGCTGTCAACGCCAAGCAACCGTTCTTTCGCTTCATTTTGATACGAAATAATCCCGCCCCACAATATCTTCGACGCTCCGGGCACTGCTGCTATCCGTGCAGCAATCAATCCTGCCGTCAAAGATTCAGCCGTCACCATGGTACAACCTCTGTGCGCAAGCGCAGCAACGAGCGCACGTTCAGGAGCTACGCGTGCCGGCATTCCCGCTGTTCCAGAAAAAAAACCGTGCACATTCAGGATTCGACCGGCAGGTGATGGTCGCCGGCTAATTGCCGTTTCAAGGTTTCGGCATTGTTTTCGAACAAATTGAATTCGGTGTCGGAACGGATCATCTCGACGGAGCCTTCAAACGAAACGCCGTCGGCAATGCGCAGCCGGGAAGTCAGAAGGTTTCCCCGCACGCTACTGCCGGAACGTATATCGATGCGGTCTCCAGCAGACATATCAGCTTCGGCAGTACCTTCAACTATGATGGAAGCGGCTTTTATATAATCGGCCTTACAAACTGCCGTTTTCTTAATTACCAAGGCGCCCTGGGCATCTATCGTACCGTCAAATGTACCGGCAATGTGTAATTCATCGGTAAACCGGATTGTCCCGTTGAAACGTGTTTTCTGTCCCAACACAGTGACATCCCGCTCTTTTTCTTTTTCGACATATCGTGCCATTGTTCAAACCCTTGTTCAGTATCCGGGACTTCAAAAACTCTGCAAGTTTTGAAAGAGCCTCATTTAGTCACCATTGTAAATACGCCGTCCCAATCCTCGGGAGGCGGATTGTCCAGATAATATTGGCAGCGTTCAGCATATACCTTTGAAGGAGAATCGGCAGGATCCGCTTCCAGCGCCTTATGAAACAAATCCAGGGCAGCCTCGAACTCCATAAGCTTATAAAACTTTCGTCCTTGCGCAAACAGATCAAGCGCGTGCCGTTTGTTTTCCGTTATCATACCCTACTCGCTGTATGCCTTTCGCAGTTCGCTTTCCAAAGAAGTTACCGCAATCTCGCGGCTTTTCAGTTTTTTCGCTTCTGCCTGCAATTCAGTGATTTTCTGCTGCAACCGCGCATTCTCCACCTGGCACGAGTCCAAATCTGCCTTAAAAGCAGGATCATCGGGAATCGAGGATGAATTGCACAGGGACATGAATTTAAGCGATACGAATTCTACAAACGCAAGCAGCTGTTCGTTCAATTGCTCCTGCAAGGCAATCCGTTTTTCGCGTTTTTTCAGCTGGTCTATAAGTTCATGATTCCGGAGTACGGACCGAATGCGCGCCAGCACTTCCGAAAAATTGAACGGTTTGGTGATATAGTCGTCTACACCCAGCTCGAAACCTTCTATTTTGTCCTTGACATCGTCCATCGCCGAAAACATGATTATCGGAATATCATGCCATTCCGCATACTCCGGATCATTCTTCAGTATCCTGGTTACTTCCCAGCCGGACATCTTGGGCATGATATTGTCCAGCATAATCAGATCAGGCGTAAATTCCTTTACCTTTTCCAGCCCCTCGCGGCCGTTTCCGGCTTTTTCTACGATAAAGCCGAGCTTGGACAGCATCAGATCAAAGAACTCGACATTGATCTGTTCGTCATCGACAATAAGTATTTTTTTGCGTGTATCCATAATCCTTCCTGTACAGACAAACCTGAAAACTATTAGATATCAGAGCCGATTTAAAAAGTAACCGACTTTTGATATTTGCTCTTCATATCAGCTTTCAACAACCGAACGCGGTTCCCGACCGGTTTCTATCCGGGAACGAATTGCTCCTGCAAGCGTCAACACCAGGCCGCAAACAAGGAACAGAACGCCCCATACATCACCCCACACAGTATACAGTGTTTCCGTATAATTTGACAGTACGGGAACATCACCGACAAGCCAGGTTTCTGTGAACGGTTCGGCCATTGCAGACAGCGTACCGTCCGGCAGTACAATGCAGGTTTGGCCCGATGCTGTGGCCCGTACCAGCGGCACGCGATTTTCCACAGCCCTGAATACTGCCATGCTCAGGTGTTGATACTGGCAGGGAATGCTTTTTGCCCATGCATCGTTCGTCAGGTTCACAATTGCCCGCGCACCGTTTTGCACAAAGGTGCGCGAAATATATCCAAAGGTGTCTTCAAAGCAGATGGGCGTAGAGAATGAAAGGCCGCCTGCCGAAAAAACTACCGGGTCGTATCCTTTTTCCCAAAAATGCGTATCATTTGCAACGAGAATATCATAAATCCAGGGAAAGGCTTTCCGGTAGGGAAAATGTTCGGTAAAGGGAACAAGATGCATCTTGTGGTATTTTTCGGGTTTTGGAGGAATTACGTTTTTTCCAGGAGTGAAGACAAATACCGCATTGTAATCGACTCTGTCCCAGAGTCCGCCCCACACCGGCCCCATTACCGCATCGTCGTTGCCAATGACAAAGGGAACCGGAGCGGTATCAAGGTACTCCAGCAGTCGGGAAACCAGTGTCCAGGACTGGGGATCGTCCCGATACCGGTAATGCCAGTCAATGCGCGGAATAAAAGCCGTTTCAGGCCATACGACAAGGTCTATAGACGGATTCGATGCCAGCGCTTCATCAGAAAGCCGAACCAGCGTATTGAAATCGCGCCGGTAGGTTTCAAAACCGCCTTTCCAGGGATCACTATTCGGTTGAACAAGGGCAAGGGTGGCATGCGAATCACCGGAATAATCTCCGGTGTTCACTATTCCGTATGCCAAAGCAGCGCACAGACAGACGAGCCATACAACCGCGGAAAGGGCATGGGTGCGCGCAAACGGCAGAAAAGCCCGAAACCAGGTACGTGGCACACCAGAACACGCCGGTTTTATACCGGCGGCGATCCAGGCAGAAGGGAACACAACCAGGGCTGAAACACCCCAGACGCCAAAAACAGCAGCTATTCTGATAACAACAGGCCAGCTCCATTGGGAATAACCGATAATACCATAGGAATAGCCTGCAAAGCCGAGCGTTTTCACGTATTCATAGCCTATCCAGATAATCCACTGAACAATAAAGCCCTTATCCGGAAAATGCATGTCCGCGAGTTTCAGCAGCGGAACAAGAACAAGGCTGTACAGAAAATACTGGATACCGATAACATACATGGCAACAGGATGAAAAACTCCAAGCCAGTAGGTAAACAGGCAATAGCATAACAGACCGTAGAAGGCTCCCCAGAGAAAGGATGCCCGCAAAGAAACTCTGCGCACGAGAACAAAAAGAGGCACGAAAGCAAAGTAGGCAACAATGGGGAACCCTGTTGCTGAAAGAAGATTGGGCTGCGGCAGGGCAAAAAAGATAACACCAAGGAAAAGCAATCCAGCGTTAATACAAAATCCGGAAATTCTTCCGGGGGAATCCGAAGCAACCTTTTCCATTCCGCGAAAGGAAGGAACGGGATGTTTCATTCTGTAGACCCGGGAGTTGTTCCCTTGATGTTCCAAACAGAAGCCTTTAAGTCTTTTCCCGCTCTGAATGCGACGACGGAATGATCGTCTACGCTTACAATTTCGCCGGTTTTGGGATTTCGGGCTTTCTTGCGCCCTTTGCGGGATCGGGTTTCAAAGGTGCCGAATCCGCGCAGTTCTACCGATTGATTGTTTTCAAGAGCATTTTTAATTTCTTCAATAAATAAATCAACAACAACCCGAATATTCTTGAGTTCCTGGCCTGATTTTTCATAAATTTGATCTACAAGATCGCTTTTTGTCTTTTTTCCGGCGGACATATCTCTCCCTTTTTCCCAGGCTTTTACAGGAGATACTTCAAGCACGGCAATGCTGCCCTGCAGGAATCTTCCCTTTTATCCTGTTACATAAAACGTTTAATTGAAGAGCCTGACGGTATAGCCAAGAGGCTGTCGCAGTGACAGTGAACAGTATACCATATAACAAACCGTGTGTTAAGAAAAAAAAACCGCAACCGGCCGTATAGGCCATTGCGGTTTTAATTCCTGATTACGGTGTCAAGAAGACAAATTACTTCGCAGGAAAAGACGCGTTATACAGTTTCTGCATGCGTGATTTTTTGCGAGCGGCCGCATTGCGGGAAATAATCCCCTTGCGAGCTGCGGTGTCGAGTTCTTTAACCAGCTCACGGAGCAGATCGCCGGAAACGGCTGAATCCTGCTTCTGGATGCTTGCTGCATATTTTTTAGCACTGGTGCGTACTGAACTCTTCACGGCCTTGTTCTTGATTCGCCGTACTTCACTCTGCATGTGTCGCTTGACTGCAGACTGATTTTTTACTGCCACAGGGAACCCCCAAAGAAATACTGTTGGAACAGAATAGCAAAACCTGGTTTTCTAGTCAATAGCATAGCGCACTGCATCTTTGTTTTACGATTCGATTGCTTGACACGCACCTCTGATATGCTTATTATTTAATAAATTTTGTTTCCAGGAGATACACATGGGTGGAGCCAGTAAGAACTCTCGTACAACCGTATCGACACATAAGTTTTTCTGCCCCTGCGGTGGAGAGGTCATTATGAAAACCCTGTTTGACAGCGGAAAACTGAAGAATGTTGCGGAATGCTCCAAGTGCAAGCGCACCGAACGCCGTCCGAAGGACTTCAAATAATAACCGCCTTGAACAAGGCCCTGTCGTGAAAGAGCTGCCGTACGGCACGCTCTTTTTTTTTTTGCCCGCTGCAGCTCTTCACACCGGACTACGGATATAAGAACCGCTCAACCTTGTTGATCACGTCCATAAGCGGGGCGAAGCATCGCACTGTCTCCGGGACACTGTCGATAAACAGCTGTCCATAGCGCTTCGACAGCACACGCCTGTCCAGCACGGTAACCACTCCCCTGTCAGTTTTTTTCCGCATCAATCTGCCGAACCCCTGTCTGAAACGGATAACTGCTTCCGGCAAACTCAATTCCATAAACGGATTTCGTCCCGACTGCTCAAGAAATTCTGAACGAGCTTCGTGGACCGGATCGTTCGGCACGCGGAAGGGCAGCTTGACAATAATGACATGCAGCAGCGTATCTCCCGGAGCATCGACCCCTTCCCAAAACGAATCGGTCGCAAAAAGCACACTGGTGTCGTCCGCCTTGAATTGTTCAAGCAGTCTCGCCCTGTCGTCATCACCCTGCCGAAACACCTGAATTCCCAGCGGAGCCAGAGCGGAGCGAGCGACAGCACAGGCAGACCGGAGAGATTCATACGAGGTAAAAAGTACCAGCGCATGCCCTGCAGAAGCCTGCAGCAATGAAACAACGGCGGTTTCGATATACGCCTGAAAACCTCGATCGTCCGGTAGCGGCGCATCTTCCGGAATCGCAAAAAGCACCCGGGATTTGTACGGGAACGGGGATTCGAACGAACCCTGCAGCACCCGGTCTTCGGAAAGCTGATTTACTCCGGTCCTTTTTAGCCAATAATCGAACGAATGCCCGATTTTGAGCGTGGCAGACGTACAGATCACGGTTTGCAGCGGTTCGAAAACGCCTTCCTTCATCATATTCGCAATTGAAAGAGGAGTTTGTACAAAACGGGGATACCAGATATCTGCATCCCGGGCGCGGGCTGAACGCGCGGGCAGACGGCATTTCTCAAGCCAGAATACCGATTCGGGTCTTTCCTTCCATTCACAGAAATTCAAACACAAGGTTCCGGCGAATTCCAGCCTGCGCAGGGCAAATTTGGACTCCCAGACCACGGGATCATCTTGAAATTCATCGTCTATCCCTTCAATAAGGGTACGAATTCTTCCGCTGACCTCTGCAATTCTTTTTCTGAGTTCAGCCAGCATCTCAAGCAGACCGGCAGCCTGGGCGGCAGTCGCAGCGCACAATCGCCAGGAAAAACTGTCACCCATAACAGACAGGGCAGTTTCTTCTGTCTTTGCGTACCATTCTCTGACATCGGAAATTGCGGAGACAGCGTCGCCGGCATCACCTTCCACTGTCGACAAGCGTTCAAGCGCGATCAAGTGGCCGCCAACGGAATTTCTTCGGGTTCGCCAAAATACGCCCAGCTGTTTTTGAATTTTAAAACGAGTAAAGTTCTCCGAAAAAAAGCTGGTTGCCGCGTCTTCCATACCGTGCGCTTCATCGAAAACGACATGATGGAAATACGGCAAAACCGCTGTATCGTCATAGCCTGCCCCGCTCATGCGCGCTTCGATATCCGCAAACAGCAAATGATGGTTGACTATGATAATTCCTGCGGTAGAGGCTTCTTTGCGAATCCTCATCACAAAACATTCTTCATGAAACGGACAGCGCATACCCATGCACGTATCGGATTCCGAGCAGATTCTGGACCACACCTGGTCTTTCGGGACAAACGACAAATCTGAACGGCTTCCGTCAGGCGAAGAATCAGCCCAAACTGCTATTGATTCAAGCTCCTCATTCTCGTCCTCAAAAAAATCACGTTCATTCCGGGCTTCCTGGAGCGCTTCATGCAACCGCCGTTTGCAGACATAGTTCTGCCGCCCCTTCATCAGGACGCATTTGATATCCCTGCCGATTATTTTCCTGGCCGCAGGAATATCTTTTTCCATAAGCTGCTGCTGAAGATTGATTGTGCCGGTGGAAACAACTACCCTGTCCTTGTTTGCCTCGGCCCATTTCATTGCAGGCAGCAAGTAGGCAAAACTCTTGCCGACTCCTGTTCCT
>SHOL01000125.1 GCA_004294945.1 Treponema sp.
GAACTATAGCATACCTGAGCGGATTGCAAAAGCGGGGGATGGTTGCAATCTGCCGGAGCGGGTGTGCGGATTGCAGCCGAACGAAAAAAAAAGACCGCAAACGCGACGCTTGCGGTCCTGTGGCATGAAGCGCTCTCGAGACAGCCAAATCAGCGATATCCGGTACGGATGTTGCCGAACTGCCGTTACCCGAAAATAACATTTCGGGCTCAGAAAAACGGAAACGCTTTCAGATAGCCCGAAACATATTATTTCTTCTTGTGCCGGTTTCTTCTCAGTTTTTTCTTGCGTTTATGCGTCGCGATCTTCTGTTTCTTTCTTTTCTTTCCGCAGGGCACGTCGGCACTCCTTTATCAATAGGTTCTGTAAGTATGCACAAATGAAATAAAACCGTCAAGTACCGAGAAAATCCGAAACAAGGCGGTGAATCCCCTGGTTGTCTTCTGCCGGAACGCGTACAACGCCGGGTATCGAGCGGATGAAGGTTTCCTGGCGTTTGGTGTATTTTTTGCTGTCCAGTACAATAGCATTCGCGATTGCGCCGGTATCGGCGGTCAGGAATTCACCGGCAGGACCGAAGAACTCCCGGTACCCGATTGCGCGCATTCCCGGATCGGAAGCGGTAAACCCCGCATCGACAAGGGAACGTACTTCGTCTGCCAGTCCGTCCAAAAACATACGCGCCACGCGCTGCTCTATACGTTTGTACAGAATTGGGCGCGGACGATCGAGGAAGAGAACAAGAAAGCGGTATTCTTTTCTGAAACACGACGGCAGCGCGAACGAACTCAACGGTCTGCCGGAATTTTCATACACTTCCAGTGCGCGTATAATCCGGTACTCGTCGTTCAAAGAAATTCGGGAAGCAGAAACCGGATCGACCTGGGCGAGTTCTGCCATCAGGGCAGCAGCCCCCTGTATGCGCATCCGTTCGGTAATCCGGATGCGCGTTGCCGTGTCGGATTCCGGGGTAACTGGCAATCCGTACAAAAAGTTTTTGATGTAGAATCCGGTTCCGCCGACGATAACCGGAAACTTTCCGCGTGCATGTATATCGGCGCAGGCTTCGTCGGCAAGGCGGACAAAATCGCCTGAACCGAACTGACAGTCCGGAGAAACGAGATCGATTATATGATGCGGAAGGGAACGGCGGGATGCGGCATCGGGCTTTGCAGTACCGATGTCCATGCCCCGGTACACCTGCATGGAATCGGCGCTGATTATTTCCGCCCTGCCCCGCCAGTCGGGAACGTAAACGGCGGGAGAATCCACCGAAAAAAAGGATTCTGCCAGCGCGGATTTACCTGTGCCAGTTGGACCATAGAAAACCAGAACAGGGATGTGGTTCCGAGTCATATCTTTTGGTCCGGAAAAGACTTATTCTTGTTCGATCTTGTATTCAACGGCGTTTGTAAACACCTGACGTGCGGCGAGAGACACGACTTTTCCGTCGTTTTCTTCAATTACGGGATCTTTTACCATCGACAGCTGATACGCCCGCCTGATCGAAGCGCAGGTTATTTCGTACACATTGCCGGTAAATAATACAAGTTGTTCCAATGGAAATATCATTATTAAAATATATCCAAAAATCAGGGTTTATACAAGACGATTCTTGCCCGTTTGCAGTTAATTGGATACATTACTGGTGCAGGCATGCCGAACCTTTCGCGTTCTGTTCGCACAAACGACGAAACAGCAGCAGCGTCTGCACCTGGAGGTTTCATGGACAACGGCAATACACGAAAAGCATTTCGTTTTTCGCCATCACTTTTCATCGTTGCATTTCTGGTTCTGTTAGCACTCGTCCTGGCGAGTACCAGTTTTATCATCGTCGACCAGACCGAGGAAGCAGTCATTCTCCGGTTTGGCAAATATCTCAATACAGTCGGCCCCGGTTTGCATTACAAGATGCCACTCGGTATCGACAAGAGCTTTAATGTTCCAACGAAAACTGTTTTAACCGAACAGTTCGGTTTTAGAACGCTCAAAGGCGGTGTCAACAACCAATACCAGAACAATTTGACGCAGGAATCGACCATGCTGACCGGCGATCTGAATATCGTCGACGTCGAATGGATCATCCAGTACCGGATAACCGACGCGCGTTCCTGGCTTTTCAATGTCCATGAAACGGTTCGCAATTCTACTATCAGAGATGTGTCTCAGTCGGTCATCAACTCTCTGGTCGGCGACCGCGCCATTTTGGACGTTATCGGTCCTGAACGCCAGGCAATCGAAAACAATTCCATTACCATGATGAACGAAAAGCTCAAGGAGTTCGGTATCGGCGTACATGTAATTAACGTACAGCTGCAGAACATCGTCCCTCCGGCAGGCGTCCAGTCTGCCTTTGAAGATGTCAACAAGGCCATACAGGACATGAACCGCCTGATAAACGAAGGTAAGGAAGCCTACAACTCGCAGATACCGAAGGCTTCCGGAGAGGCAGAAAAAGCTGTCCAGGAAGCCCAGGGCTATGCCGCAGAACGCGTCAACAGGGCCCAAGGCGATGTTGCCCGCTTCAATTCAGTGTACAACGAATACCGGAAGGCTCCCGAAGTTACCAGGAAACGCTTGTATTTGGAGACCGTCGAATCGCTGTTTGCCGAAGAAAAAGGCACAAATCTTGTGGATAAAAACCTCGAGAATTTCCTGCCGCTCAAGAATCTTGGAACCGGAGGCAACTGATGAAAAAGAACAGCATCACCCTTTTAGTTATCGCGGCAGCAGTGGTCGCCGCAGTATTGATATTCAACCCCTTTTACATTATCGAGGAAGGAAATCAGGTTGTCGTCACCCGCTTTGGAGAGATTATTGATTCTTCCGCAAAAGCAGGTCTTCACCTGAAAATGCCGTTCGTCGACGTAGTCACTACCTATCCGACAAAAGTCATGTCGCTCGAAGGCGACTCGCAACGCATTCCCACCAGGGAAAACCAGTTCATCATAGTCGATACAACCAGCAGGTGGAAGATTACCGATCCGGTAAAATTCTACGAGTCTGTAACCAGCATTGAAAGCGCCTATTCGCGCCTCAGCGATGTGATCGACTCTGCGGTACGCACGGTCATTACATCTTCGAGCCTCAACGATGTTGTCCGGAATTCCAATCTGATCAACGAACTGCAGCACAGCGAAAACTTTGCGCTCGGTGCCGACGCCCAGGAAGTACAGCTCAGCCAGATAACCGGAGAAAAAGTCATCTACGAGAACATTACGAAAGGCCGAAGCGAACTGAGCAAGAATATGGCCGACATTGCCTCGCAAAAAGTGCCGGAATTCGGTATCGAACTTCTGGACATCGTACTCCGCCAAATTAAATATTCCGATGAACTGACCGAAAGCGTGTATAACCGGATGATCAAGGAACGAAACCAGATCGCACAAACGTTCAGGTCGACCGGTGAAGGGAAGAAAGCCGAATGGATGGGCAAGCTTGAAAACGAAAGGCGAACTATCCTGTCGGAGGCCTATAACAAGGCAGAAGTAATCAAGGGTGAAGCCGATGCGCTTGCGTCCCGGATCTATGCGGAATCCTACAGCAAGGATCCAGAATTCTACGGTTTCTGGAAAAGCATCGAAAGCTACAAAAAGACTCTGCCGAATTTCGACAAGGTACTTTCCACGGATATGGAATTTTTCCGGTATCTGTACTCTGCGAACGGACGATAATAATGACAGTTGTTCAAACCATTCAGCGCGGCGATCGGGAAGTGCTCGCGCTGCAAAGCTCGCTCAAACCTCGCGCGTTCGCCCAGACCAAGCTTCCGCAGATTATCAGCCAAAAAGGACTGATCATTTATAAGGATGGCACAACCGGACAGTGGAACGCGGAAGGCACCTTCTGCAATACCACCGCCTCGGGCGAGTTCATGGCTGTATTCGGTCCGTCTTTTCAGGGATTACCCCTGCTTTCGGCGATTCAGGGCGAACGAACAACTGCATGGGCAGCTCTTCATCAGACCGTATCCCTGTTGCGAAATGCTGTTCAGGCCGGAATGATCTCCCATGAGGTCCTGAAAGGCATTGTCCAGGCAGGGCCTGAAGCGCTGATATGCGGCGATGACGGCAGCCTTCTGGTGCTTCCGTCCGACCTGTACATACGCACCCTCGCCTCGTTCGGAATCAAAACGGAAATGGAAAACAGGCAACTTTGGGTTCATCCCGATGCAGCCTCGATCGATCCGGCCCGAGCGCTTGCCTTTATGGCTGGAACCCTGGCCTACCGCATCATTGCAGGCTTGCCGCCGTTTCCCCATGTGTCCTTCGATACTACAGGATCCTGGCTGGCCAGCCTTGTACGGACAGAACTGTTTGAACCGCTCGAACTTGCCAGCTGGAAAGTCCGAGCCGATGTTGCAGGACTTGTCAACAATCTGCTTCGTACGTCGGTTGCAGCCTCCGCTGATCCCCTGCTCGCTTTTGGACCCGAGTACCAGTCAGTTCTCGATGCCGCAAAGGAAGACGTGCCGGAATCGGAGGAATTTCTTGCCCGCAGGGTCAACGCTGCAAAAAAAAGAAAAGCGCTTCAGCAGAAGAGAGAATTTTTCAGAAAATACCGTGATGCGTTCAAAATCGGCGCGGTGCTTGTCCTGTTTGTCGGTATCCTCGTCGGAACCTACATGCAGGACCTTAAATCGAAGCCTTCAACGCTCGGGATGGAACCCGCCGCTGTTGTACAAAGATTTTACGAAGCAATCGGCACCCTGGATCAGGAAATTCCCCGCGCATATTCCATGAAGGGCGTCAAAACCGATTACGAAGACTTTACAGCAAATCTCTATGTTACGACAAAAGTCAGAGAAACCTACGAAAGAAACGGCGGGGTACTCTCTCCGGCTGAACTTTTTTTGAGGAAGGAAACCGCTGGACGCACGATTTTCGGAGCAACCGGAGTCGACATCCGCGAAACAGCGTCAACCGGCCAGGAACGGATCTTTGAAGTGTCGCTCTACCTGTGGATGCCTTCGGACGACAGAACTCCCGAAGAAAAACTGAACCAGACCCAAGCGGGAAGTCCCCTGACGATTTACCGGTATGTCGATACACTCACACTCGGTTATGACCGCGACAGGTGGAAAGTCAGCGGCTTTACTCCAAAAATGCGCACACCGCTGGAAATAACCGGACCGGAAGTGATCAAGGCAGTCCAGGACGGAAGCGCTCTGAATCAGCCCTGGGCTCCGGACGCAGCAGACATATCACAAACTGCAGAGCGTCTGGGTCTGTAAAAAGACCGCACCTGCACTGCAGTTTTGCAATTGTGCAATTGTGCAATTGTGCAGTTTTGGCCCGGAACGTAAGCCAAGGGGCTTTGGTACCGGGCCACAGCCATCCCCGGAAGCCAAAGTGCTTTGGAACCGGACCACAGCTTTCCCCGGACAGGCGACTTATTCCGGAATGCCAAGCCTCGACAAGGGCCAGAAACGGAATGAAGCGACACCCAGTATCCGGCTTACCGGAACATATTGCGGCCCGAGATTCGACCGGTACAATACAGAATAGGCATCATCCGGGTCGAGAGCAGCAAGCCGAATTGTATACGAGTGGCGCATATCCAGGGAATTGAAGCGGTTGTCGCCCATCATAAAAAAACAGTTGTCCGGGATATATTCGTCTTCTGCTTCCGGAAATTCACCCATATTGCGCTGATCATGTTGTGCAAGATAGTGCAGATAGGTCTGAGCCTCGGAGAGAATCTGCGTGCGTTCATGATCGTTTCTGAACGCATCCAGGGTTGTGTTCGAAGCAAACAGTTCAGCGTTTCGGACAACCAAACGGCCGAAGCACAGTTTGATCAGTACATTCAGGCGGAAGGAGCGGTCTTCGAACAGGGTATCCCTTGAAGAATTGACAGTCCAACCGGTCATAAAATCGCGAAACCAGGATAATCCGCCGTTTGTTGTAAGCAAAAGACGGGTAATATCCGCGTCCGAGCTGAAAAGTGCATAAACTTCGCGGGCGTTCCGGCTTACCAGTTCCGGAGCGGAGAGAACAGTGTCCTCAAGATGGCGGAGGGAAGCAAAGCGGTCGACAAGAGCCGAGGCTTCGCTTCCAAGAGCGTGAAGATCGGCGTTGGCCCGGAGCGATTCGACAGATTCCAGAAGAGTAAACTGTTCCCTGCTGAGCGGTATGCGCTCAACAAGAGCCCGTTCGGAACGGGGCAGCGCATCTATATTCCAGGCAGCCCAGACAGCATCCTCGCTCACCGGTTTGAAATCCGGTGCATCTTTCCGTTTTGCGTATAACACGCCGTCAACCATCATGAGCTTTTCGCCTGGCATTCCTACTACCCGTTTTACAAGGGGATCGGCCTTGATTGCTCCATATTCGTCCCGGTTTATATTTACTGCGGTAAACGTAAGCATGTATACGAGCTGGGAGGCAAAAGAACGCACCCGCGCTTCTTTTGTGTCGTTGTAGTGCGGATTGTTAAATACAACAATATCGCCCCGTTCATACGACCGCATTCGGGGAATTCCCACGTTCGACAGGGGAAATTTCGGGCCGGAAGGAGTCTTCAGTACAACTACCCGGTCTCCGATCATAAATTCCGGAACCATGGATTCCGACGGGATTGCATACAGTTGAAACAGGAACAGATTGATGAGCAGCACAAGACAGGCAGCCTGAACGAGGGCATCTATCCATTCAAAGGCATGCGTCACAACGGTTTTTCGGGAAGGCGCGGCTTCTGTCAGAGACGGATACCGCATACCGATTCTTTTGTCAGACAGGCGGTACAAAACAACCACAGACAAGACTGATGCGGCTATCCACAAGAGGACGGAAGCAAGATCGAGGAGAAACTGACCGTCAACCGGACCTGTCCTGCTGATCACAAACGATGCGAAAAGGACAAACGGAAGATATTCAAACATCTTTCGAAGCGGTGCCAGACGGTTTCGGTTCGGAGCAGACAGAAACCGCATCGAAACAACAAGCGTTGCAAGTGTAAAAAGAAGTCCAATCGGAAACCCGATTACCGCAATAGACGAGGGTGGCTGAAAACAGGTCGCGGAATACAAGGCCGACATTGCAACAACAGCATACAACACAGAAGACATACAACCTCCGGATATGGTACAAGGCACCTCGAAAAACTGAAGTTTTGAAAAAGCCACATCAGTATAGCAAAAACAAATTGACACGGCTATACTGAAGGCTGTTATGAATTTCCGACAAATAGATACCGACGCCTCCTCAGGCACATTCTCCAAACTTGAAACACTCTCGAAGACTGCGTTTGAAACGCTCTCGTTCACCTTTACCCGTAGGCATCTTGAACATCTGGCTTCTATTGCTCACGATTCTACAAACAGCCCAAACGACCGGCTGGTTGCATCTTTTTTGCTGAAAAACGCAGTAACAGCCGCACACGGCATATTACCGCTGTGTCAGGATACAGGAACCGCACAGATTTTCGCCTGGAAGGACGAGGGCGTACTCACTGGCTGCGATGACACTGCAGCCCTTGCATCCGGCGCCCGAAAAGCATGGAAGGATCGGAAT
>SHOL01000005.1 GCA_004294945.1 Treponema sp.
GCCCGATCGGCCTGCTTTTTTCAACCCAATTTACAGAAAGAATTGTACACTAACAGTTTTTATCCTATACTTATTTGAACTGTACCATACTTTTGTCCAACACATAATTAATTCTATTTGTTATCTTCATATTATACCCCCAAAGTGTCTCACTTCCCGCGACACTTTCAGCTGGCCTCGTACGTTGCCCGCACGGTACGATCTCTTATCCCTTCAATTACAAATACGCCGAAGTTCTTGCCATCGGCGGTCGTTTCTGTAGAAAGCGAAACCCGTTCCCCGGTGTCAGCGTCAACGAGCGAAATAAACGTATGTACCGGATATCGTGAGAGCGCGAAGACGCGATCGCATGTCCTGCATGTTTCCGTCAGCGTATGCGCGTTGTTCCGGAGTTTCCGGAAAAGTCCATCCATAATACTGTGTGCCTCTTTTGTTTTTTATCTTTTCGATAGCGTTTAATTACAATCATTATATCACTTTTCTATTGTTCGTACACTATGTCTACTCGTGCGTGTACTCAGGATTCGTCTTTTTGATGCAGAACTGTTCAATGCATTTCCTTGATTGTAAGGGCCATCGTACAATTCTCATGTACCCGTATCTCCGTCACGCGCCAGAATGCATTCGTATTCTGCGTCAAAAGCTCTCGTATCGCAGTCAGGTATATCCGTTTCTGTCGTGCCTCCTTTACGTGGAGAGTCAGTTTCACCGCAAACACGACGTTCCGTATAATCCTGTCTTTTTCGCTGTACGTGCCTTCTTCAATACTGAGCAGGGCATACGGCTGCGGTGTGCCGGCGATCAGGTGTTGCGCCTCTCCTACGTACCGGAAGGGGAGCAGCCGGAGGCTTTCGTCCATCTCTTCCTCTATGTCAAGAAAGAGAGAGCCGAGATCCTCCGTCAGTACCGATACAAGGTAGGCGAGGAGCCGGTCTTCTACGATGTCGAGCATCAGATATAAGTGCGCCTGAGGTCGGCAAGGGATTCAAGATGTTTTTCCGTGGCGCAGTGTGCCGCTGTTTGATCGTCAAGTGATGTGAGCTTGTCGCTCATGATGTTGACGATCGCGCTTTTGATGCGCGCAGGAATTTCCTCTTTATTGTAGCCATAGCGATAGGTCACCCTGATCCTCCGATCGGCAAGGGTCTGTATGACAAACTCGGTTCGCCAGTGGGCGCCGGGCTTTTCCAAAGGCACTATCGGCGTCAAAAGATCGAGCGTGAGTGTCTCGCCGGTATGTGCGTCCTTCAGTTCCAGTATCTCGCGCACGGGATATTCGCGCGGGGAAAACCAGCCCATGTCGGTCCGCATCTCTTCTGTTGTCGTGTCCAATAAGATATTTCGGTCAAGGTAGCTTGCCGTCTCTTCCAGAGTGCTCGTGAACAAGAGCCGGTCCCGCTCTTCGTTTTTCGGATCAAGGGAGAGGAGCCTCTTCACCTCCTCGAATTCCATGTACTGTTCCATTGGGTTCCTTCTATAACTACAGGCTGTATGGTTGGATAAAAAGAAAGAGGCGGGGAACGGATATCGTTTCCCGCCATAGAAACTCGGTGTTATCAGACGTTGATGAAGGCTACGGTTGCCATCTCCAAATCCTGATCTCCTTGCGTATTTTGCAGAAAAAGGAGTACCGGCCATCCTTTTTCCTTTGCGACAAAGACGCCTGGGCACGGAGCTTCAAGGACATTGAGGCTTGCATCAGCCAGTTTGTAGACGACGGTAGGCGGTCCATATTCCGAGCCGAAGATGTAGAGTTTCGCTTTCACTGTTGGCTTTACATCATCCCGAAACGTATACACACCGGCGGTACCGGCGGTGATTCTGTTAAGCTGTACCGAGCCGTCGTCGTACTGTATAACGGCATGGCACGGGAAACTTGTCAGTGATATGTCGGGTATGGAGAGTGTTTTTCCTGTGGTAAGCTGCGTAACGTGTGTTATCGCAACAGGCTGAAACAGTACGAGATTCCCTCCGACCGGTCCGGTTCTGATTCGTATGTACGGAAGAGTAACGCGTTCATCAGGGCCGGGCATAATCACTTCGGCAATTTCGAGTCCGGAACTTCTGTTTCGTGTTGGGATCAGTCCCGCGCGTACCAAATGTGTGTTGTATCCCATCTCTTTACGCTCCCGTCTTCAGGGTAACCATGTTGCCCTTGCTTCTGGTAACAAGGAATCCGTCGCGCTTGCGGAAGCGGAGGAATATCTCGCCGTATTCAAGGGCTTCCGTTGTCTCGGTAAACCGTTTGATCTCGATGCCCTTCCGGTTGCCGTGTATGATGCGCTTCGGGTTCATGAAGATGGCAAAGTTCTGGTTCTGTCCGATGTCTCCCATCTGGGGCAGTATCTGGCATTCGGTGTAGGCGTAGCCGTCGACGGTGCCGGGCTTGCCGTCCATGGGGCCGCGCCACAGGGGGCGGCCGTTCGCGTCGGTTATTCCGGTAATGTGCGCAAGGACGGTCTCATGGAAGAACCAGCGGCAGTCTTTGCGCTCTTCGGCGGGCACCAGAAGGACGGCGTCGCGGAAGTCCTTGTATGTGAGCGCGGAAGGGGAGGCCCCGCCGATGATTTTGTTCTTGATGTCGCTTGCGTGGAAGGCGCCGGTAAACGGGCTTGCGTTTGCAAGGAGGCACTGCCGGTCGAACTCCTGCGCGTAGGTTTCGGTAAACTCGTCGATGAACATGGCGCCGAGGTCGACGAATACGTCTTCTTCGTACTCATCGAACCACGGGATGAATCCTGCCAGGGTGTAGGCTTTCAGTTCTACGCGCGTCGCTCCCTGCGGCTTCGAGCCGTCAATCTTCTGGCCGTAGGCGGTAAGCCACTTGAGCTCCACGCCGCCCCTGTCGCGCTGGGGCAGGAAGATGCTCGGTCCGGTCATCGGGCGGTGCTTGACGAGGTTCATCATCACCGACTGCTTGGCTGCGTCCTGCATGATGGCCGTTTCGTAGATCGGGTTGATAAGGTACTGTTCGTTCGTCGCCATGTTGCCCATCGGCTCGCCGAGCGCCGCCTTGGTGTTCGCGGTCTGGAATCCCTTGTCCGCGCTCCAGACGAAGTCGCGCGGGTTGTTCCAGTTGTCGCTCTTGAGGTTCGGGCTGCACTTGAGCTCGCCGAGCGTCTGTGCGTTCCCCGTCCAGGCAGCCGCGATTGCTTTCCCGATCGAGTAGCACAGTTCGTGCTTCGTCAATTCCTTCGGATTGCCCGCGTCCGACTTGAGATTTGCCCGCATCTCCTTGAGCGTTCCCTTGATCGCCTCAAGCTCCGTCGATGTTGCATCACTGACTGTTTCAAGCGTCTTTCCGACGCTCTCAAGTATCTGCTCTTTCTCTGCAAAATAGTCCGCGGCCTTTTCCTCCGAGACAAAGCCCGTTTTCTCGACGCGCTGCATGCTCTTCAGCTGTTCGCTAAGCGCAGTCACTACTTTCTCTCCCATGTATCCCTCCGTTCTGTCTGAATCTCAAGCGGCCAGTAGCCGCCCATACTCGAACAGGCGGTAGGGTCGCCAGTCCTCTGCGTTATTTTTTCTTTGTCTGTTGTAACCGTGACATTTTCAGAGCCATTACCTGCTAATGCCGTGGAGTTTCCGGCCTCGTTGCCTAATAGTACCGTGGAGTTTCCGGCCGCGCCGGAAACTCCAAGCGAATTCGTTTGCAACGCAAACGGATTCGCAGGTACGTTGCAGATCGAGAATTCAAGGAGTTCCTGCTTTCTGATTATCAGTTCGCACGTTTCCTCCGGGTTCTTTTTCCGGTCTGTCCATTCGACCTCCTTCACGAGGATGCCGACGCTGCCTGCCCGGATGACGCCTTCTTTTACGCGCTCGCCGATGCTCCAGCCGAAGAGGTCCCATGCCTTGTCGTTGAATCTGATGTACCCGTGAAGGTTACTATCTGCTTCAAGTCCTTCCGCTTTCCCGATCGCTGGGATGCTGTGGTTGTGCGCCCACAAAACAACCGGGTTTTCGAGGTACCGCTCCAGTTCCCAGCCTGCACAATCTATGCGCTCTTCGTAGCGGTCGGTGTCGCCGGTCGAGAATATCCAGTGGTAGCGCTCGTCTTCGCTTGCTCCGCTTTTCCCGAGGAACCCGGAAAGGATTAACTCCACCGGTTCCCGGAGCTTCCCGCTCTCGCTGGTCGAACGCTCAAGGAAGCGCATGAACGATCCGCCGGCCACCTCTTCGATTTGTCCGCGACTCTTACGAGTGAACCACATGTGCCCTCTCCTCCCGGGAATGCAGGTTGTACTGCACGCCGATTTTGACCATGTCCACGAGGCTGCGTACGCCCATTTTCCTGAATGCGTTTTTCCGTACGGTGCAGGCGGTTGTCTCCGCAATGTGCATGTTCGCCGCGATTTCTTTCAACGCGAGTCCGTCCATTGTTTGCACCAGTAGCGCATGTTCCTTGTCTGTCAAAAAAGCGTAACCTTTGCACTTCACTGGCTCCGGTTCATGCATGCGTTGCTTGATGTACTCAGGCACAAAGCGTCTGCGGGTTTGTATGGCGGCCGCCCCGCGCTTGAACTCGCTTTCGGAATAGATGTGCGTAAACAGGGCATCGATCCCGTATTTGATCATCTTGACGCCCAGAAAGGATGCGATGCCATGCGGCGAGATGCACAGGAGGTAGGCTTCCGGGAAACGGAGTTTAATCGTTTGCAACTGTTTGTGCATATTAAAGCCGATGATCATTGCATTGATGACGATCATATCGATGTCGCCTTCTGTGTCGATTTCTTTCAGGTCGTCGAAGGTATAGACGGTTTCCAGCATCCGTATACCGGTTAATTCCTTGACAAGCGGTGCGAAAATAAACTCTGCCATTCCGGAAAAACCGAACAATATGACCCGTGGTATATTCATTTTTTTTCCTCAGTTAGTTTTTTCGATGTTGTTCACAGGAACAACGTTTGCCGGCCGGTACCAGGTGTCTCCCCATGGTTTTGCGGGTTTTCCCCGTTCCGCAAGTACGTCGTTGACCGTCTTGAGTCCGGCCTGTATTTCTGCAATGTCGCGTGCGGACTGCTCGTCTTCGCTTCGCTGCAATTCGGGTATATCCGCAAAATTGAAAAAGCCGCGTTCGCTCAGTCCGAAGCGTCTGAAAAAGTGCGCTTCCGTTATCATCTCGAAGTTTTTGAGTATGGGAATCAAGGTGTATTTCCAGAATGCCGCGTGCTGGCTTTCGGTATCGGTTCCCGAAAGATTCGACTTTGCGTCCTGAATGTTCGCCACGCGCGGCGGTATGCCGAACCGGGCAAGGATGGTATACAGGTTCCACCGTTTCAGATCGAAAAGCTTCAGGACATCGGGCGAGAAGGTGAGCGGTTTGAATTCCGTTCCCTTGCCGATGACCGCAATTTTTCTGTTCCGTGCGTTTTTCCCGTATTTCCTCTCCCAGCGCGATTCGATAAGATCCGCTTCTTCCTCGCGGATGATCTGGTCTGTCTTGAGTATCCCTTGCGGAATCGCATTATGTGTAAGAAGGTCTGTGTTTGTTTTGTTTGCCCACGTATCCTGATCGAGTTCGTATTTCAATGATACCAGCGGGGTAACGCCCCTCCAGGGATTCCACGGGTTCCAGTCGCGGAAGTGGACGATCTCGTCCGGGAGTATCGGTATCATTTCTCCGTCGTTTGCATAAAACCAGCGCGTAACCTGACCGTGTTCTATCCGCATGCTCATCTTGCGCGGATTGAGTATGATGATTTCGTTCGGTATCCCGGCACTGTAGTCCTCGCCGAAATACCAGAACGCTTCTCCTTCAAGAAACCACCATGCGCCTGTTTCCTTCCACAGGTCGAACCGGTTAAGTGTAAGGCTTGGCTGATCGAATAGAGAATAGACCGGCCCCGACTGAATTCGCTCTCCGTTTCTTTTTATAACGAATTCAGTCCTGCCGATATTGCGCATCAGAATGCCTATGGCAATATTGACCCATGCATGAGTCAGGTAGTAATCGGTGTATCCGGAATGCGTTATGGCTGCGTCGAACGAGTCTCCGGTATCCGTGATTCGCTCAGTTGCAGAGGCAGAAAAACTTTCGAGCGCCTTTCTGATTCCGGCCGTAAATGCTGCAAACCGCATCAGTCTTCCGTCTCCTTCTTGACGGCTCCCGATGGGCGTGCACTCAAGTCTGCAGTGCCTCCTTTGCATGTATTTGCGTGTAGTGCACTATATTTCAATATCGAACCTTCTTTAATAAAGATTACAGAAACTTTACTAATAGTAATTATTCAGTGTTACGAACAGATAATTCCGTACTGTACCTGGCTAAAAATCGCGTAACGCATGGCGTCCATAAAGTGATCATTCACTTTGACGATCTGGTTTCCTTCATCCCGCACATAGTCTGCAATCTCTTGAAGCACACCGGTACATGCGGTGCTGACGAAAAACTGCTTCCGTTCCATCAGGGCGCAAATGTAGTCGATGCCCG
Source organism: Treponema sp. (assembly GCA_004294945.1). Taxonomy (GTDB): domain Bacteria; phylum Spirochaetota; class Spirochaetia; order Treponematales; family Treponemataceae; genus Teretinema. Next base: position 6,437 of record SHOL01000005.1, read on the forward strand.
GATCAACGGAGTTGTTGGCTTTCACGCCGCCCCGTATTTCCTGTATGCGCTCGCCGCCGGCCGGGTCGCAGTAGGTCGGGAAGACCGCTTCAGTGCCGTCTTCGTTCGTGTACCAGCCGAGCGCCTCCAGCGTCTCGTTGAAGGTTCTTGTCGGCACGTTGTACGCGCCGTAGTCGGCGATCAGGTACACGGTGTTCCCGACCCAGCCTGCTTTCACATTCGTGATATTGAGGCCGAAGTCCTGCCCGGCGGTCACAAAGTCGAACCGTTCGGGCAGCTCTTCCGGTGCAAGAAGCATCTCTTCCGAGAACTTCTCGTATACGACGCCTTCCGCCTTGACCCACAGGCCGTCGCGGAAGCGCGCCTTCTGCTTGTCGCTCATCGTATCCAGAATGTCGCTGATGTAATCGGCGGCAAGGTTATCCGCATTGTCCTGCGGATTCAGTATCATCGACGCATAGAGTTCCGGTTTCGCAAGCGGCGTATCGGTCCGCGCCTCGATCTTCCTGATGAACACCTTGTACGCCCAGTGCATCGGGCTTGCCGGATTACAGTCATACAGGAACAGGTTCCGGCAACCGGGAATATGCATCGCAAGCCGGCTGTAGGCGACGTTGATCGCCGCCCAGGATATCTGGCTCACCTCGTTAAAGTAGATCGTGTTGTACTCGTGCCCGAGTATCTTGTCGACCTGCTCCCGGTCCCCCAATCCCCCGATCCAGATTTCCGAACCGTTCCACAGCCTCACGTAGTTGTCGTGTACCATCAGCTTGAACCGCCGGTGCCCGACAATCTTCTTGAGCCACGGCATCATGGTCTCGTGGAGCACCGAACTCCGTGCATCCTTCGTCCGCAAGCGGCAAATCAAATGCCTGCTCTCCGGATACCGCACCGCCCGGTAAATAATCGCGATCACCAGGATCGTCGTCTTCCCGCTCCGCGACCCGCCAAACAGCAGTATGTGCTTCGCGCCGCTTCCCAAAAGCTCAAGCGCCTTCTTCTGCACCGCCGTCGGCTTGAACACCGAAGTCCCCGTCACAAACCCTTGAACCCTTCGTCGAAGATGATCTCAAGCTGTTGCGGGCTATTCTCTCCCTCGTCCGCCTTCGCGTCCTTCCCGTAGATAGTCCGCTCCATGTCGAAGGCAGTCTTGATAAACTCAAGCGCGTTCGTCTGCGTCAGCTCGTCGCGCTCCATCGACACGATCTTCTGCTTTCCCTTTTCCAGAAGGAGTGAGGTCGCTTCGAGATACTTCCTCTCGTGTTCGACGATCTCCTTCTCCCGTTCAGCGCGGCGCAAGCCGTCGAGGTACGTGTCGTAGGCGCCTGCACGCCTGACCCACTCGTACTTTGCCGACCACTTGCACCAGGCGCCGAACCGCGATATGGGCACTCCGTTCAGCGTCATCGCCTTCAGGATTGCCCGGTCACGTCCGAAGTCCCGGTAGAGGCAGAACGCATTCCATGCGGCGTTCGTCTCACCGGCGCTTCGCTCCCATTCTTCGGAAATGGATCACCTCCTTCCGGGTTTCATTTTTCCGGTTCCAGTTCCAGCGCACACAGACAGCGGATAATCCTTGCGGCATTTGCAAACTCAGCCGCCCACTCGCTATTCCCCGTCTCCTCTGCGTGCGCTTTCCGCTTCTCCAGAAACAGTACTGCTCGCCTGATCCCGTCAGGCGTCAGATACGGCTTCTTCATGTTCTTGTGCACACCTCCTTTCCGCATCCGCAATCTTCCGCGCCCTACTCGCGAACTAAAGCTCTGCAGCAAAGACTGTTTATGTACAGCTCCCAGCTTACCGCCAGATTGAAAAAGCCAAACTACCCAATTCTTCACAATTTCGCCCCGTTCCTTAGAACTTATTCACACCGCTACCTGAACTAATTCTATCTTTCTGTTCCTCTCGCGCCCTCCGTTCATGCTTCACCTCTCCCTTCAGTTCTCCCGGGGGAGGGGACAGTGTACGGGAAGGGGCGGAACCCCGCGAAGGCCTGCCGTCCCTCCGGGCCGGCTGGCAAGCGTCGCTTCGCTCCGGCCTTGCGTGAACCCGCCCCTCCCCGAGGAGTTTCTTTTCGTCCCCCGGGAGAAACCTTAAAGGGGGCGGTCCGCCCTTTGAGCGTTCGACGAATCATTCGGGGCTTTAACTGCTTCGAAAAATTTTCACGGAAGGACCAAAGGAGTTTGTATGGCAGACACACTGGAACTTTGCGATCAGTATGCGCGTTCGTTCGCGCGGGAGGCGAGCCGGTTCGATCAGAAGGGATCTTCATCGTTTTACGGAGGCGAGCTTGCATATTTATTCAGGCGCTTCGTCGATGAAGAAGGAACGCTCTCGTTTGACATTTCGGAGGCGGTCATGCACTACGGTATCCAGTGCAATGTCAGGGTATCGGACTCGATCTATACCAGGCATATCCGGAACGGCTCCCGGAATCCGTTCCGGAATATCGAAACGCTCTTTCACGCGTTCCTGTATGCGGTCGATTGCGACCGCACAAACGCACGCATACTCGACTTCGACGTTCCTGCCCCCGGTACTCCGCCATACCGCGCGCGGGCAAGCTTCAGGGGCTTCAAAGACCAGTACATCTTTTTTACACTGACGGACGCATAACAATAAAAAAGCCGGAGCGCTGCTCCGGCTTGTTCATGATTGCCCTATTGCCTATTAATACGTCGATTCGATTCCGCCAGCTATTCTCTTGAGCATTATCCGCTCGTTTTTCGTAATAGACACCGGCATGCCCTCATGCATGGTAATCTCGAAGCCGAACGTTCCGTACCGCTTCTCTTCGAAACACTCGCGGATCCACTTGACCATCTCCTCGGTAAATGAGTGTTTCGTATACGTCATGACAGTACCTCCCGGGAACCGGAACTAATGAACGATGCACCTGCAGAATCGACCCTGAACTGTTCGAGCCACTCAAGAAGATCCGAGCGCTTGAACAGCGTCCGCGTCCCGAGCTTGAAACAGGGAACCCGATGCTTGCTCACATGCTGATACAGCGTCGACAATCCGCACCTCAAAAATTGCGACGCCTCCTTCATGTCCAGCACTTCCGCGCTCGATTCCGGTATGCACCGCTCTTCTGCCGTAATAACCATACAATCCTCCTTGTGTGCGTAGCCTTGCACTCCTTCGACTCTACCGCACCGGAAGAAAACCCGACGTATACCAAATTTCAATTTTTTATAGAAAAAAAAGAATCAATTCACTTTTGTACCTGAACTAATTCTATACCGCCCCGGAAAGACACGAACCGAACGCATCGGCCGCCGCATGCTCGATAGCCGCAAGATCCGATTCCGTCTTATGGTCAGCATAGTACGTCGTCATCGCCGCCGTCATGTGCCCCAGCGCCAACTGCGCCTGCCGCTGCTCCACGCGGTCGGCGATAACCTTCGCGTAATAATGGCGCCAGGAGTGGAACACAATATTTCGTTCCTTCCTGAGCGCTTCGCTGATCCTGATCTTCGCCAGCGCATCCTTGAAACCGTCGAGAATCACATTTTCCACCACCGGCCGGTCAGAAAGATTCCCGTAGAAAATAAACCGCTCAGGATCCAGACCGAACGGATTACTGTTTGCAAGCTTGACAAGCTCCCGCCTCACAGCCGGCAGCAGCGGCACCACGCGCGTCTTCCCGTTCTTCGGAGACTTTAAACCGTCGAACACACTCCAGGAATGACGAACCATCAGCCGGTTCTCTGCAATATCGCACTTCCGCAACGCCAGCACCTCGCCCATACGAAGCCCGCACGTCATCGCCACAAGACTCGCTACCCGCGCACGCTCATCAAGCCACTTCACCCTGAACAACGCAGACGCTTCATCGTCGGAAAGAATATCGCGCGCCTTCGTATCCTTCGCATACCGCGTCAGACCCGCACACGGATCTTCCGCAAGCTTTTTATTCGCCACCGCCCACTTGAATGCAGTCTTCCCGACAATCATGATGTGATTAAGCGACCCGGCCGAAAGCCCTCTCGCGGCTAAAGCCTGCTCGAAGGCTTTCAAGTCCTGCGTCGTCACATCCTCAAGATATTTTGCCTCGGTAAAATAGGCCTTCCAGTACGACACCCGATTCCGGGAGTCGTAGCAATGCCGCTTTCCGATACGCTGCTTGTGAATCAATTTATCCTTGATGTACGGACTACTTTCATAGTTCCAGAAAGTATCGAGGAAAGAAATAAGAGGTGTTTTGGGCGGAGGGGGAGGAAGCGGTTCGGGTGCCGGAACCGCAACAGCAGGTTCTATGAGTCCTGCAGGCGCTGTGTATCCCTTTTCGGAAAGCGCCTTAACCACCGTTTGAATACCAGCATCATCAAGTTTTCCGCCATTGAGGAGATTCAGGAAGGTATCAACAACCATTTCAGACTCAACAATCCGGTTACCGGTCCTAGACGGGATGCCATTACGCATCCAATCGCAAGCGACTTTCATCGCGGCGGTATACGATCGCTCCCTGGTCGATTTAGCAGAACATCGCGCATGAGTCATTTCATTCGAGTACTGGACATAAAAAATGCCATGTTTGGATTTAAAAAGATAAAAGGGACGCATCCAAAACCTCACATTCCGACAGGTTCAAGCAATGTTGCTTAAAGTCCTGCTTAAAGTGTGTTGTTTGATAAGCGCCCCTATTAGAGGGGAAAGCCATATCTCCTTACAACGTAAGGATTTGTTTTTGCGCCCGACACGGTTCGAACGTGCGACCTACGGATTCGAAGTCCGTTGCTCTATCCAGCTGAGCTACAGGCGCATGTTTTTTGTCAAACCGTTCACGCTTTCGAATGAACGGCTGGCGCATGCACAGACAAAAATAGGGTGCCTGATGGGTTTCGAACCCACGACAACCAGATCCACAATCTGGCGCTCTACCACTGAACTACAGGCACCATGCGTAACGAAGTGAATAATGCCAGAAGAGGCGGAAAATGTCAAGAACACACGTTTGGCTTCTGCCGGTTCAGGTTCGGGAGGTTTCCGGGCCGCGGTCAGATCGAGTATCGGAGTTGCGTGGTCGCGCACGGATGCGTGCGGATGTCGATCAACGATGGATGAGACGTTCGGGGAATCCCTGGATCTTGGTCGAGTGTAGAAAATCTTCGGTTGATTTTGTGAAATCCTTCAGTTTTTTTGTGGTATACCGATATTCTATGGGAAGAAGTTTTTTTGTGGGGTGCAGCGCTGTATGGATCCAAGAACCGAATTTGTGATGAAGCTCGAGAATAATCTCCGGACCGGTATCGAGGTTCTGGCCGAACTGATTTCCAGCCAGAAACGGATGTACCAGGCGGTTGTTGCGCGCGACTGGGTTGCGGTTCAGGAGGAAAGCGATCTGTTGAGGACGTTTACCGAGAATTTCCAGGACTACGAATCCCGGCGGAAGGTGCTTCTTTCGTCGTATGCCGCCTCTCATCCGGGTTTGACGGCGAATGCTGTTTTTTATACGGTCAGCTGTACTTTTTCCGGCGAGGACCGCGATCGGCTCAATGCGCTGTATCGGGAAAACCGGCGGCTGCTTGTGGTGTCAAAAAGCGAGAATGATGCGCTGAACAGGTATGTTGTGAATGCGAAACACATTGTTTCAGGAATTCTGGAAACGATTGTTCCTGCGAGAAAAAATAAAATTTACACAAGAAAAGGCGCTATCGCTCAGACGGCATCGGAATGTCTTGTGGTTAACCGTTCGTTCTGAGAAGGAGAAGGGTATGTCGACATTTTCGGGTATAGAAATGGGAAAGCGCAGTATGTTTGCCCACAATCAGGCAATTCAAACTGCAGGTCATAACCTTTCGAATTCTTCTACAGAGGGCTATTCGCGCCAGCGTGTCCAGATGAAGGCTACCGATCCGTTGTATCGTCCGGATCTGTCCCGTGCGGAAACTCCCGGGCAGATTGGTCAGGGCGTTTCAGTTGAATCCATTCAGCGCGTCCGGGACGAGTTGCTCGACACGAGAATCCTGGCGCAGACGAATCAGGAAGGGTATTGGGAAACACGGGATTCGTATGTGTTGATGCTTGAGCAGGTGTACAACGAGCCTGATGAATCGTCCGTGCGTACGCGTATGGATCAGTTCTGGGATTCCTGGGAAGAATTGTCGCTGTATCCCGAATCGGCGAGCGCCCGGCAGGCGGTGCTCTCCCGCGGCGAGACGCTGACTGATGCGATTCATCAGCAGTATCGCGGACTTCAGGGAATACGGGACATTATTAACGGTGATGTTGAAGCGGTTACTGCCCAGGTGAACGATATTGCGCGCCAGATTGCCGGATTGAATCAGGAAATTGTCAAGGTTAAGGCTATGGGCGACAGTCCGAACGATTTGATGGACCGGCGCGATATGCTTGCCGAAAAACTTTCTTCCTTAATAAACATTACGGTGGATCAGCGCGATCCTGACGAATATGTGATTCATACGGCCGGGTACGAGCTGGTGCAGGGCAAGAGTTTTAGAACGTTCGAGCTGCGGTCCGGGATCGAGAATGACGGATATCCTGATGTGGTATGGGCGGATTCCGGGAAACAGGCTTTTTTCGAAGGCGGTAAGCTGGGCGCTCTGGTGGAGCTTCGCGATGCGGATGTCCGGGACGAGATCGGCAAGCTTGATACGATGACGATGAACTTCGTCGATCTTGTCAACGAGATTCATCGGGACGGTACTGGTGCGAACGGCAGGACTGGACTTGATTTTTTTACGGAGCAGTCTTTTATCAATAACGTCGCGGGCAACTACGACCGCGACGGCGACGGTGAGTATGATTCATCCTATATTTTTCGCGTTACCGGCGGCAACCGGCTCTCCGCGCGGGAGCAGATCGGTCTTGAAGGGACGATTCGCTTATCCGGCTCGGATGGTCTTGTGGATGTTCCATATTTTTCTACCGATATGGTCGCCGATGTTGTGGATCGCATTAATAATTCAGGGGCGGAAGTCGTGGCGCGGCTCGATCGCGACGGCAGGCTCGAACTGAAGGGGACGACAGCCCGAAATCCTGATAATCCGGATTTTGTTATTCGATACCTTGAGGATTCAGGGCATTTCCTTGCCGGTTACTCGGGCGTTTTGGCCGGTTACGGCGGCGAAAATGCGTATACCTGGGAAACTGCTGACGCTGTTGGAGCTTTCGCAGAAGGAGATACCCGTTATGCGGTGTCGCCGATTGCGCATCCGTCCGGGTGGATGGAAATAAACAAGGCGATTAAGGCCGATGTGCGCAGCATTGCGGCAGGCTTTGCTGCGGAAGACGGTACGGTTAATGCGGGCGACAATCGTGCTGCGTTGGCGATTGCGTCGATTCGCAATACGGCGGTGATGGTCGGGAATACCAGGACGCTCGACGACTGATTTGCGGATTCGGTTACGTCCATCGGTTTGAAAGGCGAGCAGGCAGCGCGGTCTCTGGAAACCCAGGTGTCGATACTGAAAGAACTTCGCGGTCTGCGCGATTCGATTTCCGGTGTCAATATCGATGAAGAGCTTGCCGACATTATCAAATTCCAGCATGGCTACAGTGCTGCTGCGAAGTTTATTTCTACGGTAAACGATATGCTCGATACTATTATCAACGGTATGGGTGTCTAAGGAGGTCCTGAATGCAGAGAATAAGCTCGAATTTGCAGCATGACGATACGCAGTTTGCATTGAGAAGACAGGAATCGCGGGTTCAGAGTCTGAATAATCAGATTTCCAATCAGAGCAAGATTCTGAATTTACGGGACGATCCGCTTGCGGCCGGGCACAGTGTGCGCTACAAGTCGTATGTGGCCCGCCTTGAACGGTATGAAACAAATGCAAAAACCGTTTCTGACCGGTTCAATGTGACGGAAGGCTATATGAATCAGAGCCTGCAGGTTATGCAGCGCATTCGGGAGCTCGCGGTGGCAGGGGCGAATGGTACCTACACGGCAACGGACCTAAAAAACATGGCTCCGGAAATAGACGAATTGCTGAAGGAGCTTGTGCTTTCCGGAAACGCGATCGGGCCGGATGGAACACGCGTTTTTGCAGGGACAAAAAGTTTTACCGAGCCGTTTGAAACAGTTTTGGGAGATGTCGACGGCGCGGGAAATCCGATGATCCGCGAGGTGCGCTACAAGGGTTCGGTCGGCGGCAAGGATATAGAAATTGATGAACAGGCATACCTGTCGACCGGGCAGAACGGAAGCAGGACGTTCTGGGCCGAAAAGCAGACGCTCTTTTCCTCTGTTGATGCAACAAGCTATATGGTAAAATCTGATACCGCCATCAACGTTGACGGTATTTCTGTACCGCTTGCAGCCGGGGATAATGTGTATGCAATCATTTCTAAAATTAACGATTCGGGAGCCGCGGTAAAGGCGTATCTCGATCCGGTTACTAACGGTCTAAATCTGGAAACGACCGATGCGCGTCAGTTGTGGATTTCTGATGCTGAAGGCGGCGACGTGTTTTCATCGCTCGGCATGGTTCGTGAAGGCCAACAGCCCCCATACAATATAGCTCCGTCGGTCAAGCTTTCCGGCGGTTCTCTGTTCGATTCCGTGATTGCGCTCCGCGATGCCATGCTGGAAGGCGACAGCGAACGTATCGGCAGCAGGGTTCTTGGCGCTATCGACGGCGGTATCGACAACCTGGCAACGCGTCTGGCGGAAATCGGTTCGCGCTATGAACGGACGCAGGCAACTCTGGCCCGGCTCGATGCCCAGATTTTGAATGTGTCTGCCGCAGAGTCGCGCGAAAGCGATATCGACTTTACGCAGGCTGTTACCGATCTGAAGATGTATGAACTGACGCAGCAGGCAACGCTGAGTACAGCCGGCAGGTTGTACCAGAACAGTTTGCTGAATTATATGAAATAGGGTGGGGATGGTATGTTGATTGAAACGAAAGCGATGGGTTCGGTAGAAATTGTAGAAAAGCAGATTATTCATGTCGCTCAGGGGTTTTATGGCTTCGAGGATTATTCGGGTTTTGCCTTGATAGACGCTCCGCAAAAGCCTTTTATCCTGATTCAGTGTATAGAAAAAAAAGATTTGGCTTTTCTTGCGATCGATCCTTTTCTGTTCAGAACGGATTATGAAATCGATATTGAGGATTCCGTACTGTCATCGCTGGGTATCGATTCAGCTGCCGATGTGGTTGTCCTCGCACTGGTCACAGTACCGACAGACGGAGGCCCGGTTACGGCGAATCTGCAGGGACCTCTGGTAATTAACCGGAAAAACAATGAAGCTTTCCAGGCTATTCTTACTGATCCCCGTTGGCGGACTAAACATGATATTGTAGCCGAAAGTGCGGCAAGGAAGGCCTCCCAATGCTGATACTGTCGCGTAAAATCAATGAAAAAATTATGATCGGCGATGAGATATCCGTGACAATTATTGAAATCCGCGGAGACCAGGTAAAAATCGGCGTCGAGGCGCAGAAATCGGTAAAAGTATTCCGCCAGGAAGTTTTTGAAGCTATTCAAAATGAAAACCGTGCGGCTGCGACGTCCCAACTGAATCTGGAAGGACTTTCAGGGATCGTACTGTCCTAAATTCGGCGCGCGCAGGGTTGGTACACGCGCAGGGTTGGCACTTGCGAAACCCGCCGGTTACCGTGAGCGCCCGCTCATTCGTTTCGGTCGCGCGATGCGGGCCGAGCTGGAAGGGTGTCCTTCAGAAGGTTCCAAATATCTTCGTAGTCCTGATGAATCCGGAGAAACACCGCAATCAGCTCCGGATCGAATTGCGTACCGCTCCCGGAAGCTATTATCTCTACAGATTCTGAATGGCTGAATTCTGGCTTGTACGTACGCTTCATGCGTAAAGCGTCGTATACGTCTGCGATAGTAACAATACGGGCTGAAAGCGGTATCATTTCACCTTCGAGCCTGAACGGATAGCCTGTCCCGTTCCACCATTCATGGTGGCTTAGCGCAATTTCTTTTGCCATAGGAACAGGGTACGAAGACAGGATAAATGTACCATTAATGGTATGTTCCCGCATAATCTCCCATTCCTTGTTATCCAGTTTACCCGGTTTTTGCAGTATGTAGTCGGGAGTTCCGATTTTTCCCACATCATGCATAGCAGACAAAAAACCGATATTTTCTATAAAATCGGGATCGATCTGCGGGTATTTTTGGATGGCAAACAGGTATTCAGCCATTTTTTTGCAGTAGTAACTGACCCGTTCGTCATGAAGTCCGGTATCGTTGTCTTTCAGCTTTGCAGCTTCAAGTATGCTTTTGTACGTTGACTTCAGCTGCGAATTATAAGAATTGGTAATATCGTCAAAATACACCATAAACCCGGATACGGCTTTTTCTTCGGAAAAGAACGGAATAAAGCTGGTTCTGGTCAGCATTGTTTTAGCGGTTTGCTTGCGGTGCTTCAGGATTCCGGACCAAGAATACCCCCGTTCAAACGACTTGAGCGCAATAATCATATCCTGAATTTCGTTTTGATCCAGTGAATTAAGAAAAATATTAAAAAAAGGCTTATGAGTTATTGTATAGTAGTCTTTAAACAGATTTTCGGTAGCAGGAGAAATATGCCGAATGGTCAAATCCGATTCCAACACAAGAAACGGTATATGGGGATTGTCCGACAGCTTGATAATGTCTTGAATGTGTTTTCCGGCTGAATCCTGCGATATGGTAATTCCGCGGTTTATTAGCGGAATCGAATCCGGAAACGGTTCTTCTTCCGGTGAAAGCAGTTCCTCAAGAACCGGAGAAAATATTTCTATGTCCTGAATAATTTTCTTCTGCATCACTTTTTCTCACATAAACCGGTCCATCATGATCGGGTATAGATTTAGTATATTGCACGCGCCCCGAATTCGCAAACTCGACATACGACAGCGCCATGCCATGGCCGCCGTTCGGTATAACGGTCACATCAGAGACGGGAAGCGCCTGGGAGAATTCTTCGGCAAAAAATTCCGCATCCGGGCCGGTAATCAGAATGCGTTCAGCCTCGTCAACAAGACTTGCAGCCCGTGCAGCGTCCAGATCAAGCGGCTCGTTGATAGCTGTACCTCTGCGAAAGCATTGGATATAAAACCGGTGTTTTTTTGCATCAATGACGCTCAGTACGGCGCCCCTCCATTCGCGGAACGGATAGGCATAACATTCGAGCGGCGGAATAGGGCATACCCTGCAGACAGAAGCAAGCTGGATCGCGCGTCCTGCCGACCATGCAAGCCGCAGTCCCGTGAACGAGCCGGGCCCTGAGGGCACGCATACCAGTTCCGTCTCGCGGGCAGAAAAACCCGAAAGTGACACTACATGATCGATTGCTTCGACGATGCGTTCTGCATGAGAGCTTCCAGAATCGATTTCCAGCGCCACTGTACCGGACGGTCCGGCAGCGGCAACAGAAAGAAGTGGCGTGACCGTGTCTATCGCAAGAATATTCATACAGGAATATCTCCATAAGGCCAATTTTCGATTCTGATAGTTCTGGATCCGTCCGCTCTTGCCTCAATGCGTATGCAAATTGTTGTTTCCGGGAGTTCGTTCATTACTTTTTCACTCCATTCAATTACCGAAACACCGTCTCCATAGAGTAATTCTTCAACACCGAGATCAAGAAAATCTTCTGCCGAATCGAGCCGATACACATCCATGTGATACAACGGCAGTCTGCCGTAATATTCAGAAATGAGGGTAAATGTCGGGCTGGTAACACTTTCTTCGATTCCAAGGCCCTCGGCTATTCCCTGGGTAAGCGTCGTTTTTCCCGCCGCAAGCGTACCTTGGAGCGCAATAATGTCCCCTTTGTGCAGACAGGAACCAAGGGCTTTACCAATTGCATGTGTGTGTTCTGGCGAATTTGAGGTGAAATTCATATTTGAAAAAAACAGTACCCTATAGATCGGGAAGGGTCAAGCTTGTACAACGGCCGTTCCGCCTGAGTCGCCCGCGCGCACGTTGATTCGCCCGCGCGCACGTTGATTCGCCCGCGCGAGTTGTCAGGGCAGCTGACCTTCACGATCCATCGAAATAATCGTTTCCTTCAGTTTCTGAACAACCGGAAGCAGGGGATAGTCGATTTGGTCGAGCAGCTTGACGGAAATGTCTTTTTTCCCGGTCGGTTCGGTTTCAATTGTAAATTCGACAAGACCCGAACAATTTCTGCCGGGAAGATCAAAATGAGCCGTTGCAGTGAACTCTCTGCGGTAGTAAATAAAGTTCTCTTTTCTGGTAATTCCGGTGAGTTCGCGAATCGTCACTGTAAGCCGTCTCCCTAGGTGTAAATATATCTAAATATCCGGTTCATAGTAATCCGCGGCAACTGCACAAACTGGATATTCATCGTTTGCAATCCGCCCGGCATATTTTCGCCCAATCTGATTACCTTCCCAATCATTGTATCGTCCGAATCCGGTTCAAGTCCGCACTGAATTTGCAGGTACGCGTTCATAGCCAGTGGCGCATCTGTTTCAATACTGCAGCCGCCCACAGATATTTCGAGTATCTTTCCATTATATGCTTTTTTTTCCGGAAAGAATTTGTGCATTGTCTGTTTACCGTTTACCACATTCGCAACCTGCACAGAAGAGAATGTACAGGCAATATCAGTCGATTTCCGTTCATGCTTGCGAACAGGCAAGGCTTCAAGCTGCTTGCTGTGCGCCAGGAGCAGTCTGGTGGACGAATCATCGGCAACATAGCGTATTACGCGCGACCGGAAACGGTAGGCCTGTTTGTTCATACCGGCGGTAAAAAAAATCTCGATTTTCGCAGACGTCGGAAGCCTGAGCTCGTTTCCGGAAATATCTCGAGGCAGTACAGCCACTATCCCGTCGTCGGTGTTCTCCAGTACCGACGATGAATAGTGTTCTCCGGTCGGTGCAATGAGCGTAAAAATCTGTTGCTTGTGTATTGCACGCGTAGACGTCCAGTTTTTTCCGGATTGTATCCGGTGGTCGATCATCTCCCGCACCATAAAAAGCGTTGTTTTCATTTTTTCGGTGTCCGGTTTCGGCGGATTCAGATTGTCAAGCAATTGAAGCTTCTTGCCAAAAGCGGCTTCGACAGCTTTAGGATCGTGGACAAACTGTACCGGGTTCGATATCTTGCATTCCACGCACAGCGTCCTGAAAAACTGTTCCTGGTCGGGATTAAAACCGAACAGCTTGACTATATCGTCCATTTCCTTTTTTTGTGCGTTTGTCTTGTTCGGCAGACTTTTTTTGATATGCGCCCTGGTAGCCTTCGTTTCGCGCCATGTCAGATACATTCGCAGCAGGAAGTAAACCAGTACCGCAATGATAATCGGAATAATGAGCACCGGATTAGATGTTGGAGAGTAGGGCAGGATTGTTGTTCCGTTCATACCACGCCTCCTGATACACGGTTTTGTAAGAAAATCGCACCGATTTCAATATGCTGTGCACGTGGGCACCGGTACCAAAACACGGATGGTGTTATTCGTTTCCCATGTGTTGCAGATAGGTACCCAAGCGCTCCAATCGTGGAGCCAGTTCATATTCTGCAAGATCACCAACCAGTACGGTATCCTTGCTGCTCAGTCCTCCAAGAAATTCCTGTAAAAATGGAGTCATCTCCGAAATAAAGGGTACCAGCGGTGTTTCTCCGACATAATACGGCTCTTTCCCGGGGAAGGCAAGCGGAAGCAGGGGAAGCAGCTTGTGCAGCGATTGCAGCTCTTCAGAAAAAAAGTTGATTGCATTCAGTGCGTCCAAATCCTTTCCTGTCTGCAGCTGGACCGGTATGTTTCCCAGAAGGACTGCGGCTTCAGAAAAGTTCTTGCCGGCCTGTCTGACCATTGTCTGTATCTCCGCCGCTGTAGTCGCATCCAGATCGACTTGAGATACCTCGTCGGGTGACTTGTCGAAATATTCGTCAAGCAGCTCGGCCGGGATGGTTGCTCCATCTATCGAAATACCGGTTATTGTCGAACCTGCTTTTTCGCATTCAGCTTCCAGTATGCCAAGTATTTCTCCCAGAGTTTTTTCCTGTTCAAACGTAATAGCAATATCCTGCTCGTTAATGCGGATTTTCATAGAGTGCTCCTTTGCGCTAATTGCTGTTCTGCTTGCTGAAATTGCTGATGGAATTGGATTGGTTCTGAAGACTGTTCAGAGTCCCTTCCATCTGACCGTACTGAGACTTGAGTTCCGCTTCTTTTCGTTCGAGCTGTGTGTCCAGCTGTGCGATTTTTTTTTCGGACGCGGTAATTTTCGTTCCTAAGCCCGAAGTCCTGTTCGGGAAGATTCCTCCTGTCTGCACGTAGGGTGTCAGGTTTTTGTCCAACGCCTGGGCAATTCCCGAATCCACCACAAGATCGCCATCGGAATCGAAACCGAACAGCAGCTTGATATCTTCAATCTTTGTTTTCAGCGCTTCGTCCAGTTTTTTCTCGTCAATTTCCAGATAGCCGCGGAGTTTCGAAGAATCGACTCCGCTTCCTGCTGTTGATCTGGTGGAAATACCCAGCTGGGACAGTATGGTAATTGTAGTGGTATCGTTTGCGCGGTATCCGCTGCTCGTAATTCGCTGCAGAGCGTTTTTCAGGCCTGTTAGTGTCGAGTCCCCCAGCATCATGCCCAGCCGTTCTTCTGCGGTTTTAGTTTCGTCTTCCGTAAAATACTGTATTTCCGAAATCACTTCAGGTTTGTTCTGGGTCAGTATGTTCAGCTCCGCCATTACCCGATTATAGTGTGCAACCAAGGTGATAATCGCCTCTTTTGCAAGGTCTGTATCGGGTTTTACGGAGATTGTTTCGTTTTTATCGGTAGGTTCGAACAGTTGGAGCGTTACTCCAGGAACCAGGTCGTCTATGGTATTCGTGGGTCTCCGGATTGTAATGCCTTCGTATTTAAGCACAGCATCCTGCGCGATCGACACCGGATTTACCGGAATTACATCACCTGCTGCCCGCGGGTCGCTAATTTTCAAACCGGAAATACGGAGTTCCTTTTCGGTATTCTTGTTGTTTACAAGCAATGCATCTACATCCCCGTACTCGGAAAGCGGAATGCTCATTTCGACCGGCTCTTCTGAATCCCGCACCGCTGGCAGCGGAATCTGCACTCCCTTCGATGACCTGAGCAAAAGCACCGACATATCGGTAACCGGTTGCGGTTTCAGGACCGGTTGAGCATCTGTTGGAGCGCCTTCAGAATGTGCGTTTTCAATAGTGATGTTTGCGTAAGTTACAGAGCCTGCCTTCACTGGTTCCAATCCGGATGCGGCGTTTTCACCGGTTGAGCCTGACGGTACCGGATGTACAGAGACGCTGAAAGTCAGAACCAGTCCGTCCTTGGCCCGGGCGTTACCGGAAAAATCTATGCGTTCGGAGGAAAGGGGAGGGGCGGTATGTGCTTCTTTTTCAGGCGAGACCGGAGCGGTATCATTCGGTGTAATAAAGCCTGCTTCGATCGCGAAATTCCTGGCGTCTCCCGAAAATGTCAGTCTGTTTTTTTCTCCCGGTTTCAGTGATTCGAGGAGCATGCTGGAGGTTTTCGGAGTAATCTGTATGAACGAGGCTCGTAGAATACCGGAAGACCGTCTGTTCAGCGCCTCGGAAAAATCCTTGTACGATCCGCCTTTCCAGGAAAACGTTACAGACTTGTCCCCTACGGAGAATGTGTATTCACCCTGCGGAACAGTTCCTTTTGAGTCGATTTCGTTAGAAAGAAAGCTGTCGGTTTGCGCAATCTGCGAAACCAGAACCCGAAAAGATTGTTCTTTTGCTTCGCGGGTTACCGTTGCGGTAAGCGCTCGTTCATTCGTCGATGCCGCGATTTTTTCGCTGAAAGGGTTATTGTACGAATATAGCGTCTTTGAGGCGTCCCTCAATACAGTCGTAAGCTGATTGAGCTGCCGCCAGGCGCTCTGTTCCTGTTTGTATTTCTTGAGCTCTGATTCTGCACGATCCCGGGGGATTCGTTCAGCTTTCATCAAGCCCTGGATGAGTTCGTCAGTTTTGTATTTGCTGGCTGTCACGCCGGGAATGCTGATATCTGACATTGCTGACCTCCCTCATCTGGATCGGCGAGAGGTACAGATATCCGTATCCCGGAGGCAACTATCGTGATTCGTCAAACAGAAGACCTAAGGCTTCCTTGATTCGCATCTGCAGTTTCTGTATCTCGGCCGAGGGTATTTCCCTGATCACTTTATCGGTATTTGCGTCAATGACCTTTACAATTACCCGATGCAGTTCTTCGTTAACCTTGAATTGAAGTTTTCTGTCAAACATGCTTGACATGGCTTCCATCTGGCGGGCGAAATCTTCTGCCAATACTTTGCCGTTGTCCTGTCCTGGTTCTGTTTCCTGAGCGTCTGCCGTCTGTGCTGTTTGTTGTAGAGCTGCTGTAGTAGTACGCAATGTCGAGTTGACTGACCCTTCAAGACGGCGATCCATTGCCGTTGTCTGCTGTCCGATCTGTGCAATATCAATGCTCATATCGACAACCTCCTTGAAAGAAGCGTTGATTCGTATCATCCTTGATACGCTCTGTATCATAAACGGGAGTATCCCGTCAGTTCCAAAAGAAGGAAGAAGAAGGGCGCCTCTTCTTCTTCCCGTAACTGTTCCGGCCAGGAACAAGAGATGACGTCCAGAATTCTCTTTGACGTCCCTTGCCGTTATGCTACTGGATCAGTCTCATGACTGACTGCGGCTGGGTGTTAGCTTGTGAAAGCATTGCAGTTCCAGCCTGGCTGAGGATCTGGTTCTTGGTAAAGCTGACCATTTCCTGTGCCATATTTGTGTCGCGAATGCGGGATTCAGCTGCCTGCATGTTTTCAGAAGCAATAGCAATTCCCTTATACGCGGTCTCGAAGCGGTTCTGATAGGCACCAAGATCGGCACGCTGTTTGTTCAGACTCTTGAGAGCCGAGTCGAGGGATGCAATAGCCAGATTTGCGCCGTCAACAGATGATAGTGATATCATAGAATTTTCCGTTCCCTGGGTTCCGCTAAGACCAAGCGCCTGGGCTGTCATGGTCCCGATAAAGACCTTCTCGTTCTGATCGACGTTGGCGCCGACCTGAATTTGCAGGGCTCCCGATGATGAATCGGCTGCGAAACGACCGGTAAGGATATTCATTCCGTTAAACTGAGCGTGGCTGGCAATGCGGTTTACTTCGTCAACAAGCTGCGAAACTTCTACCTGAATCTGCATCCTGTCTTCAGCGGAATAAATACCGTTTGCAGACTGGATTGCAAGTTCGCGAAGTCTCTGAACGATATCGGTCGTTTCGCTCAGGTACCCTTCGGTTGCCTGGATGAACGAAATACCGTTCTGGATATTCTGGCCTGCCTGATTCAGTCCCCGGATCTGGCTTCGCATCTTTTCTGATACAGCCAAACCTGATGCATCGTCACCGGCCTTGTTGATTCGCTGCCCGCTTGAGAGCTTTTCGATGTTCTGCTGCAGGCTGGTATCGATAATACCCGACTGTCGCTGAGCATACATTGCACTCATGTTGTGGTTTATGACCATTATGACCCTCCTTGAAGTCTTATGACCGGCAATCCGTGCCGATCATGTATACCGGAACATTTGCAGGGAAGGGAAGACGGTAGCGCCTCTTCCTGCCTGTCAAATAGTGTACGGTACGGATGGTTCCGCTTATTCCCGAAGGAAAAACTGAACCGTCCATACCGTATGTTCCGGTTATCAGGGAAGGTGTTTTTCAAAGATCCCGTTAACGGATGCCGGCTATGACGCATACAACATCCGCGTACTTCTGCAATATCGGGGGGAAAAGCCTACGGCCTTCCCCCCAATATGACAGTATACTACGTTATCTCAGAAGCGACAAGACTTGCTGGCTGTTCGAATTAGCCTGGGCAAGCATTGCCATACCGGATTGCGAGAGCACCTGGTTCTTGGTGTACTCGACCATTGCCTTGGCCATATCCGTGTCGCGAATTCTTGATTCGGACGCAGACATGTTTTCTGCAGCAATGTTCAAGCCGGAAATGGTGTGGGTAAGGCGGTTCTGGTATGCGCCAAGATCCGCTCTCTGCTTGTTCAAGGTCTTGAGCGCCGCATCGAGAGTTCCGATGCTGCGGTTTGCAGAATCTGCATCACCAAGACTCATGATCGTGCCGTCACCAATGCTCCGTACGCCAAGGGCAGCAGCAGTCATCGTACCGATGTACACGCGAACCCGCTGATCCATATTTGCGCCGATGTGGAGCCACATGGATCCGGTTACGGTGTTTTCGCCTGTTTCACGGGCAAAACGGCCGGTGAGCATGTTCATGCCGTTAAACTGAGCTGCGCTCGCGATTCTGTCGACTTCGGCGACCAGCTGGGAAACCTCGACCTGGATCTGCATCCTGTCTTCCGAGGTATAAATACCGTTGGAAGCCTGGACCGCCAGTTCGCGGATTCTCTGCATGATATCGCTTGTCTCCTGCAGATACCCTTCCGTGGTCTGGAGAAAGCTGATTCCGTTCGATGCGTTTTGTGAAGCCTGATTCAAACCGCGAATCTGACTTCTCATCTTTTCGGAAACAGCGAGTCCGGACGCATCGTCTCCAGCTTTGTTAATCCGCATACCGGATGAAAGTTTGGAGATGTCATTGCCGATTGAATCGTTGGTGACGCCGAGGGTCCGCTGAGCGAACATCGCAGAAAGGTTGTGGTTGATAACCATAGTTTTCCTCCGTGGAAAATGTATACGGGAAGCATCCATGTTTCCCGTTCGGGATATTCAGAAGGGCACAATGCCATTCTCCGATATCCCGGTAGCGGAAGCAGAATCCCGTTTTAGCTACCGGTTCAACGAACCTGCATAAAACATTCTACTTCCGGTTACTTTGTCGGCAGACAACGAATAAAACTTTATGGTAAATTGCAAAGATGCTGCAAATTTGTCCGTTTTGCCAAGAATTTCCTATGGATTCCCTGGAAAACCGCATCCAAGAGTATTGTATGTGTCCGGGCTGCGGAGGTATTTCTCTGGACCGGACATGCTGGCTTTCTCCCGAACTTGAACGAAAACGCTATGAAAAGCATACTAATTCGCTCGAAGATCAGGGGTACCGAACGTATGTGGAATCTTTTTTGGCTGCAGTGTTCGGTTATCTGAATCCGGAACTTGTGCACAGGTATGGAAAATCCGTCGAGAGCTTCGGCATCAGTATACTTGATTATGGCAGCGGTCCATATCCCGCACTGGTCGAAATTCTTCGCGAACGCGGTTTTGACGCGCGGGGGTATGATCCTTTTTTTTCTCCACAAACCGATCCGTTTCCTGACGGTGCCGATGTGGTAACCTGCCTTGAGGTGGCAGAACATTTTCAGAATCCTTGTGCGGATTTTAAAAAAATAGCCGCATGGCTCCACGCCGGATCTGTATTGGCTGTCCAGACTCAATTGCTGCCCGATACGAAGGACAGAGCCGTATTGAGCAGTTTTTTTTCCGGATGGTGGTATCGGCATGACCGTACACATGTTTCCTTTTATACGCCGGAAGCCCTTCGTCGTACAGCACAGTCTGCAGGATTTTCTGTGCTTTCTGCAGTTCGTCCGAACACAGTGCTTTTTCGGTATGAAGGGTGACGCGTCTGGGTCGGTTGGAAAAAAAGAAAGGTTGTCCGGCACCCGCATGCAGAACAACCTTTGGTCAGCAGAACAATCCCTGGCTTGCTGAACAATCCCTGGCTTGCTGAACAACCCCTGGCCTGCAGAACAACCCTTCTTGTTGTGTCACGTACAGTGTCTATTCAAAAGCTCTGCAATTGCTCGCCCTGCCTTTCCTCTGTGCGAACAGGCATCTTTTTCTGCATCGGACAGTTCGGCTACGGTTTTCCCGTACTGTTGAACATACACGAGCGGATCGTACCCGAATCCACCGGTTCCCTTTAATTCGTGGGTAAGGATTCCCTCCAAAGTTTCCTGCACACAAAAAAACCGGTCAGGGCTCAGATACAGAACCATACTGCAGACAAACCGGCAGTTTCGATCTGCCACCCCTTTCATTTTTGTGAGCAGGAGCAGATTTTTACCTCCCGAATCAAGCTCAAGTCCTTCGTCCTGTCCGAATCTGGCAGATTTGACACCGGGAAGCCCTCCCAGCGCATCGACGCAAATTCCCGAATCATCGGCCAGTACCGGTTTTTGTACAATTCGATACAAGGCTTCGGCTTTGATCAACGCATTGGAGATAAAATCATTGCCGGTTTCTTCCGGATTAAAATCGATACCATCGTCTGCCGGTATCCGTATGGAATGAGGATGGAATATCCGCTCCAGTTCATCCCTTTTATGCCTGTTTCCCGAAGCAAAATAGAGTGTCATGATGACACAGCATATCGATCCGAATAGGCGGATGCAAGGGTAGAGTCGACAGTTCCCCTGCATATCCCGAGTATGCGGGCAATTTCTCTGTTGCTGGGTCTTCTGTTCTGGTGTCTTGCCTGGAATCTGGCACTTTCGAGCCGTTTAAGACAGAATTCGTGCCTGCGCTCAAGCAGCCGGTAGCGGGCAGTGTTGTGGTCAAGCTCCTGCATCTCATAGGCGCATCCCAGTGCGCGGATATAGTACATATTCTGTTTTTCTCGATTCAGACGGACTTTTGTGCGCTTTGCTGCAGTGCGTTCCCTGATGCGTTCAAGGCTGGAACTGAACCAGAGCGTGTCCTTTCCGGTCAGCTTTGATGCCTGCAGAATAAGTGCGTCGTCTACGAGATCGCTGCATTTGCAGGCGAGCAGCAATATTTTCCGTGCCAGGACTTCTTTTCGTTTTTGTGTCAGTTCCGGTTTTTTGTTTTTTTTGCTTTGTGGCGCATACGCAGGTTCATTGGATTCGGTATACTGGCATTGGAGAGAATCAGACATATCAATCTGTTCGCTGAGTATTCGGGTTTCTTCTTCCTGTTCGAACACCCGCTGCCGCGCTTCACTTCCGAACCGTTCCTTCATGAATGACCGGTAGCAATGCCGAATCATCATGTACAGATACGTTTTCAGACTCGAACGCTCATCATTGTAGTTCAGTACAATACCCTCGAATTTGGGATAGAGCCAGAGTACAAAATCGCTCCGTGTGTCTTCGTCAAACCATTGCAGTTTGAATCGATACAGATTGAAATACACAAATTCTGCCAGACCGCTGACTGCAAGATGCCGGTTGGTTTCTGTGTTCCTTCCGTCTACAGAAAGTTCCCGGATCTTCTCATAAAGCACTTCTTCGTTCATGAACATTTCTCCTTGGCAGGTATACTGCAATTTGCATGCCAAGTAATGAAACTGAAGTAAAAATGCAGAATAGAGGCAAAAAGAAGTGAATGTGATACAGGAAAAGCATTTCATGTTCGCAAAACGCAGTTAACCGCGGTTGAACGCGGTTGAATATGCGGAATCGTAGAAGGCTCCGATATTCACACCGGTTGAATTTGGTGGTTTCGCAAGCGCACGCAAGCGCGCTGAATGAATTCCTTTCAGGAGCTTTTTTACAGCGGGATCAGCCCAGTTGATCGCGAAAGGCTTCCACAAAACGGGGAATAAGGGCTTCGATCGTTCCTTCAATGTATAAACCCGATGCCTGCTTGTGTCCCCCGCCCCCGAATGATGTCGCTACCTTACTCACATCGACCAGATCTCTGGATCTGAATCCGACAGAGCAATGTGTTTCGCTCTCTTGCCTGACTATGACCATAGCTTCGACCCCTTCGATACTTTGAATCAATTGATACAGCGAATCCGAATCGCGACCTTCCTGTCCGAATTCTGCAGTATCGTCCAGGGTTTCAAACGAAACAACAAGCTTCCCTTCGTACCAGCGAGTCATTCTCGAGAGTATGCGAGATATCAGTATGCGGGAACCCCAGGATTTACCGCCGTTCATGAGCGAGAAAGTCTGTTTTGGATTTGCTCCGGCTTCGACCAAACGGGATGCATAGGAAAACGCTGAAGCGCTTTGGTCATCAAGATGCCGAAAAAAACCGGTGTCCGTGCACAGGCCAAAAAGAAGACAGTCTGCTTCCTCTTTGGATATTCTGCCCTGAATGGTTTCTATTATTCCCTGTACCAGAAGCGTTGTTGCAGGACTGCGGTGATCGACATAGTCGGCCGAATTCGAGCTCAGGTTTGTTGCATGATGATCGATGATGGCGCAGGGAAATCCCTCCAGTCCGTTAGCCGCATCCCCAAGCCTTTCTATCGATGAGCAATCGATTACCAACACTGCGGTGTTTGCCGATACGCTCACCGAGGCAATATCCGCCAGGAAAAGATGCTCATACTGTTTGATTTCTGGCCGTTTGAATGGACCTGCAGAAACAAGCACGGTTTTTTTCCCCCGGTTTCGGAGGAACATATCCAGTGCCAGAGAACTTCCAATGCAGTCTCCGTCGGGTTCCTTGTGGCTTGCGATAATATAGGTGTCATAGGCATCGAGAAATGAGATCAGAGTTCCGGGAACCGGTGTCATTGTGCGTCTCCTGTACAAAATTATCGCGATGAACTCGAACAATGTCGAGCAAGGCACCGCTCTGGTTTGGTATCCCCAGGCCGATTCAGCGTCAGCATCCGTAATACTGCGTACTGCCTGCAATCGGGTCAAGAGTAAAAAAAATATGCAATACCTCAGGTTTCGAGCGTGAGCAGTTCCATTTGAATTTCGGGGCCGCTTATGCATGGCGTGCCATTCCGTATACAGATATTGATCTCGGTGCGTAATCCGTAGTCGGGGAAATATATACCCGGTTCGACGGAAAAACAGCTCCCCTCGATCAAAAGCCTGTGATCCGGGAATTCTACCGAATCCAGATTTACTCCGGACCCGTGGCAATCGGTATCAATTCCGTGCCCGGTCCGGTGTCGAATCGCGTCGGCGTCGGTATGGGCAAGCAGAAAAGAGCGGACGATCTGATCGCATTCATATCCGGTTAGTGTCTTTCCTGCAGAAAAAGCTTCCGAAATTGCAGGGGCAACCAGATCACGTGCAGTAATTACCGTCCGAAAACGAGTCCGGACTGATTCCGGTATCTGTACGCCCGTGTACCCGATCCAAGAAATATCGGCGTACGCTCCTTCCGGGTATTTCGCCCACAAATCGAACTGTACTACCTGATCTGCCAATAACCGGTTTCCCCGCTTTCCTGCGTTGCCGGGTGCTCCGGACTCCGGAACAGTGTAGTGCGGATTGCCGGATGCCGCACCGAACGCGACAATCGGCGGGTGATCCGTTACCAGCCCTTCCTGCCGGAAAATGCTCAGCATCAAATCCTGAAGGTCTCCTTCGTACACCGGGGTCGAATCGGTGAATGACGCGCGAACCTGGTTCCAGCTTTCCATGACCGCCCGATGCAGTACAGCTGCAGCCAGGGTATGAGTGTTATAGAGTGTGTCGTCCAGAACGCCTTTTGTACGCTGAATCAACCCGGACGCAGAGCAGAGCCGGATTCCGAGGGAATTGAACAGATGCCATGAGGATGCATCGAGGGTCGAGAGCACCTGTATATGTGGATCCGACAGAACACCCATGCGCAAGCCGGAAAAGCCTGAAAGGAGCGTTTCGAGCGATTTCCGCCCGGTATACGTCCGGACAAGGCCGGGCAGTGAATCGAGGACGCCGGATTCGATTGAATGAACAATTTTTACCGGGTCGCCCGAGGCGGGTATGATATATACCCATAGACGCGACGATACCGTGTGTTCTCCAAGTCCGAGGAGTGTATCGGTCAACAGGTCGCGGTGCTTAAAGTTACAAAAAAGCCATCCGTCCAGGCTTTCTGCACGGATGGCGTTCCGGAAAGATTCTACACTACACATTGATTGGATCAGTATTCGAGATTCAACGTCTCTATCTTGAATTTTTCATCGTAGAGGGATCCTACTTGAAGAACTCCCCACGAAGGGTGAGAAATATCTTTGGCAACAATCAGTTTTACATGATCGAATTCGCCGTTTCTGAAGAAAACGCTGACATAGGGACGGATATTGTCTTCTGTCCGGTTTAAGACTGCCCGCTGATCGCGCCGATCAAGCCATTCTTTCGGGATAAACATTTCGCCGGTTTTCAGGTTGTTTCTGCGGTAAATAACATAGTATCCCAGTTTATGCGGGGCTATTTTGAGTATCGGAACATTATGATAATAAAATTCGGATTCGTTTTCGAACTTTTTCTCTGCCTGACTGTCCTGTCCCGATTCCTGAGCTGTCACCGAAACAGTACTGGCAAGCAGGGCGCACGCCAAAACCGAAAGCAGCATATATCCAGATTTCTTCATAAGAACAACCTCCCGAAGTATTGTAATACCTGTTTGTAATTATACTGTCGGGTGTCAGATTGTTGCAAGCATAATTGCTTTTATCGTGTGCTTGCGATTTTCAGCCTGATCCCACACCCTGCTTCGGGGCCCTTCAATTACCGGTACCGTGACTTCTTCGCCCTTGACGGCAGGAAGACAGTGCATAAAAATGCACGACGGATTCCGGGTTTTCTCCATCAGAGCCTCATCCACCCGGAACGGCGAAAGCAGACGCTTCCGTTCGGCTGCGGCATGCTCCTCGCCCATGGACACCCATACATCGGTATACACCGAGTCTGCGCCAAGGACATCGGCAAGTGACGAAGAGACAACAATTTTTGATCCTGACTCTGCGGCCCATTGGCTGCATTCATCAAGCAGTTCCCGGTCTGTAGAAAGCTCCGGCGGTGCGATTACGGTAAAATTGATGCCCAGCTTGGCGCAAATGACACAGAGCGACCTGGCGACATTGTTCCGGCCGTCGCCGACATAGCACAGTTTTTTTCCCTGGACTGTGCCGAAAATTTCCTGGAGAGTCAAAATGTCCGCCAGTGCCTGGGTCGGGTGGTATTGATCGGTCAAGCCGTTGTACACGGGAACACCTGCCTCTCGTGCAAGTGTTTCTACCGTAGACTGCTTGAATCCACGGAATTCTATTGCGGAAAACATTCGCCCCAGAACGCGGGCAGTGTCTTCGACCGACTCCTTGCTGCCGAGCTGGATATCCTGGGTGGACAGAAATACCGGATGGCCGCCTTCTTCTCCAAAAGCGGTTTCAAAAGCGCATCGGGTTCTGGTAGACCTTTTTTCAAAAATCATCGCAAGCGTTTTGCCTACGAAACGCTGATGAACAGTGCTGGTACGCGCGGCTTTTTTGACTGAATGTGAAAGTTCCAGTACATACCGGATTTCGTCCGGAGTCCAGTTTTTCAGAGTAACCAGAGAGCGTCCCTTGAGCTGTTCAGGATTCATGCGTTTTCCTCCATTCTGTATTCGCTCTGGCACGCCGCTTTCGCGATATGCTTTGCAAATAACAGATATAGCGGATATAATATCTGTCTGTAGAAACGCTGTCAATGCAATGGTACTTCAGAGGTTTCAATGCTTTTTATCTTTCTTGATTTGAGATATCAGCGGCAACTTGCGCGTATCTGTCCGGAAGTCCTTTCCTCGTTTCTTTCCTCGCTTGCCGATTCGGTTCGGCGAAACGGCGGTTCAGACTGTAAAATATCAACCGGATTTCTGTACCGCTTCGATACCGATTCCATCGGCTACGTTTTTTCTGCTTCCAGAGTGATTGCCGATCTTCAACAGCTTCTCGTTTCGTTCCGGGAGCGCATTCAGAACTATTTTATTCTGGTCGATGCACCGTCCGAGTCTCTGTTAGCCGAGGCCTTTATCGACTCGATTGCCGATTACCGCAACAATATGTATCCGGAAGAAGGCATACTGATAACCACAGCGGCCGCTGCATTGTTGCGCCATTACTGTTCCACGGTGCAGGTCCAAGGAACTTCGCTGTCGTTTTTTACCGGGGTCAGGAGCCTGATGTATGCAGAGCCTCCAGCTCCGGTTTCCAGCGACAAAAACCGATATAGCCTGTTTATCTCCGAAAAAAGCGATCCTGTCCGGGCGATTCTGGATCTCGTTCTTGGATTTGAACCCCTTCCGGCCGGTAGCCTGCTGCCCCGGGAGTATGATTCCTACGAAGCCACGGCAAAAGCGCTTTCCATGTACCGGAAATATCGTTTTTCGGAATCGCACCCTGCGTACCTGATCACAGCCTGCCTTGAACATGCCGCCCTGTACTTCCGCGCCCTGAAAAACCGTTCCGGCAGCATGACGGAAATCGAAATTCACACCGGCAGTTCCGAAACCGGCTCTGCAGTATCTGCAGAGATTCAGACAGTGCTTGGCACGTTTGGAGAATACTGCGTATTCCGCTATGCGCCGCCGCTCAAGTATATGCCGCCGGATATCGTGAATATGCCGGACGATCTGTTGGAACTGGTATGGATCGTGTTCAGGTCGACCGAATTTCTTTTTACTTGCGAAATTCCGGATTTGTTCAAATTTTTGGGAAAAAACAGCGAGTTTCTGGAATCATTGGGCTGCTGGATGTATTCATACGGACTGCTGTCCAATCCGCGCGATTTCAGAACCCTGAACTATGCGCTCAAGGAAAGAGTGGAAGACCGCCTCGCTTCCCGGATCGGCGTTCTGTCAAGGTCAGTCGCGAATTATGTATGGTCGTGCTATGAAAATGGCGCGTTTCTTGCTGTTCCTTCTGGATATAGAATTCTTGTACACCTGGGCTATACCGTTCCGGATCATTTTATCGTCAGATGCCTGTGCTCGTCAGGTGATTCCTGTTTGAGCGATCCGCAAGCTCTTTCGCTTGTTTCTGACAGACAGGTTGTTGCCGCCCTGGAAAAACTCGAACTTGCAGGTAAAAAGTTCCGTGAAGGTTTGACCGGAGAAGCCCATGCACTGGCAAAGGATTCACTCCTCGTTTTCCAGAAAGAAGAGATGACCGCAGCCGAATTCAAAGTTTTTTCCTTAATGTCGCTTTTTTCGCTCACCAGGAAGAATGGTTCCGACGCGATTGTCTATGCAGAGTATGCGCTTGAAAACGCGCTGTCGCTTATGGATCCGAATACGGTCATCACTGCCCGATGTAATCTTTCGGTTATGCATTTTTTGAACGGCAATCTTCATAGTGCATTGTGCGCGCTCGATGCCGCCTCAAAGATCGCGGAAGACGGGTATGTGCGGGATTACGAAATTCCGCTTCTGTTTATGCGCGGTAGAATGCTGTTTGAACTGGGCGATTACCGGAAGGCGGAAGCGTGCTTTGCGAGCGCGGAAAAGATCGCGTCGGGGTTGGCCCTGTCCGGTACCGCATGCCTGTCCAGAGTCTGGGTTGGGCGATGCATTGTGCATCAGGGGCGCTATCAGGCTGGAACGCTCCTGATGGCGGAATGCAGTTCGACCTGTGCCGATGCGCTGATCTATCTCCTGGAGGCGGCAATCCTTTCCGGCGATGAAATAGATCTTGCGGCGTTCCCGGAAAAATTCCCCGTACTGAGTGTGCCCCAGG
This sequence comes from Treponema sp., assembly GCA_004294945.1. Taxonomy (GTDB): domain Bacteria; phylum Spirochaetota; class Spirochaetia; order Treponematales; family Treponemataceae; genus Teretinema. Next base: position 33,765 of record SHOL01000005.1, read on the forward strand.
ATTCTGTTTTGCCGGCTGTTTCCGGCAGTTTTTCGCTGGCCGAGGACCTGTGTTTCGGAGCTTCGCCCGAGTCCGCAGTGGGTGAACGAATGTACCGCGCATTCCGCCACACAGTCACATGCCAGTCTGATACCGGCCCGGCCGGTTCTGCTGCGCTTCAAAGCCTGAGTTCTGTGGCCCAGACAGCCCAAGATGAAAAGGATCCGTACGCGGCATTGTACTATTATTTGTGTTATGAAGCCGGCTCGAAAATTCCCGGAGTGCCGCGGAAGGAAACCGAGCTGTTTTTAAGCAGGTCGTTCAAGGCGCTCCAGATTCGCGCCAAAGAAATTAGCGACAACAATCTCCGCGAACAATTTATGCAGCAACCGGTATGGAATGCGAGACTCTATCGAGCAGCTCGCACTCACATGCTGATCTGATCATTGAAGGGCGGGCGCAGTAAAAGGGGGGGAGCCGGTTCTGTGTTCCAGCCGGTTTGCTTGACATTTTTTTTACAATTTGATACTCTGTCGATGCATCAAGGCGGTATAGCTCAGTCGGTAGAGCAAACGGCTCATATCCGTTAGGTCATAGGTTCAAGCCCTATTGCCGCTAGATCAAAAGCCCTTCCAGGTTTGGAGGGGCTTTTTTTTATGCTTTTTACCGTAAATCCTTGCTAAATAATGCTTTATGACGCCTGTTTCCGGGGCATGGAAAAAGCATTTTGTGTAATCATTTGACATTTTTATACAAAAATAGATAATAATAGATATATAAACGTCACCTATACGTCACCTATACGTCACCAAAATAAAACCTGTGAGTTGGGTGGAGAGAGTGCCTGGAAGTGCAGATCCAGTGGGAGTCAGACTACGAGAACATCACGGCAAATATATACTCGATATTATCTTTGCCGGGAGAAGGTGGCGAGAATCTACCGGCGTATCGATTCCGGTAGACAAGCAGCTTAAAAAAGAAGCACTTGCCCTTGCCGAGACTATTCGGACCAAGAAAGAGCTGTCACTTATCGCGCGGAAGAACGGGATTCAAGACCCAACCGCGGACCGAATGCTGTTGCTGGATTATCTCCAGGAGAGTGCCCGCGGGAAATCCAAGAAGTATTCTATCCATAAAGTCATCGAGTGGATCAAAAAGCTTGCCCCGAATACCCGTTTTTCAGACCTGAGCCCCCGCTGGCTGGAGAACTTTCAAAACACACTTGTTTCCACGTCCGGTCTGTCGCTGCAGACGTGTGAACACTACTGCAATGCCCCACGTCATCAATTCAAGCTTGCCGTGCGCGACAATGTTCTGTTTGAAGATCCAGGAGCAGGAGTACCCCACATCAAGGTTCTTGAGCAGCGCCGCCCGCACCTTGAAACCTGGGAGATCGAACAATTGATGAAAACGCCAATCAAGGGGCAGAAGTCCGGCATCGGACCGGCAATAAAGCAAGCCCGGCTATTTGCCGTCGCGACCGGCCTGCGGATATCAGATATCCGCACCCTGCGTTGGGAACATATCGACTTAAAGACAAAACAAGTAAGCAAGACGCAGGAGAAAACCGGCCGCCTGGTAATAATCCCGATCAAGGACGAAGCGCTAAAATTGATTGATGACGGGATCGAGCACGAGCGAGCGGATTTCGTATTCCCGCGGATCGCCGAACTTAAAACGATCGAAAATACAAACACGTATCTTCGGGAGTGGGGGAAGGCTGCAGGACTTACGAAGCCGATTGGCTGGCACATTGCCAGGCATACCGACGCGACGCAACTGCTGGAGGCGGGCGCGGACATTTACACCGTGAAGTAACTCCTGGGACATACGAAGATCGAGACAACCATGAAGTATGCCAGAGTAACAAACAAAAAAAGAAAGGCAGCCGTTGACGCGCTGCCGGAGTATGGGTTTGGGGAAGAGGAATCAGAAGGCGAGTAGATAAGCATTAGCCGAGATATGAATCATTCGCCCGGATATCGTGCTCATCTACAATATCATCATACTCATCAGGATCCTTGACTGTTTCATGTCGGGGCCTTCTTTTCTGATCCACTGTCCGGAAGTAGGCAGCAGGTTTTTCCGGGAAAGTAGTATTGTGCACTTTCTCATGACATGCACGGTACAGCAGGATAAGATTTGACAGTTCGTTTGATCCTCTGTCAGAGAGGTTTTTTATATGATGGACATGCAATTCACCGTAATGAGTACCGCATTGAGTACATGTTCGCTTGTCACGGATATATACCTGTTTTTTCCGTTGATACCAGTCCGGAGGATAATCAGGCCAGAAGTCCCAGAGCTTTTCCAGTTCTTTCGGAATATCCCACCCGGGATGATAGCCGCACACAATTTCCATAAGTTTATCGATTTGTTTCTCGGACTTGATCTCTTCGAGTTTGGATTTTGTATAGGCATGACTTAAATTTTTCATTGTTGTATTTTACGTCCAGCTTTCTATATTGAATCAGCACAAAAAGCAACACAAGCACACACAGCGCCACTAACCACTGCAATTTATCTCCTTCCACTCATGCGGAGACGCCCTACGGAATGGAGTTTTTCATGTAGCGAAGCGCGAGCGACTCAACGAGGCCTCGACGGCAGCGCGGTCCTGGGCGTCCAGTACCTGCAGCTTGTCGACGATCGAGCGGATATCCGGCGGCAGCACTTCCGTGGAAGCAGTTTCACCGGTAACCAGGTACTCGACCGATACCCCGAGCGCTTTCGCAATCTTCACCGCATTAGTCACCGGCGGAGTTTGCGCCCTTGCATCCAGATAGGTATCAAGAGTTCGTTTACTAATATCCGCCGCTCCGGCTAATTCCTTAACCGTCCAGTTTTCGAGTTTCATTTCATTTTAACACGATCTTGAAAGGCCATGTTGTTTTTTTGTCGGCAGATATACAATGAAAGTGGCATAAAATGTGACAACATAATCAAGTAAGTACCTCTTGTCACCTACCATTGAGCCCGATCGGCCTGCATTTTTCAACCCAATTTACAGAAAGTATTGTACAATGACGAATTATTCGCCTTGCGGCGGGCGCCGAATCATGAAGCTGCAGGCGGGAGATTGGATATGAAATGCAGTTACGAGCTTCTGATAGACTGTCATCAGGTCAGAATCGATATTTCCGGCATCTTTCTGCCGGCTGCAAGGCTTTCAATCGATGGTGAGTATGCAGCCGGTTGCTGTACGACAACAACTGGATCGATTACTACCGTATGCGCGGATTTTTCGATAAGAGGCTTGCCACACCGGATTGAAATTGTTTTTCCCTTCATGGCCCGTACGAAAAAGACAGTTTTTGTGCGTGTTGATGGTGCCGTTGCTTCCGGATATACAGTGTATGCCTGGTACACAAAACTGAAGAAGCTCGTCGAACGAGTGTACGGTTTGTCGTTTAAATCCGGAATTATCGTTGTCGGTACGCTTCGTTCCTTGCTGATTACCGCCTTTCTTGTTCCCTGGGAATTCGCCTTCGGAAAAGGGGGCAGCGCAGCCTATTACGGGTTTTACCTGCTTACCTGCGCACTGCTGTTCTCATGCGTCGAACTGCTGTTCGAAAGAAAGAAATACGGCCGATCAATGAAGAGTGAATCAAACTGATGCGTGAAGAATTCTACAACCGAGTGGTTATCGAAATTCTGCGTATTCGATGTTCGGTGCGAGCTGGATAGATCCAGTGCATATCCGATTCATTCTCCCGACCATCTGCTGCCTGCAGGATCAGGGCATATCTGGTCGGGATTGAGCGAACGGATCTGGACGAAGCAGCCGCACCATGAGCACATGACGTCGAACCTCAGATATTCGCATGTGCGGCACGCGGCAATCCGTTGGTGCCGGAAACTTGGGCCAAGTGCTCCTGCATCGAGCGAGATAAATTCGGTTCCAGCAAGGAGCTCTCCGGCAATCCTTTCGAGCTCCTCGGGAGAAGGTATTTCTGTGCGTCCGCAAGAGATACAGGGCATGCTGCTCAAGATCAGCTGAAGGTCAGCGCGGCGACCGATTTTGCCGGGATGAGCACTTCAAGAACGCCGTCCCTGATAGGTGGTAGCTTCATTTCGGCCGGGACAACTGTGTTCGGACTCGAGAAGTCGTTGTACGCGTTCATTTGGACGGCGGTCAGCACGCGTCCGCTTACCCGTGATACGGGCGCTCCTGAAACGGATACCGGTACCGGTGCCGAATTGACAGGATCAGCATTTGTTATTGTAACGGTAATTGTTCCGGAAGCACTTCTTGAAGCCGAAGCGGTGAGAGTCGGTATACCTTTTCCGCCTTCCGTTCCGCAGTATTCGCTCGTAGCCAGGCCGACGGGAAGAAGGGCTGCGCCCTGATGTTCCTTGTACATGTCGAAGATGTGCCAGGTCGGGGTGAGCACCATGCGGTCCCCTTCTGTAAGGATGGGAGATTGCAGCACGTTCGCGACCTGTGCGAGGTTGGCCATACGTACGCGGTCCGCATGATTGTTGAAAATGTTGAGCGTTATTCCGGCGACGAGGGCGTCGCGCAAGGTGTTCTGCTGGTACAGGAAGCCGGGATTCGTTCCCGGTTCTACCTGGTGCCAGCTGCCCCATTCGTCGACGATCATTCCGATCCGGCGTTCCGGATCCCACACATCCATTATCCGCTCGTGGTTTGCAACAAGCTCTTCCATGCGCCAGGCGTTCTTGAGCAAGTTGAACCAGCCTTTTTCGTCGAAGACGGTAGCAAGCCCTTTATCGTTCCATCCGGCCTCGAGTGAATAGTGATGCAAACTGAGCCCGTCCATGAACGTGCCCGCGTTCTTCATGAGCGTTTCCGTCCATTCGTAATCGGCAACACTCGCGCCGCAGGCGATTTTATAGATATTGTTCGAGCCGAAGCTTCGTACGTATGTTTGAAAATTGCGGTACACATCGGCATAGTGCGCAGCCGTCATGTTCCCGCCACAGCCCCAGTTTTCATTGCCGACGCCGAAGTAGGGAAGCTTCCAGGGCTTATCGCGGCCGTTTTTCGCCCGCAGACGCGACATGGGCGAATCCCCGTCGAAGGTCATGTATT
>SHOL01000303.1 GCA_004294945.1 Treponema sp.
TCGCGTGAAAGGGGATACGGTAGATGTTTTTTTGGCATACCACGATTATATCGTACGCGTAATCTTCTGGGGCGATGAAATAGAAAGTATCGAAACGGTCGACCCGCTCACGGGAGTGACCACCGAGCGCCTGAACTCCTACCGGATTTTTCCGGCCAACCTTTTTGTAACTACCAAAGAACGGATTTTTCGCGCCATAGATGAAATCCAAATCGATCTGGGAAAACAGGTGGAGTTTTTCCAGTCTATCGGAAAACCCCTTGAAGCCAAGCGCCTGTACGAACGTGTTACGTACGATGTGGAAATGATCAAGGAGATTGGGTATTGCTCGGGCATTGAGAATTATTCACGCTATTTTGACGGGCGTTTGCCCGGAACACGGCCTTTCTGCCTGCTTGACTTTTTTCCCGAAGACTACCTCACCGTTATCGACGAAAGCCACGTGACCATCCCTCAAATCCGGGCGATGTACGGCGGTGACCATTCGCGGAAGCTTAACCTGGTTGAATACGGTTTTCGCCTGCCTGCAGCCATAGATAACCGCCCGCTTACGTTTGAGGAATTTGAAGCACATACGCCTGAAATCATTTTTGTCAGCGCTACTCCTGCCGATTATGAATTGGAAAAATCGGAAGGGATTGTCGTAGACCAGCTGATCCGCCCGACGGGATTGCTCGACCCGCCCATTGATGTGCGCCCGAGTTTGAACCAGGTAGATGATTTGATGGAGGAGATTCAGCTGCGGGTAGAAAAAAACGAACGTGTCCTCGTAACCACACTCACCAAACGCATGGCGGAAGAACTGACCGATTACCTTTCACAGCACGATATACGTTGCAACTACATCCATTCCGACGTAGAAACACTCGAACGTGTGAAGATTATGGATGATCTGCGAAGCGGGATTTACGACGTGCTCATCGGGGTCAACCTGCTTCGCGAAGGATTGGATCTTCCGGAAGTTTCACTTGTCGCTGTCTTGGATGCCGACAAGGAGGGTTTTCTGCGGTCGCATCGTTCCCTGACACAAACTGCGGGGCGTGCCGCCCGAAACGTTAATGGGAAAGTCATATTCTATGCCGACAAAATAACCGACAGCATGCAAACGACTATCGATGAAACTAACCGCCGGCGGGAGAAGCAGATAAAATACAACGAACAACACGGCATTACGCCGCAACAGATAATAAAAGCCCGGTCATCCGTGCTAAACAAGGAGTACACGGTTACCGCAGAAGCTAGGGCATACGTAGAGCCCGATTACTATTCCATGGCATCGGAGCCGTTGCCCGAATATGCTACCGCAGACGATCTGAAAACAAAAATCGAACAGACCCGCAAGGCAATGCTGTCAGCTGCCAAAAAACTGGAATTCCTGGAGGCGGCAAGGCTGCGTGATG
>SHOL01000126.1 GCA_004294945.1 Treponema sp.
CCCACGAGCCGCTGGCGGAGGATTCTGCCAGGGCAGACCCACTGACCGACGCTGCGGCCAACTCCTGCTTCGACACGGAACTTTCCAGCAAATACAGCGCAGCCGGCTCTCCGCCGATAACGGCTTGCCAGGAATCGATTACCGAATCCGCAAAACACAAAGGAAATTCGCCGGGTAATGTGTTATCATGGTGGAGGTACAACTCGCCCGACCGGAAGATGTACACCTGTTTGATTGTCATAGTGCCGTCCTTGACGGCATTATACAAAAATACACGTTTCTTTAAAAGGAGAAGACGCATGAAGAAACTCGCAGCACTCTGCCTGGTTGCCGCCTTTGCAGCAGCAGGACTCTCGGCGGCCGACAAAGTCGAAGGCTACTGGAAAAGCATCGACGAAACAACCGGAAAAGTAACCGCCATCTGGAAAATCTACCAGAAAGACAGCAAACTTTTTGGCGAAATCGTAACCGTACCGGGCCAGTCGGATGCAACCATCGCCTCGGCGGCGACCGGCAATTACAAGGATTTTCCCGTCAGCGGCGACGTCAGCAAGATGACTGTTGTCAACACCCCCTTCATTTTCAATCTGAAAATGAAATCGGCCGGACAGTGGGAAGGCGGAAACATCATCGACCCGAAAGACGGCAAAATGTACAAGTGCAAGATCGTCTTCCGCGCAAAAGACGGCAAAAAGTACAAGACTGACGTCCTGGAAATGCGCGGAGAAATCGGCCTGGGAATCGGACGAAGCCAGTACTGGGAAAAATGCGAAGAGTCCGAGATTGACCAGTACCGCTTCAAGGGCTGACATCTCACCCGAAGCTGACGCAGAACAGCCGAGCTCAGGGCTGTTCGAACAGGCTGCGGGTTAAAAACACAATCGACATTGCAGCGCCCAGGTCGCGGATTTCCTCCCCGATCAGGGCGTTTTTCATTTTCATGGTCTCCTCGGAGGCAGAATATTCCAGACCGCTGTTGATGTACTTCAACTGGTTCGCCCGGTCGTAGCCGTCCATTCCCGCAAGATACACCCGGGACACGCCCGTTTCGCGCAGCAGCTTCAGGCACATAATCGCAGAATTGTCCAAAACGAGCGGTTTATGCGACGCAAACGACGAAAAATTCACACAGTAATCATAATTCTTCGCGTCCCGGATATTCGATGTAATGATTTTCCGCACGGAAGCATTATCCTGAATGCGCGACGCGTACCGCCTGATATCCGAGCAAAACACAAAATCGAGCGGAAAGCCGGGCGTGATATGGTTAAGCGAAATAACAACCGGATTTTCCGAGTGAATAAATTCTAACAGTTTTTCTTTTTCCCTTTGGACACTCCAGCCGCCACCGATCAGAAGGATGCATCTATCCAGGAAGAGCGCATGAAGTGCGTCGATACTCGATTTGTCTTCTATATAGTTTTCCTGGAACGATGCATAGCTTGTTTCGGCTGTATCGCTGTCGTACACCTCGCGAACTCCGACCGGCAGCGAACGCAAAAGTTCATTGAACGCCTTGACTGTGAGCGTGCCCTTCTCCGCGAAGTGTTTGGCATAATTCGGATGACAGCCGTTCGTGGCCGAAAGATAATATGGAAGCGAATAGCCCCAGAATTCGCGGCGGTAAATTTCGTTGAGGTATTCGTCCACAATCTCGAGCATGGGCTCTATCCGGTACGTCTTGCCGTGACATTCGTTCAGATGTTCGGCGAAGAGCTCGAGATTGAGGTTTCCGGCGCCGCGGCCCATGCCGAATACGCATGCGTCGATAACGACATCCCGTTCGAGGTTGGATTCGACAAGCGCGATCGCATTGTTCATCGCCTGTTGCAGATTGTTATGGGAATGATAGCACAGGGCAACGCCTTCCTTCAGATTGTGGTCGATCAGGCTTACCATGCGCAGAAAATCGCGCCGTTTGATCAGACCGAAGGTGTCGACTATTGAAAGGCCGGAAATGTCGAGCGCATTGAAGTGCTGCACAGTCTCCACCAGTTCGATGTCAGAATATTCGTTTGTTGCAACGAGCTGTGCAAAGGTTTCGTAACCAAGCGTTATGAGTTTTTCGCAGTATGCATAGCCTTCTGCAATGCGGTTTTTCTTGAAAATTACGCGGATTCCATCCAGCGCGTCGGCCCTGCGCGGGCCGAGCTTGTCGAGAGGAAGAGGCGCACCCATATCGATCATTCCAAGATATTTCATGAACGGATCTTTGGGCGCGATCATGGCAGCTACTTCTGCGTTTCCGGGGAAAATGGAGCAATCGGGATCGTAGGGCTTGTCTTCCAGAAAGCCGATTTCAAAGTATTCGATGCCGGACCGCGCGAGGCGGCGCGCAATGGACCGGATTGCTTCGTTTCCGAACCGCCAGTTATTGATATAGCCCCCATCGCGGAGCGTGCAGTCAAGCGTCAGTATGCTCATAATTCGAGTATCGGCACCGGCAGCCCGGGGTTAACCTGAAAACAACCGAAACAGGAGCCGCCGGGAGGGGATTTATCGGGAAATCGCGAGAACGCCGGAAGACGAGACCTCCAGAAGTTCGGATGAAAGCGGACAGGTTGAGCAGTCCCGCTCAAGCAGAATGTCGCGCCTGAGTTCGCCGGGATACAGCGGAAGGGATTCCCGGGAAAACAGGATTACTGTTTTGCGGTCGGGAACGGCGAAGTAGAACGGCATACCGAGCAGTTCCGCAATGCGGGCCCGGAAAGGCGCATGGAAGGGCAACACCGAGTTGAACGGAGCGGCTGCGGTATGGAGGCTCCAGTACTGGAGCCGTTCGCGGCGGTGCAGTTCGAACCGGGAGGTAGATGCAAGAACGGCCAGATTGTATTCCATTGCAAGCTGGACAGCCGAAACGGTGATCGCCCAGTCGCGAAGGATTCCCTCCGACAGTGGGATTATCGCCCCCTGGTAAAAGAGTGCAAGAGTCGTTTTGATGACGGATGTCAGCATGGCGGAGAGAGGGTCGAATAGAGCCGAGGCAGAGACGTCAGGCATCGATCTATTGGAGGAATATACTGGTTCGAGAAGCGGAAACACAAAATGTCTGGCGGTTTCCCAGTCTGGAAGGGTTTCGGTTACGGTTGGCGAGACGGTGCGTACAGTTTTTAGTTCGTGATACATATATATATTAAACAGTGCAGGACGATTTTGGTAACAGGGCACCTCTAAAAACTGCAGGTATCTGAAGCGCCCGGAAGTTAACCGGTTCAGACAGGTGTATCCAGGCTCAAGGACGTGCATCATGCTTGAAAGTTGAAGGCGGTCTGTGGTAGATTCGGTTATGAAAGTCACCATCTTTTTCGGATCGAAATCGGACACTCAGATCATGCAAAAAGCTGCGGACGTGCTGAAGGAATTCGGCGTTCCGTATGCTTCCTACATAATTTCGGCGCATCGGGCCGGAGACCTGCTCGCGGAAACGATCGCGAAAGAGGAAGAGGCCGGCACCGAGGTTTTTATTGCCGGCGCGGGACTCTCTGCGGCGCTTCCCGGAGTTGTTGCTTCGCATACAGTTCTGCCGGTTATCGGCGTCCCCTTGGACGGGGGCAAGGTCGCGGGGTACGATTCGCTTCTTTCGGTTGTGCAAATGCCGAAACAAATTCCGGTTGCGGCTGTCGGCATGGACAATGCGGCTAATGCGGCATACCTTGCATGCGAAATTCTTTCCATTAAATATCCGGAAATCAAAACAAAACTCGTTGCATTCAGAAAACGGCTGCAGGATGAAATTCGAGCGGATCTTGATCCGCAGGTGCTTGGATAAAAGTGTACAGGGGAGTCAGTATGAACAACGCGCAGGAAATCGTGAAGAATCTCGTCAAGGGCGAGCAGATGTACGAAGGCAAGGCAAAGAAGGTTTTTGCCACCAACTATCCGGATCTTGTGGTTATCGACTACAAGGATGACGCGACTGCCTTCAACGGCGAAAAAAAGGGTCAGATCGATTCAAAAGGAGTGCTGAACAACGCGATTGCAAGCGGTATGTTCGAATTACTTTCAAAAAATGGTGTCGAGTCCCATTTTGTTGCGAAACTCTCCGATCGCGAAATGCTGTGCAAGAAGGTGGCGATTGTTCCGCTCGAGGTGATCGTGCGCAATGTTGCCGCCGGAAGCTTTTCCAAGCGGCTTGGTATAGCCGAAGGTTCTGCGCTTAAAACGACGATTTTTGAAATTTCATACAAGGACGATTCGCTCGGCGATCCGCTGATAAACGACTACCATGCCGTGGCAATCGGTGCAGCGACCTGGGACGAGCTCAAGACAATCTACGCGATTACCGGAAAGATCAACGAAGTCCTTTCTGCCTTTTTCCTTGAACGGGGAATCCGGCTGATCGACTTCAAGATCGAATTCGGTAAGGATTCGACCGGCAAAATCATTCTTGCGGACGAAATATCGCCCGACACCTGCCGATTCTGGGATGCAAAGACAAACGAAAAACTCGACAAGGACCGGTTCCGCAGGGATCTGGGCAATGTCAAAGAAGCATATCTCGAGATTTTCAACCGGATTTCCAAGTAGCCGGGCCGGGGATACCATGGACGAACTAAAAGACAAGTGCGGAGTGATCGGGATTTACCTTTCGAACCACGATGATTCGGCGTCGCGGCTTGCCTACTACGGGCTGCAATCGCTTCAGCACCGCGGGCAGGAAAGTACCGGACTGGCAGTAAGCGACGGAACGAATGTGGAACACTTCCGGGCGCTGGGGCTGGTTTCCGAAGTATACAACAAGGATGTGCTTGGTTCGCTGAAAGGCCATATCGCAATCGGCCATGTGCTCTATTCGACCTGCGGCAAGGCGGTAATAGAAAACGCGCAGCCGTTCGTGTCGCGCTCGAAGCTTGGAACCATTGCGGTTGCTCATAACGGAAGCCTGGTCAATTACGAGCCGATGAAAGAATTTCTGGAAGAAACCGGATCGACGTTCACCTCGACGAGCGATTCGGAAGTAATTATCAAGCTGATTGCAAAAAACTATAAAAAAGGGCTCGACCGGGCGCTTACCGATACGATCCAGCTGATCCGCGGGTCCTTTGCCCTGTGTGTGATGACCGAAAAAGTGCTGATCGGCGCCCGCGATCCGAACGGAATCCGGCCGCTGTGTCTTGGCAAGGTCGATAACGGCTGGGTGCTTGCAAGCGAATCCTGCGCTATCGATGCGATTGGCGGCGAGCTGGTTCGCGACATCGCTCCGGGTGAAATCGTGATTATCAACGACGACGGCGTGCTGTCGTTCAATTTTGGAGAAAAAACTTCCAAGAAAACCTGCGTGTTCGAATACGTGTACTTTGCCCGCCCGGACACCATTATGGACGGGATCCCCGTGCTTGAGGCGCGGAAGAAGATGGGAGAAGTGCTCGCCCGCGAATCGGGAGTTGTCGCAGATGTGGTGATCGGGGTGCCGGATTCGGGGCTCGGAGCCGCGCTCGGCTACTCGAAGGCGTCGGGCATCCCCTATGCCATGGGTATTGTCAAGAACAAGTACATCGGGCGGACTTTTATTGCGCCGAGCCAGGAAGAGCGAGAGGCAATGGTGTTCGTCAAGCTGAACGCAGTAAAAAGCGATATCCAGGGAAAACGGGTTGTTATAATCGACGATTCGATAGTCCGCGGAACCACGAGCCGCCGCCTGATTCAGATTTTACGCAAGTCGGGAGCAAAGGAAGTGCATTTCCGCATCTCGTCCCCGCCGGTCAAGTTTCCCTGCTATTTCGGTATTGATACACCGGCCCGAGCCGACCTGATTTCTGCACAGCATGAAACGGAGGAAATCCGCAAGGCGATCGGTGCGGACTCGCTTGCTTTTATTTCCATGGAAGGGATGATCGAGGCGCTGCAATCCTGTGAATGGGAAGAAGGGCTTGTGGAAGAATATCCCGACCGGGGACAACGAGCAGCGAAGGGAAGCATTTCACCGAGCGGCGCAAGCAATTGCGGCTATTGTCAGGGCTGCTTTTTAGGCGAATATCCGATGCCGATGATCGGCGAACTGGGCAAACGGTAGTTTGCCCAGTTCGCCGCAGCTGATTGCGAAAGGTTTCCTGACTGCGGATTGCAGCACGAACCATAGTATTTACCAAGGCACCGAGAAAAAACAAACAGTTTTTTCTCGGTGTCCAGTACACGTTTTTTTGGAGTATACGATGATAGATTACCGGCAATCCGGGGTTGATGTAGAAGAAGGATATAAGGCTGTAGAGAATTACAAGTCGAGCGCAAAAAAAACCATGATTCCTGGAGTCTTGAACGGGCTCGGCAGTTTTGCCGGGATGTTCGAAGTCCCGAGCGGCTACCGCGAACCGGTAATCGTGTCGGGAACAGACGGGGTTGGCACCAAGCTCGATATTGCATTTAAGATGAAAAAATACGACACAGTCGGCATCGACTGCGTGGCTATGTGCGTAAACGACGTCTTGTGCCACGGAGCCCGTCCGCTTTTTTTCCTGGACTATCTGGCATGCGGCAAGCTTGACGCCGAAATCGCAGGCCTCATGGTAAAGGGCGTTGCGGACGGCTGTCTGCAATCGGGCGCTGCGCTGATGGGCGGAGAAACTGCAGAAATGCCCGGCTTTTACGATGAAGGCAAGTACGATATCGCCGGTTTTTCCGTCGGAATTGCCGAAAAATCGGACATTATTGACGGATCGAAGATAGCGGAAGGCGACGTTCTTATCGGACTCGCCTCCTCCGGAGTGCACTCAAACGGCTTCAGCCTGGTACGCAAACTTGTTCCCGATGTTATGGAAGACTTTGGCGGCCGACCGATCGGCGAAACGCTGCTCACACCGACGAAGATATATGTCAAGCCGATTCTGGCGCTCATGAAAGAAGTAGCTGTTCACGGCATGGTACACATTACCGGCGGCGGTTTTTACGAGAACATTCCGCGCATGTATCCGACCGGCGGTGTCCACGGAGACGCGGGCGGAGAACGGCTGGTTTCGGTCATTAAAAAAGGAAGCTGGCCGGTGTTGCCGATATTCGACGAACTGGTACGCCGCGGGGCAGATCCTTCAAGGATGTACCACACCTACAATATGGGCATCGGCTTTATCTGCGCAGTTGCCAAACAGGATGCGAAAAAAACAGTCGACTTCCTGAATGCGGCCGGCTTCCCTGCCTACGAAATCGGCCGGGTTGCGCGCGGCGCGGAGGATGTAATTTTTGAATAATGGAACGCCCGGGAAACCGGTCCGCGAACGCTTCAGGGCACCGGGGAACACAAACCGGGTTTTCCGGAGTGCTCCATATTCCATACGGGAGGCGACACCATGAGAATAGCAGTTCTTGTTTCTGGCGGCGGCACAAACCTGCAAGCCTTGATCGACGCCCAAGAACAGGCAGCTTCCGCACACGGGACGTCCGCAGGCACCCGCACTTCGTCCGTTTCGTCCGTTTCGTCCGTTTCGTCCGTTTCGTCCGTTTCGTCCGTT
>SHOL01000127.1 GCA_004294945.1 Treponema sp.
AAACAATCCCGTGCATGTCGGAGATGCCGGCGTCGGTAAAACGGCCATCACCGAAGGCCTTGCCCAGCGCATTGCGGCGCGCGACGTTCCGCCGCTTTTGTACGACTACGAAATTTACAGTCTGGACATGGGTTCGCTCGTTGCGGGAACCAAGTTTCGCGGCGACTTCGAAGAACGGATTAAAAAGGTGGTCGACGAACTCCTGAAAAAGGAAAAAATCATCCTGTTTATCGATGAAATCCATACGATCATCGGCGCAGGTTCCACCGGGGGCGGCACGCTCGATGCGTCGAACCTCCTCAAGCCCGTGCTGACTTCGGGACGCATCCGCTGTATCGGCTCGACAACCTACGAGGAGTACAACAAGTATTTCGAAAAGGATCACGCCCTGGCGCGCCGCTTCCAGAAAATTGACATTATCGAGCCTTCAGTCGAGGATTCGATCGCCATTCTCAAGGGCTTGCGCAAGCGCTACGAAGACTTTCACGGAGTCCAATACCAGGACGACGCCATCGAGTCTGCGGTGCGCCTTTCAGCTCAGTTTATCACTGAACGGCGACTGCCGGACAAAGCAATAGATATTATAGATGAAGCGGGAGCGCGCGCACGGATAGCTGCGAGCCTCGCGTTGCCGAAAGAAACTCAGGCTCCGGTTCTCGATCCGGAAATAAAACCTGTTGAATCGTCGCCCGCCCCGGCGGTACCCGTCATCGACCGTGTGCTGATCGAAACCGTTATCGCAAAAGTTGCCCGGATACCCGAGCGGACGGTGACAACCGGCGAAACCGAGCGCCTCAGGGACCTTGAAACCGTGCTGGCGCAGTCCATTTTCGGGCAGGAAAGCGCGGTGCGGGCTGTTTCGCGTGCGGTCAAGCGTTCGCGGGCAGGATTTCGTGCACCCGGCAAGCCGGTGGCGAATTTTCTGTTTGTCGGACCAACCGGCGTCGGAAAAACCGAACTTGCTCGGCGCCTTGCGGAAGAACTCGGCATTGCGCTCCACCGCTTTGACATGAGTGAATACCAGGAAAAGCATACGGTGAGCCGCCTGATCGGTTCGCCGCCGGGGTATGTCGGTTTTGAGGAAGGAGGCTTGCTGACGGATGCGGTCCGGAAAACACCGCATGCAGTGGTGCTCCTTGACGAAATCGAAAAGGCCCATCAGGATATTTTCAATATTCTGCTTCAGATTATGGATTATGCAACCTTGACGGACAATCAGGGGCGGAAGGCCGACTTCCGGAATGTTATCCTGATTATGACGAGCAACGCAGGGGCCCGCGATATTGGCAAGCCGATGATCGGTTTCGGCGGCCGCGAGGTTTCCGATGAGGCTGTCGCCGAGGCTGTGGACAAAACTTTTACGCCGGAGTTCCGGAACCGGCTCGATGCGGTTGTACGCTTCACTCACCTTTCCCGGGAAATCATGCGGTCGATCGTGACCAAGGAGCTGGAATCGGTACGTTCCCGTCTTGCCGAAAAGCAGGTGGTGCTTGCCGCAGCTCCGGAGATTGTGGATTTTATCGCAGAAAAAAGCTGGTCGCCTGAATTCGGTGCGCGTAACGTTGCGCGGGTTATCGAGGAGTTGGTGACAACCCCGCTTGTAGATATGGTGTTGTTCGGAGAACTCTCGGACGGCGGTCTGGCGGAGTGCGTCCTTGATGAATCGGTAGCCGGAGGTCTCTCTGTAGTGCGCCGCTCGACGCCGGAAACTGTTGCCGCCGGAGCAGGAGTCGTGTAATGAGCAGAAAGAGCTGCCGGTGTTTCGACGCTGAAAGCCGCTGCGATCCGGATTTTCCCTGGCTCGAGGTGGGGGACTGGTTTTCGTTCCCCGATCCTGAATACGCTGACGGTTCTGTCGTCGGGGTTGGGGGAAACCTTTCTCCGGGTATGCTGGTATCCGCCTATATGCAGGGTATTTTTCCCTGGTTTAACGAGGACGATCCTCTGTACTGGCAATCGCCTGACCCCCGTTTTGTGATTCTTCCCGGCACCTTCCATATTCCGGAACGTCTGGAACGAAGCATGCGGAAAAAACGCTTTGAGATTCGAGTCGACACTGCGTTTGAAAAAGTAGTGAATTACTGCGCCTTGGTGGTGCGGCCGGGACAACTGGGGAGCTGGATCACCGACGACATGATCGACGCGTTCAGTGCCCTGCACCGTGAAGGACTTGCCCATTCTGTAGAAGCCTGGCTCGACGGCCAGCTGGCGGGCGGTTTTTACGGCATACGGCTTGGTCCGGTTTTTTTCGGCGAATCAATGTTCACCCGTGTAAGCGATGCTTCCAAAACAGCCTTTGCCGTGTTTGCGCATCATTTTTTCGGTTCGATGGGCGGTCTTCTGATCGATTCCCAAGTATATACGGATCATATCTCCCGGTTTGGAGGGATCAATATTTCCCGTTCAGCCTACTTGAGAAAACTGGGCGAAGCGCTGGGAGCAGGCGGGGAAGATCCGCTGCTCGGCAGGGGAGTATGGCCTGCCAAAATGCTCGCTTATGGAGCGGCAGAGTCCGTGCGATAACCCCGTTTCCTGTTCCGGCCCGGGCTCAGTCCCGGGGTGGGGTGAATTTATAGCCGATTCCGCGAACAGTGTGAATGTACTTGGAAATATCCTTGACATCTCCCATTTTTTGCCGGAGCCGGGCTACATGCACGTCGATCGTGCGCGTTGTAATGTCCGAATCGTATCCCCACACCGAATTCAGCAGTTCTTCCCGGGAAATTATGGTGTCTTCATGGCGGTAGAAGTAATCCAGGAGTTTGATTTCCTGCGCAGAAAGGGGCGATTCCTGGTCTTTCCAGGTGATAAAGCCGCGTTTTAGATCGATTTGAAGTTCGCCCGAACCTTTTTTTGTGCCGGTGTCGAGCGCTTTAGATGCGGCTTCCGCCCGGCGCAGCAGGGCTTCGATCCGTGCGAGCAGTTCCGCCATCTCGAAGGGCTTGCACAGATAGTCGTCGGCGCCAATTTTTAGCCCGCCTACTTTATCGTCGAGCCGGCTTCGGGCTGTAAGCATGAGCACCGGGGTAAATTTCCCGGCAGCCCTGATTGCCTTGCAAATAGCAAATCCGTCCTTACCGGGAAGCATAAGATCGAGAATTATCAGATTCCAGTCTTCCTCGATTGCTTTTTTTTCACCTTCCGGTCCATCCATGCATGATTCGAACGAATAGCCTTCCACTTCCAGCCGGTCTCCGACAGTGAGCACCAAGCCGGGTTCGTCTTCGATCATCAGGATTCTTTCAGACATTCTGCACTCCTTCCGCAGCCGGCAGCGAAACGGTAAACACCGTTCCGATGCCGGTTTTGCTTTCGGCGGTGATAGTGCCGCCGTGCATCGAGACAATCCGTTTTACCAGATTCAGTCCGATGCCGTTTCCCGGAATTTGCTTGTCCATTGCGCGTTTTCCGCGGACAAACGGCTCGAAAATTGTCTTGAGCTCGCGCGGGGGGATTCCGGGGCCCTTGTCGCGTATTTTAAGTATAATGCGCGCTCCGTTATTTTTCCTTGAGTCGCGGAGGGTTGTTGCGATTATGCCGAGATATTTACCGTCGCGGGCGTGGCGGAGAACGTTCTGGGCAAGATTCTGGAAGACGGATTCAAGGGCTATCCGGTCTCCGCGGATATACAGCGGTTCGTCCGGTACCGACACTTCGGTGCGGAATTCGTGTGCGAGCCTGTCTTCTTCGGTAAACCGGAGCGCTGCCTGTACCAGATCGTTGGCAGGTATCAGTTCTGGCTTCATGCGGCTTACAGAGCCGGTATTCGAATACAGCAGAAAGTGCTCGATGGAGATGCCGAGCCGGGCTGCTTCCTTGCGTATCATGGTGCCGTACTGTTCGGCTTTCTGCTTGTCGCGGACGAGGCCGTCGGAAAGATTTTGCGCGGCCGACGAGATGACGGCGAGCGGTGTTTTCAGTTCATGGGTGATCGTCGCGATAAACTCTTTTTGGCTTTCGGCGAGACGTTTGGATTTCTGGCCTGTTTGCGCAAGAAGTATCATCGCGCAAGCGAGGAGAATAACAATTCCAAAGCTCACTGTTGCGTTTTGAATGGTAGATTTATGTGAAAGCTCCCTGAGCGATCCATCCAGGTTGCTGATTTGCAGTTTGATATGCGAGAAGATTTGTCCGGGGATTTGGTCCGGGGGGGATGCGGGGTCTATCCTGCTGCGTTCCTTGATAAAAGAAAAGGAGCCGCGGGAGATGTCGATGAGTGCGGTTGACGAAAAGCCCGGGGTTTGCTGGAATTGCGGGATTTCTATGCTTTCGGTGACTGGCATTTCCATGTCCGGACGCGCAAACAGGGTTTCGAGCTTGCCGGCGCCGTTGGATGAGGTCCAGAGGGTTTTTCCGCTGGCTGTATCTACGATGCGGTAGGCAAAGTCGCCGGTATCGGTGAGGGTGTTCGCCGCTATTGCGGGTATGAGGCTGGAAAAGACTGCGTCCTTGTCGAACACGCACAGTACGGACCGACGTGCGCCGCGTTCGGCAAAATATCCGACGGAAATGATTAGTGTTCCTTCGGTTTGGCCAACGCGGGTTGAAAGCTGGGCTTCCGGCGGTGTTTCTATTGGCGTGAAGGTTTCTCCGTTCCATTCGGCATACCTGAGCGAGTCGCCCGGCGACAGATACAGGTGGCTGATAATGGAAGGTTCTACGGCGTAGAAACGCCAGAAACGCCAGCGTTCGGCAAAAGATTCTTCGAACGGGGTGTTGTCTTCCTGGCGGAATCGCAGCAGGGAGGGGAGAAACAGCAGTTCTTCGCGCAGTCCTTTGGAGAGTTTTTTGACCGATTCCATCATCGACGCCTGGATGCGGAAGGTTTCTCTCTTGTTCAGTTCTTCGAGCCAGTTGAACTGGTTCCAGGCGAGAATTGCAAGGAGCGGGATGGTAAGTACGACTACTGTCCAGGAAATGAGATATTTATGCTTTATCACGATTTCAAGTGTACTCTATTTTTTTCGTGTCGGCTGTACTTGCACTTTGTTCAGGGTGAGGTTTTACATCTGCGTAACACTTCGAAAAGGCAAATACCGTATTGTTGAACTGTGGAGGAAACAGCGGCGGAGCATTTGGTTTTTGCTGCAATCCTTTCGCCTGAGTTTTATTGGAGGATATTCATGCCGAATACGGAAACTATTTTCGGAGATTCTCGCCAAACGAATACGGTTAGGCCCGGACAGCCCGGCGAACGAAGAAAAGGTCCGGTTAAAAAGAATGGAAAGGGTCTGATTGTCGGTACGACAATGTGTGTTGTTGCACTGGCCGGGGTCGGAATTTTTTTTCTTGCTCCCAAAAAGTCGGCTGGTTTGTATAGGCTGAAAACCTGGAACGAGGCCGAAGTGACATCCAGAACTATTGCGAATACGGTGTCGGCGACCGGGGTGATAGAGCTGAAGAACAAGGAAACAATTCTTTCGCCCCAAACTGCACGAGTGTCGGCGGTCTATGCCGCTGAGGGCGATATGGTCCGGAAGGGTCAGGCAATCGCCCAGCTGGTGACTGACGATTTGGAGTGGGAGCTGGTAAAGAGTCAGGCAGCCTACGACGAAGCGCTGCGGAGTGCGAAAAAAGACGATACGTCTTACGAGTTTTCTATCCGCCAGCAGGATATTTCCATAAAAACGGCGGAACGGAATCTTGCAAATGCAAAGGACAATCTTGAGCAGACGCAAGGGCTGTTCGAGCGGAATATTGCGAGTTCGAGCGAGCTTTCGAGCGCGAAAAATGCGGTTGCCGATGCGTCCGATTCTCTTGAGCTTGCAAAGTTGAACCGGGAGCAGACTGTTACTCAGTATGAGCTTGCGTTGACAAATCGGGCTACCGACCTTGCGCAAAAGATGAAAACGATCGAAGACCTGAAGCAGTCGATTGCAGACTGTACCATACGGTCCGGAACGAACGGAAAGGTGTATTCCCTTGCTGTTGCTGTCGGAGACCGGGTGAACTCGTATGCGACGGTGGCGGTTGTTGCCGATCCTTCGGATATCCAGGTTGGTATCGATGTGGCCGAGAACCGGATTGGTGAGGTTAAAGCCGGAAATCCGGTGACTGTAACAATCGGTGATACAGCAGTAAAGGGCACGGTGACGAATATTGCGAGCTCTGCGACGACCTCTTCTTCGTCGTCTGCATCGACGGTCCGCGTGACGGCGGATTTTTCTGCTGTTCCTCCGAATGCGATAGTTGGCGGATCCGTGTCGACGGAAATTCAGGTAGGCATTATAGAGAATGCGCTGGTTCTGCCGCGAGGTCCGTATCTTTCAAGCGGAAACTATTCGAATGTTTATGTGATTTCTGATAACGCATCCGCGGAAAAACGGGCGGCAAGTTTTGGTATCTCGGACGGCACTGTCATACAGGTGGTATCGGGACTGGAAGAGGGCGAGCGGATTATCACATCCGCATATCAGGAATTCATTCATCTGCCGACGGTGAGCCTTGCCCGGTAATCCCCGGGTACCGGATGGCGGCGCCCCGGTTGCGGGATGGTGGCGCCCCGGTTGCGGGCTTTTTATATTCGCACAGGAGAAAATCATGATCAATCTTACAGGAATCAACAAGTATTGGGACAAGCCGCTCGGAAAGGAAAGCTCGGAGCGCGTATACGGACTTCGCGATGTCAATCTGGAAATCAAGCGCGGAGAGTTTATCACGATAATGGGTCAGTCCGGTTCCGGAAAATCGACGCTGCTGCAGATTCTCGGACTGCTGGATCTGCCGAGCGAGGGAGAGTTTCTTCTGGAAGGTACCGATGTTATGGGCTTGCCAGACCGCGAACTTGCCCGAATCCGGAACAAGTTTTTCGGGTTTGTGTTCCAGTCGTTCCATTTGCTTCCGGAGCTGACCGCCCTGGAAAATGTCCAGCTGCCGATGACCTATGCAGGAATTTCCGCCAAGCAACGCATAGAAAGGGCAGGAGAGCTTCTGGACAAAGTCGGGCTTTCGCATCGAATTCATCATCACCCGAAGGCTATGTCCGGCGGCGAGCAGCAGCGGGTCGCGATTGCCCGGGCGCTCGCGAACGATCCTGGATTCCTTTTTGCCGATGAGCCGACCGGAAATCTGCCTTCGGAAACCGGCCGTCAGATAATGGAGATTATTCAGGGGCTGAACAAGGAAGGCATGACTATTATCATGGTTACCCATGACGATGCGTTGGGGAAGCTGGGCAGCCGATGTTTGCGCCTGTCCGACGGACGGATTGTCGGCTGAGGGGAGGGCGGGTATGAATGCATTCAGGTTGTCCCTGAGGTACATCAAATCGAGAAAGCTCGAATCGTCGCTTGCGATTGGCGGTATTGTGCTGGGAGTCGCGACGCTGGCCGGCACGCTATCTTTGATATCGAGCTATGAATCGTATTACGACAAGTTTTCGCAGTCGCCCGAATCGCGGCAGATAACCGTGATGCAATCTTCGCGCGTCAGGG
>SHOL01000304.1 GCA_004294945.1 Treponema sp.
CCTGAAATCGACCCGGAGGAAGCGGAAATTGTCCGCAGGATTTTTTCACGGTATCTGATTGGGCACAGCGTAGCAAAAATCATCGCAGACCTTGAGGCAGATGGCATCAAAACGGCGCGGGGGCATAAAAAGTGGAATGACGGCGTTATACGGGGGATGCTTCGAAACGAAAAATATATGGGGGACGCTCTGCTCCAGAAAACCTACATCGCAGACCTTTTTACCCGCCAGACTAAGAAGAACACCGGTGAGCTCCCCCAATATTACGTGGAAAACAGCCATCCCGCCATCATCGACCGGCTGACCTTTCAGCGGGTGCAGGAGGAAATGGCACGGCGCTCCAGCCTGAAAAAAGTCAGTACAGCCGCCAAGACCGAGCTTGCCAAATACAGCGGCAAATATGTGCTGACCGAGCTGTTATCCTGCGGGAACTGCGGCAGCCCTTACCGCAGGGTGACATGGACTAGACCGGAGGGTAAAAAAATTGTCTGGCGGTGCATCAACCGTCTGGAGAATGGTAAGAAGTTCTGCAAGGACGCCCCCACGCTGGAGGAAAGCCGGATTCACACTGCGGTGGTCAGTGCCATGAACGAAATGTTCAGTCAAAAGAGCTTGAAAGCGATTCTGCAGGACAGCATCCGAACAGCCCTTTTGCCGGAGAACGGCGAAACCAGCCTCGCAGCCATCGACAGCAGGCTGTCCCAACTGCGGGAACAGCAGTACAGGCTTCTCCAGCTTGCTGCCGCCGTGGGAGCGGATTCCACCCAATACGACGAGGAACTGAAAAAGGTCAGCATGGAATTCTCCGCACTGGTGGCCAAACGGAGCGAGCTGGAGAAAAATAAGCAGAATACCGAACAGGCGGATGAACGGGCGGAGCAGCTGGCCGCCGAGCTGGAAGCGGTGGACACCGGCATCACCACATTCGATGAGGTCACGGTGCGGCAGCTGATCAGTGCCATCACGGTACTCAGCGAAGAAAAACTGCTCATCCGTTTCAAGGACGGAACGGAGATTGAGCAGATCATATAAGGGCAACGGTAATCAGGTGCGGGGAAATATCCTGCGCCTGATTTTCTATATCCCATAAGTAGCTGAACACAAATTCAAAGCATATCAGGAGGAATGAAAATGTTTTTCGATTACCAAAAAGCACAGCGGATGAAGGAGCGGTATCCCAGCGAAACCCGTATCCGCCTCGACAGTATGGACGATCCCTACGCTCCCATTGCGCCGGGTACGGAAGGGACGGTAGATTTTGTGGATGACATCGGCACGCTTCACTGCACCTTTGACAATGGGCGCACCCTCGGTGTCGTTCCCGGAGAGGACAGCTTCTCGGTGCTCTCGCGTCCAGCACCGTCTGAGCCGGAGGAAAGTCCCACTC
>SHOL01000305.1 GCA_004294945.1 Treponema sp.
CTGCAAGGCCAGCGGCGCACGCAAGCGGATTTCCGCCGAACGTGGACTGATGGTCTCCTGAGACGAAAATATCGGCCGCGGCTCCTCGCGCGAGACAGGCTCCCATCGGAACGCCGCCGGCGATCCCCTTTGCGAGGGTAGCCACATCGGGCTTTACCGCAAGGAACTCGCTCGCAAGAAATGTTCCCGTCCGTCCGACCCCGGTCTGCACCTCGTCTGCAATCACTATCGCGCCCGCCTTTCGGGCAGCTTCGCACGCAGCGTCGAGCCAGGCCTTGTCCATCAAGTTCACGCCGCCTTCGCCCTGCACGCATTCAAACATGAACGCGCAGGTCTTTGCGTCGAAGGCGCCTGCGAGAGCGCAGAAATCGTTGGCATCGATGTGCCTGAAGCCCGGGGCGTACGGTGCAAAATGAGCGGGATGGAACTTGTCCTGCCCGGTCGCGGCAAGCGTTGCCAATGTCCGCCCGTGGAACGACTTGTTCACGGTCACGATTTCGCTTCGGCCGGTCGCAAAACCGAGCTTTCGTGCGATCTTGATCGCGCTTTCGTTCGCCTCGCAGCCAGAATTGCAAAAGAACACCTTGTCCATGCCCGTACGCTCGAGAAGTTTTTTCGAAAACTCAAGCCCGACATCGGAATTATAGTAATTCGAAATATGAATCTGTTTGGCCGCCTGCTCGGAAACCGCCTTCACCAGCGCGGGATGTCCGTGCCCGAGGCAGTTCACGCCGATACCGCTGACGAAATCGATATACTGCTTTCCCCCGGTATCGGTCAGTACGGAACCGGAGCCGGACGAAAACACGACCGGAAGGCTTCCCAGATTGTTCAGAATATTTCCTGCCATAGCGCTTCTCCTTATCCTTTCTGTTTTAAACAATCATTTGCTGAACGCCCTGCAGACGTTCAGCTTGATGATTGTTTGAAGCAGCACGCTGTTTCAAACAATCATTGTGCCGATGCCCCGGTCCGAAAACATCTCGATCAGAAGGGCATGCGGAACCCGGCCGTCTATGATGTACGTACGGGGAACGCCGCCCTTTATTGCCTCGAGGTTGCATTCGATCTTCGGAATCATGCCGGCAGAGATGACACCCGTGGCGATCATCGACGGGATGGCGATATGATCCAGCTTGCTTATCAGGGTCGAAGGATCGTTCACATCCCGCAGGAGGCCGGGAACGTTCGTAAGCTGCACGAATTTCTCGGCCTTCAAGGCTATGGCAATCTTGGCAGCAGCAGTGTCGGCATTGATGTTGTACCGGTTCATGTCTCCCTGTTCGCCGAGCGCGACCGTCGATACGACCGGGATATAGCCCTGCGACAGGAGGGACTCGAGAATCTCCGGATGCACTTCGGTAACCTCGCCGACGAAGCCGAGAT
>SHOL01000128.1 GCA_004294945.1 Treponema sp.
GATTTACATCTACATTATGGTACACCTCTAAAAACTGAAGTTTTTAGAGGTGCCCCTATATTTATTTTTTTTGGAGGCAGTATGACAAACGTAAAAAAATCCGTCGTGACGGCGGTGAGCATCGCATTATGCGTGGTGCTTCCCATGGCATTCCACTCGATTCCCAATGCGGGAAGCATCTATCTGCCCATGCATATTCCGGTACTGATATGCGGACTCCTGTGCGGATGGCAGTTCGGACTCTTATGCGGTCTTGCAGGCCCGCTCCTTTCGTCCCTCATGACCGGAATGCCGCCTGCCGCAATTCTTCCCACGATGATGATCGAACTTGCTGTGTACGGACTTTCAACCGGTCTTTTCATGCGTGTTATCCGAACCGGAAAAACAGGTGTCGATCTGTATATTTCACTTGTAATCGCCATGGTTGCAGGCCGAATTGTTGCGGGACTTGTCAAGGCATTCATTTTCATGCCCGGCACCGTAAGCATTTCCGCATGGGCCGCCGGTTACTTCGTCGTGTCGATCCCGGGCCTCGCCCTCCAGCTCGTACTGGTTCCCGCCGCAGTATTCGCCCTCATGAAGGCCGGCCTCGTTCCCGTCAGGTACTCCTCCCGTGCGGTCGAATAACGGCACCTCGCACTCCTCCTCGCATCTGACGCTCGCGGGTACGCAGGTAGAGCTCGAAGATATAATTTCATATTTTGATGCCTGCGCTGCACGTTGGGACAAGAATCTCGTCAGGAACGAAGAAGCAATTGCTTCGATTCTCGATCACGCTTCGATCCGTCCGGGCATCAGTGTCCTGGATGTTGCCTGCGGAACGGGAGTGCTTTTCCCAGACTACCTCGCACGCGATGTAGCATCGGTTGTTGCAATTGATGTCTCGGTCGAAATGGTCAAAATTGCGTCGTCCAAGAATTCTGATCCACGCATCAGCGTCGTCTGCGGAGATATTATGGCCGCGGAGATTGGCCGGAATTTTGACTGCATTATGGTGTACAACGCTTTTCCCCATTTTCCCGATCCTGCTGGCCTTCTCGCACGCCTATCCTCGCTTCTTGCGTCCGGCGGACGTTTGACCATCGCTCACGGCATGAGCCGGGAGCGGCTTAACGCCCACCACAGCGGAAGCGCGAAACCGGTATCGATTGGCCTCATGAGCGAAATCGAGCTTTCCAAACTCGCGTCGAATTGGCTCGATGTGGATGTCGCCGTATCCGATGACGCACTGTATGTCGTTTCCGGGTCACGAGGGTGATGATGACCATTTTCTCCAATTTGTGCTTTTTTGTATAGCAAACGGTCAATCAATCCGGTATATTAGATCATGGATAGCCCGAAAACCTGCAGGTGTTCGGGCTGTCCTCACGATTTTTCAAGTCTGGCCGGCACATGCTTTCAAGAGCCGGGGGATTATTCTGGAATAGGGAGATTTGTATGCTTAATATGCTATCGCTGCGGGTAAAACTGATACTGTTATCCGTGGTACCGCTTACTGCCCTGGGCATCACGGGAGCACAGACAATTGTTCGCGCTGCTTCAGCGTACTCCGTGTACCGGTCCCAGGAAAAAAACCTGGTTTTTTATGTAACGAACCTTGATCTGATCGAAACCCTCCAGGTCGAACGGGGGGCTTCATCGCGTTTCCTTTCGGGCGGTATCGCGCAAAACGAGCTTGATACTGTCCGTACAAAAACCGATGCGGCTGCGGAAGAATGGCTTCTGGATCTGGCGGAAGCTGCGTTTGACGAGAAAACCCGGGCCGTTGCTCGTATTTGGCCCGAAACACTTACCGGAATGCGCCAATCGGTCTCTTCTCGCGCTTTTTCTCCGGATCAGGCGATGGAATCCTATACAGAAGTTATCAACAAGCTTGTCGGTCTTGCCAATACGACTGCCCAGCTCAAAACAGAAGGAGGAATCGGCAAGCGCTTGTCCAGTCTCAATGTCCTTCTGGAAGCAAAGGAGAGCGCCGCCCTTGTCCGCGGATACAGTTCGGGTATTTTCGATCGGAAAGAGCCGATTCCCTGGAATCTCGCATTCCAGCTTGCTTCCACGTTTTCCGGTGTAACCGTAAACCTTTCGAGCCCTGCGGTAGTGCTGTCTCCGGAAAACCGAAAAATGCTTGAGACGGTTCTGTCTTCGGGCAATCTTTCCGGAACTTCAGCCGCTGTCTCTGACTTGCTCATGAAGTACGAAAACGGTGTGTACAATACCGACGGCAGCCGGTTTTGGACAATCTCAACCGGCCTGGTAGACTCGATCAGCGCTCTTATCCGCGCAGAAGTCGAATATACCAGCCAACTGAACCGGGTCGCCACCGACGAACAGCGTACGACTGTCCTGAGTGTTGTCGTGCAGCTGCTGGTCACGCTTATTATTGTTTCTGCCCTCAGCATCTTGTTCACCCGGCTTATCACAAAACCGATACGGACTGTCGGCGGTGCGCTCAGTTCCATAGCGAACGGAAACGGCGACTTGACGATCGAGAGCGAAGTGACCGGAAGCGACGAAATCGGCAAGCTTTCCGGAGCGTTCAACAGCTTTACTTCTAACCTTTCAGCAATGATCCGCGAAATCCGTTCCGCAACCGAATCTCTTCAGGCTGTTGGCGACGATCTTGCCCGCGACATGCAGCAGACAGCGTCTGCAGAAAATGAAGTATCAACAATTCTCTCAAATATGGGCAAGCAGATCGACACCCAGTACCGCGAAACAGACAGCGCAGTCACTTCGCTGGGCGCATTCTTCCGTCAGCTCGATATGCTTCATGAGATAATCGAGTCCCAGGCGGCCAGCGTCACACAGAGCAGCGCGAGCATCGAAGAAATGATTGCAAGCATCAGAAGCGAAAAGGCAAGCGTGGAAAACATGACCGGCGTCGTTCGGCAAATGGTCGACGAGGCGAACAAAACCTACGGGCTCCTTGGCGATGTCGTCTTGCGCATCAAGGATGTAGACAGCCAGTCGGAGAAACTGCTCGAAGCGAACTCGCTGATCGCTTCTATTGCGAGCCAGACAAACCTGCTGGCCATGAATGCCGCGATCGAAGCGGCTCATGCAGGAGATGCGGGCCGCGGCTTTGCGGTCGTTGCGGACGAAATCCGCAAGCTTGCAGAAACAACGGGTACACAATCAAAGGGAATAGCCAGCGACCTCAAGGGCATACGTGCCGTCATAGACGGCGTAGTTTCGACAACCGACAGCGCCGCTAAAAGCTTCGACCGCATGAATGCGAGAATATCGGATGTTACGCAGCTTCAGAATACCATACTCGGCTCGATCACCGAACAGTCGGCCGGTACGACGGAAATTCTGCAGGCCGTCAGCGAAATTAACGATATCACTCAAAAGGTCAGAACGATGTCGGGCGATATGGACGAACAGGGAAAGTCTCTGCAAACAGCGCTCAAAGATATCGCGGAAATCTCGCTTGCAGTCCGGGAAGGTATGAAGGAAACCATCGTTGGCATGAAAGAAATACATGCATCGATGCTGCACGTCGAAGAATTGAGCACCTTGAACCGCGATCATGTTGGGTCGGTCAATTCGCTCGTCTCGCGGTTTACGCTGAAATAGCAGTTGCAGCAGGCGCGTGCTTTTTCCGATTGGTTCAATCGGCGCCTGCTAAACCGCCTCTTGACAAATCCCAACGCTCATATTATA
Source organism: Treponema sp. (assembly GCA_004294945.1). Lineage (GTDB taxonomy): Bacteria > Spirochaetota > Spirochaetia > Treponematales > Treponemataceae > Teretinema. The sequence goes on from SHOL01000128.1 coordinate 3,667, forward strand.
TACAATTAAACAGGAACGGCAGAAACAAACCGTTCCGGGCTGAAACCCCTCCGTTGGAGAGGTGATAAGCAGTGGGTTTTTTTAGTAAACAACCCGCGGGATTCATACTCTAATCAGTATCTGTCCCGCGGTTTTTTTATGCCCGGCACGAATCGTGTCGGGCGTCTCGAGCCGCGCGCGGATGCAAAGGATGATGCATGCCGCCACGCACGCAACGAACGTCGATCAAGCCTGTATCGATAATCAATCTGGTCAGTATAGCCTTTCTCAACCTGAAACGGCACCGGCTGCGAACCGTCGTGAATATGGCGGGTATATCAGTTTCGGTAGCAGCAGTTGCGTTCTTCCTGTCGTTTTATCGTGGAACGTACGAGGGAGTCATGTTCGCTTCGGTGATCGACTATGCAACGTCTCAAGGACAATTCAACTCAGCTATGTTCGACGACGACGATCCCGATTCCTGGCTCGATGTTGAAAACCTTATTCCCCTTTCTTCGGTCGGTCCTTCATCTCTGTTTTCATCGTCGTTTCTCGCTACAGCCGGAAACGATGCCGTAACGGCACCCCGACTTATGAGCCCTGCCTATGCAGGTAACGGTTTGGCAAAGGCTCCGGTTATACTCGCAGGAGTCGATTTTAGAAAAGAAGCGGCCGTTTTTTCCATCGACAAACGGATGATCCAGGGCTGTTTTGCCGGAGAGTCCGGAGTTGTGATTGGAAAAAAGCTGGCAGAATCCCTTGGGGTAGCCGTAGGCGATGAAATCAGAATACAGGCAAATACGGTAGATTCTGCACCGAATCTCGATTACTGGAAAGTCGGCGGAATTTATTCCACAGGCTATCCTCCGGTCGACCGGGGGTATGTGTTTGCCCGCCTCGACGAAGTCGGCTCTTTCCTTTCCGCAGGCGAGTCTGTCAACAAGATTTACAGCCGGGTGGAGCTCAGTCCGGGATCTGCGAAACGCGAAGCAAAGACCAGAGTGATGCGGTCAGCCGCTCCTTCCCTGGGCGGGCTCGGTCTTGAGTTCCGCGAATGGAAACAGTACGCGAAAGCAATTGTCGCAGATGCTGAATTCGATAACGGATTCTTCGCAATATTTATTTTCATTCTTCTGTTTCTGTCATTTTCTACGGTTGGAGGAACCATGCGCGTCTCGGTATACGAGCGTAAGCGCGAAATAGGAATGCTTCGCGCATGCGGTTGGTACCGTTCCGAAATAGGTAAACAGTTCATTATAGAATCAATTTTGATCGGTGTTGCAGGAAGCCTTGTCGGCTGCATTCTTGGCGGTATATTCGCTGTTCTGCTTGAATACCATCCGTATGAATTCGCAGGTGTCATGACAAATCTTGATATCCCCGAATTCAAGCTGACGTGCCAGCTTGAGAGCATCGATCTTTTTCTTGCATTTCTTTCCGGATTTCTGACCGCTTTTTTTGCGGGCATCACACCTGCGATCTCGGCTGCAAAAATGCCGGTTCTTTCAGCACTGTCGGATCGGCAGTGACTTTTAACGGAGGCAGTAAATGAATAAAAATAACGTAATTGCTTTTCTCTTCATGTGCGGCTATTTTGGAACTCTTTCGGCTCAAACGTTTGACGGCAACAAGATTGTTTCTGAAATGGACAGACGCCTCAATTTTCCCGAATGCCGGATGGTTATCCGTATCATCGACTCAAAGGCGTCAGGAACCACCAGAGAAATGAAGGCTGATGTCGAGTATCTGGAAAACGTCGGTACAAGACTCGAGTTCACTGAACCGGCCCGCGATAAAGGTAAAAAGTCCTGATGGCGGGTTCATCGATGTGGATGTCTGTGCCTTCGGTTTCGAAGCCTGTTCGGCTTTCCGGCAAGGATTCCTTCATGGGAACCAGTTTTACGAACGACGATGCGATGAACATGGACAAGTCGGACGATTACGATTCAGTCATTGTTGCTTCCGACGAAGCGGGTTGGGATATTGTCATGACTGCGAAAAATGAAAGTGTCCCCTATCCCCGGATCGAAGCTCGTATTGACCGGAATTACTTACCCTTGCGTCAGAGTTTTTTTGTCCGGTCGGGAAAATTGTCCAGGAAAGTCGAATATTCGGAGGTCCGAACATTTGATGGAAGAGATCGTCCGTCCGTAATGATTATTACCGACCTCATGAGTCCCGGCGACTCAAGCAAGATCGTCTTTGAAAGCATCAAAAGCGATACAATTAGCGCCAGCCGGTTTACGTCGGCATCATTAAGCAAGTGAGGAAGACCATGAGTAAAATTGAAATAGTCAGTCTAACGAAAAAATATATGCTTGGGCACACAACAGTTGATGCCTTGCGGGGAATCGATGTGTGCATCGATTCTCCCGAAATTATCGGAATTGTCGGACCATCAGGTTCAGGAAAGAGCACTTTGCTGAATATTCTTGGCGGCATCGATGTGCCTACTTCCGGCTCTGTGTGGATCAATGGAGAAAACATCGGAACAATGAACGACAATCAGCGTACGGCGATGCGAAGACGCGATATTGGATTCATATTCCAGTCTTTTAACCTGATACCGGTTTTGACTGCCTGCGAAAATGTTTCACTTCCATTACTGGCTCTTGGATTCTCGCAAAAAGAAAGCCAAAAAAAAGCCTTGAATTTGCTCGAGCGAGTCGGTCTGATTCGGGAAGCGAAGCAGCGGCCCGATGAGCTTTCAGGCGGTCAGCGTCAGCGGGTTGCTGTTGCGCGTGCACTGGTTATCGAGCCGAAGCTCGTACTCGCAGACGAACCGACGGCGAATCTGGACGGCGAAAGCGGACGCAACGTGCTGGAATTGATGCACGGAATGAATCACGAGATGAAAACGACGTTTCTCCTTTCTACGCATGATCCGAGAGTCTTGCCATATCTTGACCGCCGCATGTATCTCGAGGACGGTCTTATCACCAAAACTGAAATTAACGGAGAACACCTTGCATGAAACGTCTCTTAGTGCTTTCGTATTGCATCTTCCTTTTTCCGGTATTTTCTCTGGATTTGAGCACTTTGTCCGGGTCCTTGTATTCGAATGCGTCCTATATCGGATTTACAGACACCATCCCTGCCGGTTTACAGAGCGACTGGAATTCCCGCTCGGGCATCATCCTTCGCATATCGGATATTTCAAGCCGCGGAAGCTGGTTTGCATCCATGGCCGCCGATTATGTTGTCCCCGGCGAAACGTCGACTTCCGAAGGCCGCTGGTCAATGCTCGTTCGTGAAGCATGGGGGGAAGTCTCTCCCGCAGACTGGCTTTCGCTCACTCTGGGCCGGTTTGTTTCGGTGTATGGAACCTGTATCGCGTTTAATCCCGCAAACCCGTTGTTGTCCGACGCACTCTTTTCGCAGGGCGAAAAGCCCTGCGGTTTCGACGGCGTGTCGGCAGAAATTTCGCCGCTTGTCTCGCTCGGATCCCTCTGGTCTCTAACCATAAACGGATCGCTGCTTTTTCCCGGCTCGAACCTCCCGGGCGAGGCCTCGTTTGAAATCAGTGAATCGACAGCTTTGGTCCGCGGAGTGCTCGTAGTCCCGGAAACAGGTTTTCTGGGTATCAGCGAAGTCGGTCTATCATGCTCGTTTCCAACACTCGACGTCCTTTCCGAATCGACACGGCGCAGTGCCGGATTCTGGGCTGGTACCGAAATTTTCGGCCTGGTACTGGGAACCGAGTTTCTTCTCCGCGAGACTTCATTCGAGTGGGCAGGAAGCGTCAACAAG
>SHOL01000129.1 GCA_004294945.1 Treponema sp.
GCATGGAAGGATCGGAATCTCCGATATTCCACCACTGTGCCCGCTTCCCTGTTTGACGAATCCGATCCGCTCGACAACAGTCCGGCTCAAATCTGTATCCAGCACAGCTTTCCTTCTGGCAGCGATGCCGCTTACCGGTTTCTTTTTTGCGCAAAAGGCGGCGGTTCCTCAAACAAGACATCATTTCTGCAGGGAACGAAAGCCCTTCTGAACGAACAGGCCTTTACCGCGTATCTGGAAAAAGAAATTGGCGGGCTCGGTACCGCCGCCTGTCCGCCATATTCCATTGCGGTCGTCGTAGGCGGAACCAGTCCGGAACAGAATCTGACTGCGCTTAAGCTTGCAACAGCAGGCTACTTTGATCAGACACTGAACGGATGGGATTACCGGATATTCGGGGCTGCTCCCTTGCGAATTCCCGAATGGGAGGAACGAGTTATTTCGATTGCCGAAAAAACCGGACTTGGCGCTCAGTTCGGAGGAAGAGCACTTGCTGTTTCGGCAACGGTACTCCGCCTTCCGCGCCACGGAGCAAGCTGTCCGGTTTCGATCGGCGTATCCTGTTCGGCGCACCGAAACCTCCACGGGTACATTGACAGCTCTGGCGTCTGGCTCGAAGAAACCGAGACAAATCCCCTCGCAGTGCCCGGAGTTTCAGAGGCAGTCAGCCTGAGCTGTGCCGGCACAGTTGAGACGATACGAATAGACCTTGCAGAAGGGCCCGAAGCTGTGCAAAAAACACTGGACGGACTCAAGCCCGGAACACCAGTACGTCTGAGCGGCAGGGTTCTGGTAGCCCGGGATGCAGCCCATGCGCGATGGCGGGCGATGCTCGCCCGGAATGAACCGCTTCCCGCCTATGTTCCGCAATACCCGATCCTGTACGCCGGGCCTGCCAAAACACCCGAAGGGCTGGCCACCGGAAGTTTCGGACCAACGACAGCAGGCAGAATGGACGAGTACGCCGAAGACCTGATGAGTCGCGGAGCAGCCTGGCTCACCATCGCTAAGGGAAACCGGAGTTTGCAATGGCGCGATGCCTGCAAAAAATGGAAAGCCACCTACCTCGGAACGATCGGCGGAGCAGCTGCGATAATTGCGGAAAAGCATGTCCTTGACAGTACGGTACTCGACTACCCGGAACTCGGCATGGAAGCGGTCCGCCTTGTTACACTTGCGGATTTACCTTGTTTTGTACTGATAAACAATCGCGGAGAAGACTTTTACGCCAAGGAAGGAAACAAATGAGTTCTATCAATGTGACCGCAGCGATCGACCGGTTCGGCGGAGACAGCGACATATACCTTGAAATGGTTCAAACCTTTATAGAAACCGCAGACACAGATTTTGCCCGGCTCAAGCCCCAGCTTAACCTGGGTCAATATCAACAGGTCGCACTGACAGTTCACCGGATGAAGGGCGCTCTGGCAACCCTTGGCGCCGATGAATTCGTTAAAGAAGCCGGAGAACTGGAAAAAGCGTTGAAGCAGGTACATTCGGCACCCGGTAATGCACCGGCAGGTAACGCGCCGGCAGGTAACGCGCCGGCAGACATCAATCCCGCAGCAGACAAAAAATCGCTGACCGATCAGCTTCAGAAAGCGGGAGCGCTGTATGCAAAAGCGCTCGTAGAGCTCAAGGCTATTGCAGCTGAAGGCCGAACGCAGACCTGAAATTTCGTTCTATTACTGATTCACATTGCTCCGTCCCGATTCCTCGAAGGGCGGCTATCGCAGCGTGCACCTTTACTATGTCGCTGGCAGGAGTCAGCTTTTCTCCCTTTAGGTGCATGTAGGGTGCATCTGTCTCGGCAAGCAGCCGATCAAAAGGAATCCCGGCTGCTGTGGCGATCAGGGAGCGATCCTTTCGCAGCAGACCTTTTCCTGCACAAAACCATGCATTCACACCTCGCTCCAGCAGAGAAACAGCTTCGTTCAAGCCGCCCGGCCATCCATGGAAGATTACTGAAGGAAGCCTCTTGAGCATCGGAAGATCGGCGAAAACCAGATGCATTGCCTTCCGGCAATGCAACACAACAGGAAGAGCGTACCGCCGGGCAATCTCAAACTGGGCATCCCGGACTGTCTTCTGCTCAGCTGCCTGAGCGCGATATTCCGCAGTATAGAGGTCGTAGCCGCATTCTCCGACCGCATCGATGCGTTTTCCGGATGCAAGCTCGTCCAGAAAGCGCAGAGCCTCTGAATCCGGATTCTGGGGATGGATTCCGAAGGAGAGCAGCACAGAACCGGTTAGCCTCCGCTGAGCAAACGACTCTTGCCACAGAAACTCCTCCATGTTCCATGCCGAGGCGCAGCAAAGCCCGGCAATACTTGCAGGTTCCGCCCCGCCTGATGCTTCAAAGAGATCGTAGAGGTGCAGGTGCGCGTCGGTCAGCATACACAGATTATAACGCTAAAGTAGACGGCAAGGACACCCGAAAATTAAAGCATGCTGGAGGTTTTAATGAAAAGCTACTATATCAGAAGCCGGGAAGGTTTCGCCGATTATCTTTCTGTACTCAGAGAAACCGACGAAGGATACATGGTTCGCATTTACCGGGACCTGGACGGATACGAAGAAATCCTTGATGAATATATGTCGACCGAGCTTTTTGACAGCTGTGTCAGAACAGGCTATCTGACGGAAATGGAAGAAAACAAAGCGGTCGCCATAGCCTGATCTTCAGGGCCGAGCGCGTACTGCCCGGCCGCAACCCATCGCCTGTCTGTTTCCGCTTCAGCGGACCAGAGTGCTTTCGGCCAGACTGAAAGCAGCCTCAGGATCTCCCCTCTCTATCCAGTGGATTTCAACACCCTTCCGCTCCATCCCTCTGAACCAGGTTTCCTGCCGCTTGGCGAATCTGCAAATTTCCCTGAACAGTGTGTCGCGCCATGTTATAGCGTCGGGAATCTTCTTTTGAAGCAACTCGGCAGTCAGCCGGTATTCAAGTCCGAGCCGCTCCAGTCGCTCCCAGGAGTATCCCTGCGAATGGAGTCCTTCGACTTCCGCAACAAGGCCCTCTGCAATCCGGGCGTCGAGCCTTTTTTCTATTCGGGAGCGCAGTTCCGTGCGTTCAAAACGGATACCGATGACGAGCGATCGCACATCTGTAGGAGGAACGCAGGCATCTTTTTTATCTGCGTTGTGCTCGGCGATTTCGATTGCCCGCACCAAGCGCTCCCGTGTTTCAAGATCTGTTGTATTATGGATGTACTCTTTCAACCTGCGCAGCCGGAATTCAAGCTCTGTCATTGAACAGGATTCAAGTTCGGCCCTCAGCACCGGATTTTCTGGTACCCGTTCAAAACGGTATGACCTGAGAATCGAATCGAGGTACATGCCGGTTCCGCCCGAAATCACCGGAAGGGCATCCCGCTCCAGCAAAGATGCGAATTCCCGGTAGAAGTCCTGCTGATAATCGAATACGCTGTACTCGGTTTCGAGCCCGGTGATGTCGATGAGATGATACGGAATGGTTCCGTACTCGGCAAGATCCTTTCCGGAACCGATATCGAGTCCGCGATACACCTGCCGGGAATCGGCCGAAAGAATTTCGCCGCCGAACCGCTTGGCAAGCGCAACGGCAAGCGATGTTTTGCCGGTTGCAGTCGCCCCGAGAACTGTGATGCAGTTGTATCGCTCAGACTCTACCATACCCTCATCACCGCGCATTTGAGATAGTCAGATTCGGGATAGCCGACAAGCGCCGGATGATCAGGGCCGGGACCACGCTTTTCCAGAACCTGAACCGTGCGGTGCGCATCGAGCGCAGCATTCTGGAGCATCCGGTAAAAATGATCGGCATCGAAAAAATGCGAGCACGAGCAGCTGACCAGATACCCGCCTTTTTCCAGGAGCCGCATTGCCCGAAGGTTAATTTCCTTGTACCCGCCATACGCCTTGTCTATCATCTTCGCGCTCTTTGTAAATGCAGGAGGATCGAGAATGATCAAGCCGAATGTGCGGCCTTCCTTTTCGTACTCTTTCAGAAGATCAAACACGTCGGCGGTTCGGGACGACACAATTTCCGAAGCTCCGTTGAGCGCGATGTTTTCATTCACCGCGCGCACCGCATCTTCGGAAATATCGACGGAAACAACTTCGCGCGCGCCGCCTTTCCATGCGTTCAGTGCAAAGGCGCCGGTATGCGTGAAGGTGTCGAGCACCGAAAGACCTTTCGAGAGAACGCCGACTATGCGCCGGTTATCCTTCTGGTCCAGGAAATAGCCGGTTTTCTGTCCGTTTTCCAGATCGACGTGAAGTCTGATTCCGTTTTCGCTTATCGTGATGCGCGGGTCGAAGTGAGGCCCCAGGTATCCTTTTGATTCTGCAAGTCCTTCAAGTCCACGCACATGCACGTCGCTTCGTTCGAAAATTCCGTCGGGAGCAACGACTTCGTTCAGGGCGCGGACGATTTCGTCCTTGAAGCGGTCGACTCCCAGTGTGAGGAACTGCACCGAAAGGTAGACCTTCCCGTCGACAGTTGCGAACCGATCCACGATCAGGCCGGGAACAAGATCGGCTTCGGCAAAGAGGAGCCGGAAGGAATCGTTTGAGGTGTAAAAGGGCACCCGCATGGCAAGGGCGTTGCGGAAGCGGGAAACGAAAAATGCGGTGTCGATCTGTTCATCTTTTTGCCGGGTAAAAATACGCACCCGAATTTTGGACTTGGTGTTGATCACTCCGCGTCCAAGAAAGTGTCCCGATTTGGTGAGTACGTCGACGATCGCGCCGTCGGAACAGTCGCCTTGTACACGGCCGATTTCGTTGTCGAAAATCCAGGGGTGACCGAGAAGGATGCGGTCTTCTTCTTTTTCCTTCAGGAATATTCTGTTCATAGAGGAATATCAGTATACCGGTTTCGTTGCAGTAAGCCAATCACTGTGGTATTGTTGAACCATGAAAGCATTCCGTTATCTTGGCGCAGCAGCCGTTTTTTGCGCCGCCGCTGCAGTTCTTTTCGCCGCTGAAGACCCTTTGTCCCGGCAGCGGATGGTTGATTCCGCACGGAACGAAACAGCGCTTCTGTCTTACGCAGCATCAAGCGCCGACAGTCTGGGCGACTGGAAAGAGACGATTGATGCGGTGCTCTTTTTGCTGCTCCGCAAAACCGAGCTCGACCGCGGCTCAATACGCGTTCTGGTATCCGATGCCCTTGAATATCCGGCACGCTGGTATCCCGACGGCACCTTCGCCGTTTCTACCGAACTTCTGGACTACATCGACTATACAATTTTCGATCGCGCTTCTTCGAGCGGCAGGCGAATCCGGAATATCGACGATGAACGGGAAACCTTGCTCGCTCCCTTTCTGGCATACGAAGCGGCGCGCCTTGCCTGCGACACTTGCTACGCTTCCTGGCAGCGGAACGCATCGGATGAATCGTTCAATTCGAGGACCAGCGAAGACTTCGACGAAACCTCGGCAGCCGACCGATATTCGTATGTCCTCCTTTCGCTGGCAGGATTCGATCCTGCGCTCCTGACCCGATGGATAGAAGCGCTTGCCGATCCGGAATCGTTCAGTCAGTTCGACCGGCTCGAATCCTGGAGGGCGGAACTGCCCGATGCGACAACGCGGTTGCTGTACGCTTCGCGGGAAGCAAGTTCGCTTGCAGCTCTTGCAGACGAGATTTCCGGCGCGCTTCAGGCGCTCGCATCGGGGACAGGACTTTCGGAAACCTTGTCGAACCTCGCCGAGCTAGTGCCGGTCTATCCCGGGAACCTGCATATTGCCGAACTTTCCGCCTTCGTCGCGTATCGGAATTGGTTGTCTACCGCTCCTGCCGATGAACTCAAGCTCCTGCCGTTTCTCCCCTGGGCAAAGGAAACTGACCCGCTCGCCGAACGATTTGCCTCTGTTCTTGACATCCCAGTTTCGCAACATCAGGCGTCGCAGGGGGTGGCAGCACTTCTGCCCGGAATGCCGGTGAGTGTTCCGGGAAACAACGCCGGCTATATACGCGCGGTGAAGCTCTTTGAAGCATGTCTTGCCGTCCGCGCTTCTGATGCCTTGGTTTCGGCCTATGCGACGCTTTTGGTGTGGTCTGCGGATCCTGCGCTCAGAAGGCAAGCTCTGGAATTGTCGCGAACCGCGGCGATCAGGGAATCGGAGGAAGGTTCTGCGGATTATACGGCCCGCGCGAACCACGCGCAGATTCTGTTTCTTACGGGAACAGACTATCCGGAAGCGCACACCATGATGGCGAACATCCGTACAAACGCGGACTCTGTTCCGCTGACCGGACGGGCGCTTCCTGGTTTCCTGAGCCGCGGTATGACCGGGGACACCAGAGACATTGTTCTGTCTCTGGCACTGATGAGCCATGCGCTGAACAGCCCGGAACAGGCGCGGAAACTGGCGGAAGAACGGATGAATTTTTTGCCGGCCGTCCCGGACAGTCCGGACAGCCCGAACGACGGCAGGACTCTCTCCTTCCGCGGACTCCAGCTCGGAGATACAACCGACGTGTTAACTGCGCTCTGGGGAAAGCCGGCTTTTATCAATTACACCTGGTATACAGAAAACTGGCAGTATCCCGGACTCGGTGCCTCGGTTCTGATTGGTTCGGCCTCCGGAGAACAGACGGTCGATCTGATACGGGTGTTTGGAAACTCGGTGCTTTCGCCCATTTTGCAGGCATCGGAAAGTGAAGAAACCGATTTTCCGCACATTCGCACCGGCGACAGCCAAAGCGATTTCGAAAAAGCATTCGGGAAAAGTGTATGGAGGTCGGGAGACTGCGAAGTCTACGCCGCAGGAAAGGGAACTATAGCGGTACTCTACCTTGATGGCAAAATACGGCGAATGAGCGCCCGATCAGCGCACTGAAACGCTGCCGCCAGCACACAGGCTGCACGATCAGCGCACTGAAACGCCCGGGCAGCATTCTGCACCCGGGTATTTAGAGTGCGGCAAACACGTCATTCATCGTAAAGACACCCTTTTTTGCCTGCATGTCGGCATCCGGTGCGGACAGCCATTCAAGAGCCCGCACCGCCCCGAGCGCGAATCCTTCTCTTGAACGTGCGGTATGCGTCAGCTCGATAGTATCCGCGGCGGAATCGAAAATCAGGGTGTGGGTACCCGGAACCGAACCGACTCGCACGCTTGCGACATGCAGCTCTTCCGGTTCGGGTTTTCGTCCGAACGCACCGGTTACTATCGTTTTTTTTCGTGGAATATTCTCCAGCACGCGTTTTGCAACATCAAGAGCAGTGCCCGAAGGACTGTCGGCTTTTTGGTTGTGATGTGATTCAAGAACCGCTACATCGTATTCTTCCAGCTCGGCCATCAGTTTTGCGGCGTTCGCTACCATTCGGTAGAACATATTAACTCCGACAGAAAAATTCGATGAATGCAGAAAGGCGCTGTTATGCTG
>SHOL01000130.1:0-1430 GCA_004294945.1 Treponema sp.
GCCTTGCAAGCTCTTTCCGCCAGAACCGGATTGAGTGAAGCTGCACTGGACACGCTCGGATCAGATTATGATCCAGGTTCTGATGCTGCCCTGAGCGTTAACAGCACCCGAATGCCCGTTGACGAGGAGCTTTGGACGGCTTCGTCTGCCGAGCTCGCGATAGCCGTACTGAATCTGGCGCAGCAAAAGGCAACTGCCCGCTCGTCTGTAACAAAGCCCGGCTTGTCGCTCGGTGCCTCGGTTACGGATTCGGCTTCCTGGTCTCTTACCGCAAAGGTAAGTTTTTCTCCCGATCTTCTGTTCCAGAAAAATGCCGACACTGCGGCAGAGAATCTGGCGATTCAGGAGCGGTCTCTGGCTAAAACTGAGCAGAATGTCCGTACTGCCTGGAAAAACCAGCAGAACGCCCTTTCTATGGCAGAGCGTAATTTTTCGAATGCACAGCGGTTTTTTGAGTCTGCCCAGCTTTCGTATGAAGAAACGGAGCTGTTGTTCGATCGGGGCGAATCATCGCAGGCGAATCTCGACGAAGCACAGGAAAAACTCCTGTCTGCCCGGTGGCAGCTGATCCGATCGGCAGAATCACTGGAAAATGCGCGCGACCAACTGGATGCCGCCTGGCAGCTTTCCATACAATAGAACACGGTGCACCAGCAAACCGCCGGTAAGTCTGCCGCCGGCGCACCAGCAAACCGCCGCACCAGAACCGGCGCACCAGATGGCTAACGCTGAGCCTGCCATTGAGACAGGAGCCAGATAACGCGGTGGTCGCTCAGCTTGAGCGGCACGCCGTCTTCGGCACAACGGAAGCGTCCGTCGTCGCCGAGATTGTGCTTGGCGCATCCGATGCACACCGTTTTCCCGCAGACTGAACAGGTCCCTGCGGGAAGGTCGTCCGGCGGCTCGTCCCGAATCCTCAGGGATGCCTGGGGCGGAATGTCGCGGGGAACGCGCCATTCGCGGCCGCACAACGCGCAGTTCACCGGCTCGGTAAACTTCCTCGCGAGTTCACTTCCAAGCTCCGCCGCGCGCTCCTCGTCCCCGGCATCTTTCAGTTTTTCTATAATTTCTTCTGCCTTGTCCCGCTTGTTCCGCTGCATCCAGTGCATCGCCAGATCCGCCAGAATGTCCGCGTCTTTCGGGTATTCCTCCGCCGCCTGCAACAGCGCAACTTCGGCCCGCGCGTGTTCTCCCTTGCGCGAAGCAAGGAATGAAACAAGCCGATACATGCGTGCCGAGTGTTCCTGGTCCATCGCCCGGCCAAGCAGATCGTCCGCTTCGTTCAGCATATCCAGCTCCAGACAGTTCGCGGCGCAGTCTGTCAGAAGCCCGGCGTCAAAAGGGCGCTGCCTGAGCGCTTTCCGGTACCACTCGTCGGCTTCGGCATTTCTTCCGTCTTCCGCAAGCAGGTTCGCCGCAGCGTGCAAGGC
>SHOL01000130.1:1440-7353 GCA_004294945.1 Treponema sp.
CATCCCCGGTGTCCAAAAGCGGAAGCGCATCGTCCAGCTTTCCCTGCCTGCGCTTTATTTCCGCAAAATTGACCAGAACCGGAAGCTCCGCAGGCAGCAGCTTGCGCGCTTCCGTAATATGCTTTTCCGCCTCTTCCAGTTCTCCTGCTCCAAGCGACTTCAGCGCGGCAAGATTATGTATCCATCCGTTGGACAGATCCCGATCGATTGCGTTCGCAATAGCCGCATCGCATTCCCGCCCCGAGTAGAAAAGCGTTTCCGCCAGACGGAAATAATAGAGCGCACAACTGTCTTCCAGCTCGATCGCCTTTTCAAGCGCGGCTATTGCACCTGAGGGGTTCCCGTCCCGCAAGACGAGCAGCCCGAGCAGATACCACACAGCCGAATCGTCCGTACCCGAGCGCGCTGCCTGTTCAAGACATTCGTGCGCCCTCGCGGTATCGCCGAGCGCATAGCGGTATTTTCCTTCGATAGCCAGCACTGCCGGATTATCGGGAGCCGCTTCAGCGAGCCGCGGAATGAGCTCGCCCAGATCGTCGTAGTTTTCATCCGCCAGAAAAAGTCGCGCCGCTTCAAGCCAGGCGGTAAGGGCCGCAGCGGCATCGCCTGAGTCGGCGTGCTCGTTGCCTGCATGCAGCAGAAAAAGCCCTTGATCCGGGGCAAGGGCCGCCGCCCGGGAGTACGCCTTCGCAGCTCCTTTTCGGTCGCCCTTCCAGTGCAGCACATGTCCTTCAAGATTCGAAATAAACGCGGATGCTTCCACCGCCTCCCGCGAAAGCGATGCGATCAGCTGGTCCAGTTCGACAAACCGGTTTTCCAAATACAGAATGCCGCCAAGTTCCGCCGCCGCCTCGACCGAATCCGCCTGGGCTGCAAGCGCTTTGCGCACTTCGGACTCCGCTTCCGGCAGGAGCCGCTGGGCAAGATACACCTGCGCCGCAAGCAACCGTTCGGCACTTTCCGGCTCCCGGTCTTTCCATGCCTTTTTCAGCTCGATAATTGCCGGAACATACTTTCCCATCGCATACCAGGTCTGTGCAAGATTCACTCGCGCTTCCGGAGGTATCGGAATAAAATCGTTCCAGCGCGAGTGGACCGCTTCGATTTCTACCGGGCGCGAGTCCAGCGCAAAAGCGCGGAGTGTAACATCGACTGTATCAAGTTCGTTCCAGTTCTGGGCCGCAAACGCAATCTTTCCCGGAGCTTGAATTGTATCGTCCTGACATTCAGCTATCCATCGATCATTAAGAATGATGGTGAACGTCGTTGAACGGGCGATAACTCTCAGCACGTATACGGACGCGTCAACAGTGTAGGGCGCGTCACTCTCCGCTTCCTCCAAAGCTGCAAACGCGGGAGGAACCGGCGGGATCTCTGTCCACCCGAGGATCGGAACGGGATTGCCGTTGATCACCGACTCCATGCGGACCATGCCCGAGTCCGAAACAAGAATGCTGTAAAAAGTTGAGTCCGAGATCGATCTGAACAGGAAACCGGCCGCGCAGCGGCCGGCGCGGAGCGGGCTTCCGGGGCTCCCGGCAAAAGACGCCTGACCGGACGCCGGAATTGCCGGTTCCGCTTTCGAAGACGGGAATTCGATAAGTGCCTCCATGACGAAATCCCGGTAGCGGTAGAGAGGATCGACGCTCCATGCAAATATGTTTTTCTTGTTGATAGAAAGAGTGAAGCCTTTCTGGCCCGGCGCTGAATGGTAATGCTCGCCCGTTTCGCTGAGGAATCGGACCGTGTCGCTTTTCCGGAAGTCCGGTATCCAGAGTTCTTCGGGAACAAGGTCGGGGTCGATCGGTTCGGGTGCGGGCTTGCGGAACAGTTTTTTGATGAATTCGAACATATCGCCTCGAATTTACCGGAACTGGGGGTATCTGTCTACGCAAAACGAGAAGAGGCTTTGCATGCGTACGATTTTCCAGGTTGCCTTTGTCGTTTTGTTGGCCGGAATCGGGCCGGATCGGACAAGATCGGGGTGTTCGTGTTCAAAGGCGGAGCCGAGCGCCTGGAATGCTTCTGTTCTGAAGGGGATGTCATTCCAGACACGGCTGTATTTTCCGACGGGCGCCCAGCAGCTTACCCGATCGTCTCCTGCACAGGCGTATTCGGCAAGGTGGAGTGCGGTGCAGGTGGTCCACGGGGTACCGAGCATGAGTATGAGTGCGTCCCGGTCCAGGAGGGTGCCCAGAGGGGAGTCGAAGCCGAGTCCTGTTTCCGGGGTGTGGCCGCGTAGAATTTGGCGCTGTAATGGGCCGGCGGCGCAAAAAGACAGAAGCGGGTGATCCGACCGCTGTACTCCGGGCGTACGGCGGAAGCGGTCGGCGATGCGTCCCATTCCGGTGCACGGGGCTCTGCGGCGGAATGCGAGTAGCGGGTTTCGGGACGTCAGGTGCGCAGAGCCGGGATCGGCGTGAGCTGGCATGACCAATGTCCTTTTGTGCTTCCGGCAGGCAGTTATCAGCGCCGCAAGTACCGGCTTTTCGCCGCCGGGTATCGAGTTTCCGAACGCCGAAAGAGAGGCATGGACAAGTACCGGCGGCGTATCCCGGGGAGGGGGAATGAGCCGATCGCCTTCTTCAAGGATGGCTGCAAAAAAAGTGGTTAAATTGTTGAAATTGGCAACAAATAGGCTCAAAACGGCTTCCTTTTTTTATAGTCCTCGGTTAGACTTATGCGTACCTCGAACAACGCGATTGTGTTCGGAACCAGATCAAGTCTACAGGAGATTGTATGGCATTTCCAGCTGATTTTGTGTGGGGCGCGGCTACCTCTTCGTACCAGATAGAGGGTGCAGTTCATGAAGACGGACGCAGCTCGTCTGTCTGGGACGTTTTTTCAGCATGGCCGGGCAAAACATATAACGGGGATACGGGAGAAACGGCCTGTGACCACTACCATAGATATATAGAAGATATTGCGCTTATGAAGGATATCGGGCTGAAGGCGTACCGCTTTTCGATTGCCTGGCCGCGCATACTTCCGGACGGTCGCGGGAGAATCAATCAGAAAGGGATCGATTTTTATTCGCGTCTGACGGACGCTTTGCTGGAAGCCGGTATTCAGCCCTGGGCGACACTGTTCCACTGGGATATGCCGCATATCCTCCAGCGCGAGGGCGGCTGGCTGAATCCTGCAACCGGCGACGCCTTTGCCGAATATGCCCGTGCGGCAGGCGATGCGCTGGGCGACCGGATTGAGCACTGGATGACGTTTAATGAGCCCCAGTGTTTTATTGGGCTTGGACTTGAAAGCGGTGTTCATGCCCCGGGGCTGAAACTGTCGGCTCCCGATCTGATTGCGGCGCATCATAATCATCTGGTAGCGCACGGGAAGGCAGTGGATGCCCTGCGTTCGTCCCGCGGCAGCGACCGTTTTTGCATCGGCTATGTGCCGACGACACGGGCGCTGATTCCCGATACCGAAGATCCCGCGCTTGTCGACGCGGTCCGGTCCGCTTTCTTTGGCTATCATCCGGTCGCCGGTATTCCTTGGACGCTTGCTGCGTATACCGATCCGGTATTCCAGGGCACCTATCCGGCGGACTGGCTTGCGGCGAACGAGCAGTTTCTTCCCTGCGGCTGGCAGACGGATCTTGACGGCATCGCCGGAAAGACGGATTTTTGCGGTATCAACCTGTATTCCGGAGAACGCCTGCGGTTCGGACAAAATGGATTGGAAATGGTCAAACAGCCAAGCGGAAACCCGCAGACTGCGAACAAGTGGAATGTAGAACCCGAGACGCTCCGCTGGGCGCCGTATTTTTTGTGGGAGCGCTATAAAAAACCGGTTGTCATTGCAGAAAACGGGCTTTCGCTTTCCGACTGGGTGTCTATGGATGGCCGGGTGCACGATCCGGGACGAATCGATTTTACACGCCGGTATCTGCTTGAACTGGAAAAAGCTATTGATCAAGGGGCAGAAATTCCTGCATATTTCCATTGGAGCCTTATGGATAACTTCGAATGGGCCGAAGGGTATAAGGAACGGTTCGGACTGATTCATATTGATTTTTCTACGGGGAAACGGACGCTCAAGGATTCTGCCCGCTGGTATGGAGATGTTATACAATCAAACGGGACTATTTTGCATACGTGATGCGTGTGTCGCGGCTGCATGCTCCCGTTTCTGTCCAAAACGAAGACAATGGGAGTGTGCGAATACGTGACAATACATCATGTTGCGGTGTGGACCAGTGATCCGGAACGGCTCAGAGATTTTTACACAACTTACTTCGGCGCCCGGTGCGGTGAGCCGTACCGGAACAAGAAAACCGGTTTCTTTTCGTATTTTCTCTCGTTCGATTCCGGGGCTTTACTTGAAATCATGCACTCTTCTGAAATTCCTCCGAGTGCCGACGATCCGGAAAAGCAGCGCCTCGGGCTGATTCATCTTGCTTTTTCTGCGGGGAGCAAGGCTGCCGTCGATGCGCTGACGCAACGACTGGTTTCCGACGGGTATACGCTCTTGTCGGGTCCGCGCTGGACCGGCGACGGATATTATGAAAGCTGCCTGTATGATCCCGATTCGAACCGGATCGAGATTACGGTGTAATCAGCGATGCTTCATATTAAAGTTCTGCAGGCTGTCGACATTTACGCGCTTTCGTTAATAATCCTTGCTGTTATCGGATTCAAGTCCTGGAATGCGCCCAAAGAAAAGATGACTCAGACGCGGCTGTTTTCGGCCCTGATAGTGTTGACCGCTCTTACCTCGATACTCGATGCGGTAACGGTAGTACTTGACGGCGTTCCCGGGAAACCCGTACGTCTTATACTGCAGCTTGCTGTTGCGATTGGCTACTGCCTGCAAATGTCGGTGTGTGTGATGTGGGCCCGGTATGTACGGGCGATTGTCTATCCCGATCCGAAACGTTCCGGGTGGAAGATATACCTGGAAAATGCAATTATCATTGTCGTATCGGTAGTTGCGATTTCCAGTTTCTGGAACGGACTTCTTTTCAGTGTCGATCAGAATAATATCTATCATCGCGGTCCGCTTTTTCCCGCCGCAGCCCTGCTGACCTTTTCCTTTCTGTTTGTCGGGTATGCTGATGTGATGCGTAACCGCACATATGTGGACCGGCATACGCTGTTTGCGTTGCTCTGTTTTGCACTGCCGCCGGCAATCGGCGGTTTTGTTCAGGGCCTGTTTTATGGCGTCTGTCTGCTGTGGCCGAGCATGTCTTTATCCCTGCTTATTGTGTATATCGGTATACAGAATGACCAGCTGATGATCGACGAGCTGACCGGTATCAACAACCGGCGCAGTTTTGACCGGACTCTTTCCCGAAGGATTTCGACAGCGCGGAACGGAAACCGTTTCGGCGTGATGCTGATCGATATTGATAATTTCCGTTCGGTTAATGATCGTTTCGGGCATGGCGAAGCCGACGATATGCTGCGGACGTTTGTCCGGATTCTCGATTACCATTTTAAGGATACGGGTTTTGTGGCGCGGTACGGCGGCGACGAATTTGCAGTTATTGTGAATTTGGACCGCTACGACGAGCTTGATGCGGTTCGCAACAGCGTTCACAGTCGGCTTGAAGAATGGAACCAGAAAAATAAGCGGAAATGGCATCTTTCGGCAAGCATCGGCTGTGCTCCCTATATTCCGTCTGATGGTCTGACGGCGGATGAGCTGCTCGTGCAGGTAGACAAGCTGCTGTGCTTTACCAGGATTATTCCCGGCGAGCGCAGGTTCAGGGCGGGAAGGCGCCTGTAATCCCCGCACCGGCACTGATATTTGCAGCTGGAAGCGTCGGCCGGGCCAGCGCACCGGCACTGATGCGGCACTGATGCGGCACCCGCATTCGTCGTCCCGATCTGTAAAATCTCTAGAACCTCTTTAAAAAATCCTTTTCTCCGCCGTTTTCTGTGCTATCCTGTACGCGTAGCTGTTATC
>SHOL01000306.1 GCA_004294945.1 Treponema sp.
AGCTCTTTTATCCCCTTGCCTTCGACCGCTCGTACTCGATTCTCGACTACCTTGCATATGAAGGTACGGGCAACGGGCAGGCTAACCCTCACGCTTCCCCGACCGTCTTTTTTCTTGATTACGACCGCCAGGAAAACGCGCAGGAAAGCCTTGAGCGCGAATACCTCGGGTTGTATCGCAGGCACCGTTCTGCCGGAGGAGAAGGCGAGCGCAATCCGCTGCTTGCTGCCGTGCCGGAACCACAGCGGATACTGCTCAACTTCCGCGAACTCGCCTCGACATATCCCCAACGGATACTGTTCCGTACCATCCGCGGCGACGAATCCCTTTCGCCCAACCGCTTGCGCATAGCCGCAGATCCGCCCCGGAGCTTTTTCGGCAATATCGTGTACCTCCGGGAAGAACTTGAAAACCTCGCCTCGAACGGCTGGAAAATTTACATCTTTGCCGAAAGCCCCAACCAGGCGCTGCGCATCGGCGAAATCCTGAAAGACGTCAACGTTGAAATTTTTCCGCTGAACCTGTCGTCGGGCTTCGCTCTTCCCGAACTCAAGATAATTGTCATCCAGGAAAATGAAATCTTCGGCCGCAGGAGGCATATCCCGAAATCGGTAAAGCACGCAAAAAGCGCCGTCATCGACACCTTCGTGGAGCTCAATCCCGGCGACTACGTGGTCCACGTCAATTACGGCATCGGACAGTTCAAGGGAATCGAACGCGTCCGGACGCTCGGCAACGAGCGTGACTACATCAAGCTCGAGTATGCGGAAGAAGAAACGGTCTTTATTCCGATTGAACAGGTAAACCTCGTCCAGCGCTATATCGGCAGCGAAGGCGAAAACCCCCGCCTGGACCGGCTGGGCTCGAAGTCCTGGGAAAACCGCAAGAACAAGGTTAAAAAATCGGTCGAAGATATTGCGCAGCGGCTGATCGACCTGTACTCCCGCCGAAAAGCCGCCCGCGGTTTTCCGTTCCCGAAAGACGGCGAATGGCAAACCTCGTTCGAGGCGGCCTTTCCCTATGAAGAAACCGATGATCAGCTGACCGTCATCGCCGAAATTAAAGCCGACATGGAAAAACCGGTGCCGATGGACCGGCTTGTATGCGGGGACGTCGGTTACGGCAAGACCGAAGTGTCCATGCGCGCCGCCTTCAAGGCTGTTATGGGCGGCAAGCAGGTCGCCTTCCTGGCGCCGACGACCATTCTGGCAGAACAGCATTTTGACACCCTGACCGAACGCTTTTCCAAATTCCCGGTCCGGATTGCGCAGCTTTCGCGCTTTGTCTCTCCGGCCGAACAGAAAAAAACGCTCGCACGGGTGGCAACGGGAGACGTCGACATCCTCGTCGGCACCCACCGCATCATCCAGAAGG